>NZ_CP024081.1:2028466-2328466 GCF_003033885.1 Pseudomonas rhizophila | reverse complement strand
GTCCAGAATTACTTGACCAGTTCAGCCTGCTCGCGATAGCGGCGGCACATCCAACATCGATGGCACAGACAGCCACCGGACTCTGCAACGATTATTACCAGATCAACCAACAGTGTTTATCAAAACCCGGTCTTTTTGCGATTAACCCCACCCCCTAAAATCCACCTCGCCAACCGGCAAACATGATTAACGCAACACAGCCCCCACGAAGGCCGTTAATCCAACTCCCAAAACCTGTTCCACACGCAGCCCCAAAAAGGTTGCGTGACCCCACTCGACCTCAAAAAAGGTGAAACAGATGAAAGCTTTATGGGTTCTGGTCCTCGCTGGCCTTAGCGTCACCGCGATGGCAGATGAGGCCCCGACCGACGTTGCACAGCAAAAACCAGCCATTGAGGAGTACACCTACTCCACCCACCTGGACATCGCCAAAGTCATCTCCATGAGCGACATCCCGAACGTCTGCGAAGTGGTCCCGGCCAAGATGGAATACGACGACTCCAAAGGCCAGCGCCACATCCTGCGCTACAGCGTCATGGGCACCGGCTGCTCCAACGGCTGATCAACTTAAACGAACCAGGAGCAACCTCCATGAAAACCAAACTGATCCTCGCCCTGACCCTGTCCGTCCTGGCCGCCCAGACCTTTGCCGCCGACGGTTATGACCGCACCGGCTCTGCTGTCGCTGAAGACGGTTACGACCGCACCGGCTCGGCCACCGTTGCCGAGGATGGATACGACCGCACCGGCTCCGCTACTGTCGCTGAAGATGGCTACGACCACACCGGTTCGGCACATATCGGTTGATCATAAATGGCATTTTCCATAGCCCGATTTTGATCGGGCTTGGTTGTGTCTGTAACCATCAAAAAGCCCTTGCAAACACAACATGTAGTGCAAAACCTCAAAAAACGCTCGTTTTTTGATCAAAAAATACCGTCACCCGACCCATGCAAAAAAAATCTTCAGCGGCCAAAGCCTTGTAAACCCTTGCTCCCACGCGGATATACCGCCCGCGACCTCCTCCGTGGGCTATTTCGCCGCAGCACGTAGGCAAAAAAGTCCTTATAATGCCGCCTTAAACGGGCCTGCAATATTCCCTTACAGGGAGTCAAACCAGCCTGAAGCCCACGCAGAGGCCCATTGCCTCCTCGCGCTCACAGCCGCTTCAGAACGACCCGTACATTTTTCTGTTTATTGCCTGCGTCAGCTGCTGCAACAAACGATTTTCCAAGATCCACCGCGGCCAGTAGGCCTTCAACGGGCATCTGGCCCTCACGCAGGAGACAACACGTCATGCTGAGCTGGGACGAATTCGACAAAGAAGACGGCGAAGTCGCTGTAAAAGGCGCCAACGCCGGCCACGCTTCTGAAGCCAACATGGACCGCCTCGACAGCGCCGGCGGTGCCGCCGCCCTCGAAGCCCGGGCCGTGACGGCCAGCGACTCGGCCGCGATCATTCGCGCCAAGGCCGCCCTCGACAAACTCGACGTCGCCGAAGGCCTCGCCGAGCTCGAAGGCGCCTCCGCCCGTGTCGCCGTCGATGAAAAGCGCATGATCAACTGCCGCGCCGACCTCAACCAGCTCGTGCCATTCAAATACGACTGGGCCTGGCAGAAGTACCTGGACGGCTGCGCAAACCACTGGATGCCGCAAGAAGTCAACATGACCGCCGACATCGCCCTCTGGAAAACCCCGGAAGGCCTGACCGACGACGAGCGCCGTATCGTGATGCGCAACCTGGGCTTCTTCTCCACCGCCGACTCCCTGGTTGCCAACAACCTGGTCCTGGCCGTGTACCGCCTGATCACCAACCCCGAATGCCGCCAGTACATCCTGCGCCAGGCGTTCGAAGAGGCGATCCACACCCACGCCTACCAGTACTGCATCGAATCGCTGGCCATGGATGAAGGCGAAATCTTCAACATGTACCACGAGATCCCATCGGTCGCGAAAAAAGCCGCCTGGGGCCTGAAATACACCCGTTCGATCTCCGATCCGAAGTTCGAAACCGGCACCCCGGACACCGACAAGGAATTGCTGCGCAACCTGATCGCCTACTACTGCGTTCTGGAAGGCATCTTCTTCTACTGCGGCTTCACCCAGATCCTCTCCATGGGCCGCCGCAACAAAATGACCGGCGTCGCCGAGCAGTTCCAATACATCCTGCGCGACGAATCCATGCACCTGAACTTCGGCATCGACGTGATCAACCAGATCAAAATCGAAAACCCGCACTTGTGGGATGCCGAGATGAAGGAAGAAGCGACCCAGATGATCCTGCAAGGGACTCAGTTGGAGATCGAATACGCGCGCGACACCATGCCTCGTGGGGTATTGGGAATGAACGCGGCGATGATGGAGGACTACCTCAAGTTCATCGCTAACCGTCGCCTGTCGCAGATTGGTCTGAAGGAAGAGTATCCAGGGACGACGAACCCGTTCCCTTGGATGAGCGAGATCATGGACTTGAAGAAAGAGAAGAACTTCTTTGAGACTCGGGTGATTGAGTATCAAACGGGTGGGGCGCTTAGCTGGGATTGATTCGAAAGAAAAATCTTAGGCTGCACGCTTAAATAAAAACCCCGTGAAAACGGGGTTTTTTGTTTTCTATAAGAGCCGATATCGCGTTTAACTTCAGGGCAGCCAAGCAACCTTTGCCCTACGAAAAACTCAGAATCGTTGCGCATTGGTGGCGGAAAGCTTCTCGGATTTTGCGAGGGTTTTGAGATTCCATCAGAAGCCGTCGTCCGTTGTCCGTTGTTCAGGCGGCGGTTTTTTGTTGGTGATATGGAATTGGGGCTGCTACGCAGCCAGCGGGAGCAAGCTCCCTCGCCACGGGTTGGTGTCAGGTCACAGGTTATCGGCAGGCTTGATGGCCGGGGGATTTTGGGCATCGCGAGCAGGCTCGCTCCCACAGTTTTTGGTGGTGTGCTGAAACTTTGAGTGCAACCGGCCCTGCCCTTCGCTATTAATACATTTCCCCCTCCTGGACCCGAGCCCCGATGAAATTCGACCTCGCCTACTGCCTCAGCCTCGACGACAAGCTGTCGATCTATGACGTGCGCGATTTGAATTTCGACGAGACAGTGGCATTCGATTCCGCGAAGGAACAGTTCCAGTGCCCCAACGATGCCTGTCGGGTGGCGTTTGATGCGGCGAATGTGTTGGGGACGTTCAACGCCAAGAACGTGAATTACGTGCGCACGCCGCACTTCAAGAACATCCCCAGCACGCGGCATATCGAGGGTTGTCCTTATGTCAGCCTGAAGACTCCGGCATCAGGCCTGGAGACGGAGGGCGGGGAAACGGATGACGGTCCGGAGGAGCATTTTCCGTCGGAATTATTGCTGACTCGGCGTGAGTATGTGCGCAAGCCATCCAGCCCGACGGTGGTGGCGGACGTTCTGCGCGATGAGCGAGAGCCTTCAGCCGCCAGTCATGTCGAGCACCCGAGCCGTGATTCAGCGCCGGACAAGACCAGCGTCTTCGCCCATCCGGTGGAGTGTTTTGTGTCGAACTTCGCGGACAGGGAACTGCTCAAGCGCATGCCGCTGAAAATTGGCGAGCACACGGCGCCCTATGGATCGTTCTTCAAGAAGATCGAATACCTGCTGGACAACAAGGGGTTGATTTACTGGGGCAAGATCAAGGAGATCAAGGATTACACCCAGAGCTTTCGCATCGACTTCGAAGCAAAGGTCTGGTTCAAGCAACCGGGCGAGGCGAAGAAGAAGCCTTACTCGGTCAACGTTTACCTGAGCAAGAAGCTGATCGACAACTACCGCAAGCGCAAAGCGTTTCTGGAAGAGATCAAGCACGCCATCGAGAGTGACGCGCCGTTGTATTGCTTCTTTTATGGCGTGACGCCGGAGCTGAAACAGGTGCCGAGCAAGAAAAACTCCGAGCAGACGTTCGGGGTGTTCAGCGCCAATATCGAGAACCTGGATCACTTCATTATTCGGGAAGCACCGGGGTTGGCTGGTCAATAGCTACCCTACCCCAGCCACATCCCAACCATCACAAACATCAACAACCCTACATACACCCGCGCATGCAGCCGATCCGGTATCCGCCCGATCCATGGTGTTGCCAGACGGATGCCCAGTAGCGCGCCGAGTGTGAGCACAACAAAGGCCAGCAAGTCTACGTAACCGACAAACCACGGGCCGAAGTCTGTCCCGGTGAAGCTGGCCAAGGCCATGTAGGTGACGGTGCCGGCCAACGCGACGGGCACGCTCAGTGGATTGGCCATCGACGTGGCCTGGGACATGCTCAGGCCACAACGGCGCAGCAGTGGCACGGTCATGACGCTGCCGCCGACGCCCAGCATTGTGGCGATGATTCCGATGGTTGTACCGCCCAATGCGGTCTCCATTGGCGCCAAAGGGCGTAGGACGGCATCGCTGGGGCGTGTCAGAAAACCTCGCCGCAGCAGGCAGTCCAGGATGGTCAGGCCCAGGTAAGCCATGAAGGCGTAGCGGATAATCTCGCCATTGAGCCAAGTGGCGGCCGCTGCGCCGAAGACCGCCCCCAGCGCAATGAAACCGCCGAACGGCCACAGGTAATGACGAATCAGTTGACCGGCACGCTGGTGTTTTCCGGTGGCGACCAGGGCGTTGACGATCATGACGCAGGTCGAGGTGGCGACGGCAATGTGCATGGCCGATTCACCGATGGCGTCACCCGAGTGATGGGCCATCAGCATGCGATACATCAAAGGCACCACGACGAAACCGCCGCCAAAGCCGAACAACACCGCCGTTACGCCACTCAGGCAGCCGAAGCACGCAAGCAATACATAGAACATCGAGGCGAATCCGTGAAATGGGAGGCGCCCCACGTTAGATAAGCGAAGCTTGGCCCGCTCTAGAAAACAGGCCAATAATGTTTGCGTTTACGCCAATGATGAGTAGCCCCTCGATGCGCAACACTTCGATCGATTTATTGGATGCGATCCCCAGGGCTGTCGTCGCCATTGGCACCGACTACCCCCACGGACATTTACTGCCCTCGCACCATCATCGCCGGGCGCAGTTGCTGTATGGCGCCACTGGTGTGATGCACGTCCGCACCGAAGACGGTAATTGGGTGGTGCCGCCGCAACGGGCGGTATGGATCCCGCCCGGGGTTGCCCATGAGGTGCTGATGCTGGGGGTCAGCACGCGCAGCGTGTACATCGAACCGGCCGCGGTGACGGCCATGGACGCCCGTTGCCAAGTCATCAGCGTGTCGCCCCTGATGCGCCAGTTGCTGCTGGAAGCCGTGGAGCTTGCGCCGGAATACGACGAGGCCGGACGCGACGGCGCGCTGATCAATCTGTTGCTGCACGAACTGTTGCGCAGCACTCATTTGCCGTTGCACCTGCCACTGCCCAAGGACCCACGCCTGCTCGGCCTGTGCCAGGAGTTTCTGAAACGCCCCAACGCCCACGTCTCACCTGTGCAATGGGTGGCGCAGTTGCCTATCAGCCTGCGCTCGTTCAATCGGCTGTTCAGCCGGGAAACCGGGTTGAGTTTCAGCCAATGGCGACAACAGGCCTGTGTGATGTCGGCGCTGTCTCGATTGGTCGTAGGCGATTCGGTAACCCGTATTGCCCTGGATATGGGCTACGACAGCCCCGCAGCGTTCTCCACCATGTTTCGCCGGGTGCTGGGTCACGCACCGAGTGCCTGGCTGGAAAAGACCACCGGTCATTGATCAAAAAAATGAGATTGATCAGGATTCAAAGCAACTGTACAAAAACACAGTATTTTTTGAATCCACAGCTTTGGAGAACTCCCATGGCCTCGCTCGCAATCAAAACCACCCTGGAACGCATCGCTGTCTATCAATTCACCCCTGCCCACAGCGCGCAGGCTCGAGCCATGCTGGGCTGGAGTGTCGAGGAATTGTCACGGCAGTCTGGAGTCTCGACCCAGGCCATCCGGCGCTTCGAAGCGGGGGGCGAGCTACTTGATGTCACCCGCCTGGCCCTGGCCTTTCGGCTGGAAGCCGAAGGCCTGGTGTTCTTCCCGGGCTTTGCGCCTGGGCGCGGCATGAATATCAAAGGCGCCACGCCGGATCCGATGGGGCGGCCAGACTACGCAATGATCGAATGATCGATGCGTCGAGGGTCAGGCCATATCGGGCTGGTCTTGATAAGCCGAGGGTTCCACGTCCAGCCACCAGGCGCGGCCACGTTGCGGTTGCGCGAGGCTGAAAGCTTCACCCATTTGCGGGGTGGCAATGCAGACGTTGCGCTCCCAGGCCAGGGCCAGGATGCGATCGAAGGGTTCGTACCAGGCATGCATCGACAAATCGAACGTGCCGTTGTGGATCGGCAGCAACCAGCGGCCCTTGAGGTCGATATGCGCCTGGAGGGTTTGCTCCGGTTGCATGTGGATGTGCGGCCATTCGACGTTGTAGGCGCCGGTTTCCATCAGCGTCAGGTCGAATGGGCCGTATTGCTGGCCGATGCGTTTGAACCCGTCGAAATAGCCCGTGTCGCCGCTGAAGAAGATTCGGGTGGCGCCATCGATCATCACCCACGAAGCCCATAACGTGCTGTTGCCGTCGAACAGCCCGCGACCGGAAAAGTGCTGGGAGGGTGTGGCGATGAATTCAATGCCGTCCACTTCGGTGCTCTGCCACCAGTCCAGCTGACGCACCTTGCTGGCGTCGATGCCCCATTTGATCAGGGTGTCGCCTACCCCGAGAGGGGCCAGGAAATGCCGTGTCTTGGCGGCAAGTTGGAGGATGGCCTGATGATCGAGATGGTCGTAGTGATCATGGGAAAGAATCACCGCTTCAATTGGCGGCAGCTGTTCCAGGCTGATGGGCGGCTGATGGAAGCGCTTGGGGCCAGCCCATTGCAGGGGGGAAGCGCGCTCGGAAAAAACCGGGTCGGTCAGCCAGAACTTGTCTCGCAGTTTGAGCAGCACCGTGGAATGACCGAGGCGGAAAACACTGTTGTTCGGCGCGGCCAGCAGGTCGGCGCGCGTCAGCGGTTGTACCTCGATGGTGCCCGCAGGACGGGTGTTGCGCGGTTTGTGGAAGATCATGTTCCACATGATGCGTAGCATCTGGCCGAGCCCTTGGCGCGGTGTAGGGGCGTGGTTACGGTACTTTCCTTGCTCCTGCTGGGATGAAGGAAGCACCGCAGGGCTGTCAGTCGAAGAAAAAATGGTCATGATGCGAAAACTCCAAGAACGTCGTCGCAATTGCGCTTCGCCGTTGTGGGACGCTAATGGCCGTTGCATGCACGCTCAGCCGCCTGATTGAAAACTACACTACTCGGTGTAGTTTGTAGATTGCAGCAATCCCGAGAGCAAGTAAACTGCCAAGTGTAACTTCCCTTCTCCAGATGATGATTAACCATGACCGTACCGCCGCAGCGCCTCACCGAGCGAAAACGCGAATCCATCCTCCAGGCCGCGATTGCCGAATTCCGTAGCAGCGGTTTCGAGATCACCAGCATGGACAAGATCGCGGCGACGGCGGGTGTGTCAAAGCGCACGGTGTATAACCACTTCCCCAGCAAAGAGGAGTTGTTTGCGGAAATTCTGAATCGATTGTGGAACAGCATTACCGCCGAACAGGACATGGCCTACAGCCCGGAGCAGCCCCTGCGTGAGCAGCTTCGAAAGCTGCTGCAAGCCAAATTGCACATGCTGGCAGACGATAATTTTCTCGATCTGGCGCGCATCGCCATTGCCGCGACGATTCATTCGCCCGAGCGAGCCCAGGATATGGTTGCGCGCATGGGTCAGCGCGAAGAAGGTTTGACCGTGTGGATTCGCCAGGCCCAGGCCGACGGTCGGTTGAAAGCCGTGGAGCCGGCGTTTGCGGCGCAACAGATGCACGGGCTGATCAAGACGTTCGCCTTCTGGCCTCAAATTTCCATGGGCCAGCCGTGCCTGACCCAGGATGAACAGACTCAGGTGGTTGAATCGGCCCTCGACATGTTCCTGGCCCGCTATCAGGTCTGAGTGTCGCTACCACCGCAGAAACGGATTACGGCATCGATGGCTTGCTCACGAATTTCTCGTGCATCTCGGTAGTCAGGCAGTCGATGCGCTCGGTCAATGCCTTGGTCATTTCCGTCAGGCGGGTGTTCTGCTCCAACAACTCGAGCAATTGCGCCGTGTTCTGTGCTGCCTGGGCCTGGCGCTCACTGTTGGCAATGGCCAGTGCTTCGCGATGTTGAGCATCCGCTTCGGCTTGGGCCTTGTCCCGCGCGGCCTGGCGTGTCTGCGCCAGCAGGATCAGCGGGGCGGCGTAGGCCGACTGTAGGCTGAACGCCAGATTCAGCAAGATGAACGGGTAAGCATCGAAATGAACCACACCCAACATGTTCAGGCTTATCCAGATCAACACGATCAAGGTCTGCGCCCCCAGGAACATGGGTGTCCCGAAAAAACGCGCGAATGCCTCCGCGCGTAGCGCAAAGCGGTCATTACCAAAGGTCGGCCCCAAATGCGCGTGGGGACGATGAAAACGCAAGTGATCAACAGGTGCTGTGGAAGTGGGCTGCGACGATTCTGTCATCATGATGTTCTCTGCCTGAGGCTGGGGCTCAAGTCACTATACCGCCGGGAGATCCTCCTCGATTGAGCCATCAACGCCCTGTTGGACAAAAGTCAGTGCAAGCGCAGATTGCACCTGAGTTCATCGAACAATGTCACCACTGAGCGCAAGGCGCGACAGTCGGGCCGGGTCAGCAGCCAAAGGGCCGTGTCATACCCCACCAGCGGTTCGCCAATGGGGGTAAGGCCCTTGTTTTCGCCGATCAGAAAGTCCGGCAACGCCGCCACGCCCAGCCCGGCTCGAACCAACTCGGTGACCGAAAGCATGCTGTTGCAGCGATAGGCCGGCACCACGCCAGGAAGATGCTGACGGCGCCAAGCCACAGTGGGGTGATCGGGGAGAAAGTCATCCGGCGCGATCCAGGTCATGGCGGCCAGATCATCCGTATTTACCGAACGCAGATAGCGGGTGTCGGCACATACCCGATAAACCACATTACCCAGATGCCGCCCGACCAGATGTTCCGGCGGCGTACGGGTCAGTCGCAAGGCGATGTCGGCGTCGCGGCGGCTCAGGTTGGCAAAGTCGTTCGAGGTGCTCAGCTCAAGGAACAGCGCCGGGTAAGCAGGCATGAACCGCGCCAGGGCCGGCAGCAACAATGCTTGCAGGACCGAGTCAGTGCAGGTCAGGCGCACCGTGCCGCTGACGACCTCACCGCCCTGCTCCACCCCGATACGCGCCGCCTCCAACGCTTGTTCGGCGCGCTCGGCCTGCTCAGCCAGCGCCTGGGCCAGGCTCGTGGGCAAATACCCTGCACGGCTTTTTTCGAACAAGGGTTGGCCCAGGGCGGCCTCCAGCCGCCGTACCGAGCGGAAGACCGTGGACACATCCACGTGCAGCAAGCGCGCGGCTCGGGCCAGCGAACCGCCACGGACCAGCGCCAGGATCAGGGACAGATCGGGATAGTCCAGACGATAGTGCGTCGATGCATTGATCACTTGGGCAAATGCCAATATTGATTGCGTGAACGCCAATCTATAGTGGCGACCAGGAATCAACAAGCGGCGAGCCTCTCATGGAAAACCAGCGTTCTTTGCACATCGCCCTGGTCGGCGACTATGACCCTCAAATAACGGCCCATCGGGCCATCCCCATCGCACTCGAACTGGCCAGCAAGCAAACCGGTCATCACATTGGATTTCAATGGCTGGGCACCGACCTCATCACCGACAGCGCCGTCCTGAATGGTTTCGACGGGGTCTGGTGCGTGCCCGGCAGCCCTTACCGAAACGAAAATGGCGCGCTGCAAGCCATTCGTTTTGCCCGCGAACAGCGTCGCCCTTTCCTCGGCACCTGCGGCGGTTTTCAGCATACCGTGCTGGAATACGCGCGCAATGTGAAGGGCTGGGCCGACGCAGCCCATGGCGAAACAGCTCCCGAGGCTGAACGGGCACTGCTGACGCCGTTAAGCTGTGCGCTGATCGAAACCATCGACTGTCTTGAGCTTGACGCCGATTCGTTGATTGCCAAGGCCTATGGTCGCCTTAAGGTTTTCGAAGGATATCGGTGCAGCTTTGGGGTCAATCCACAGTTTGAGCGGGACTTGCTGAGTGACCGCTTGCACGCCGTGGCCCGGGATTCGGCTGGCGATTTACGGGCCGTGGAGCTGGCTGATCATCCTTTTTTTGTCGCGACCCTGTTCCAGCCTGAGCGCGCAGCGTTGGAAGGACGTGTGCCGCCGCTGGTCAGTGCGTTTGTCGAGGCTTGCCGGAGGACAGCATCATGAGCGCCCCGTATTACGCGGTGATTTTCACCTCCCTGCGCACTGAGGGGGACCAGGGTTACGCCCAAGCCGCTGAGCGCATGCTGACTCTGGTTCAAGAGCAGCCGGGCTTCCTCGGCGTCGAGTCGGCCCGTGGCGCAGACGGCTTGGGCATCACCGTGTCCTACTGGAGCAGCGAAGCGGCGATCCTGGCCTGGAAACAGCACCCCGAACACCGCGCAATCCGCGAACGCGGTCGCTCGACCTGGTACGCCCATTGCCACACGCGGGTGTGCAAGGTCGAACGGGACTATGCCTTCCAGCGCCAAACCTGATGCCAGCCTACAAAACCTGCTCGCGAAAGCGCTGGGCCAGCTTGCATCCATGCTGAATGTGCCGCCGTCATCGCGAGCAGGCTCGCTCCCACATTAGTTTTTCAGGGCTACCCGATTCGGTGTCCACCTCAAATCCCTTGTGGAAGCGGGCTTGCTCGCGAAAGCGCTGGGTCAGCTTGCATCCATGCTGAATGTGCCGCCGCCATCGCGGGCAAGCCTTGCTCCCACAGTGTTTTTTCAGGGCTATCCAATTCGGTGTTCACCGCAAATCCCTTGTGGGAGCGAGCCTGCTCGCGATTGCGGCAGATCAGCTTGCATCAGTGTTGAATGTGCTGCCGCCATCGCGGGCAAGCCTTGCTCCCACAGTGGTTTTTCAGGGTTAACCGATTCGGTGTCCACCTCAGACCCCTTGTGGGAGCGAGCCTGCTCGCGATTGCGGCAGATCAGCTTGCATCAGTGTTGAATGTGCCGCCGCCATCGCGGGCAAGCCTTGCTCCCACAGTGGTTTTTCAGGGCTAACCGATTCGGTGTTCACTTCAAATCCCTCGTGGAAGCGGGCTTGCTCGCGAAAGCGCTGGGTCAGCTTGCATCCATGCTGAATGTGCCGCCGCCATCGCGGGCAAGCCTTGCTCCCACAGTGGTTTTTCAGGGCTAACCGATTCGGTGTCCACCGCAAATCCCTTGTGGGAGCGAGCCTGCTCGCGATAGCGCTGGGTCAGCTTGCATCAGTGCTGAATGTGCCGCCGCCATCGCGGGCAAGCCTTTCTCCCACAGTGGTTTTTCAGGGCTAACCGATTCGGTGCGCACCGCAAATCCCTTGTGGGAGCGAGCCTGCTCGCGATAGCGCTGGGTCAGCTTGCATCAGTGCTGAATGTGCCGCCGCCATCGCGGGCAAGCCTTTCTCCCACAGTTTTTTTTCAGCCCATTCATAGTCGGCGTGGCTTTAGCCTTCCACCAACTGACGCACTGCAACAATCTCCGGCAGGTCGCTACGGGCCATGTAAACCCGCAACGGTTCGGTGAGGTTGATCCGGTCGTCGATGTTCTGGTCCAGCAGCAACTGGATGCGCTGGCGACTCAGGGCCATGGTGCCGTCTGCCACCGGAGTCCAGACAAATTCGCAGGTGGGGATGATGCCGTCGTCGGCCACGTCCATGCCAAAGGCATCTTCGCTGAAGCGCACGATGTACTGGCCGGTTTTGCGGTTCAGGCCGACAAAACCCTTGAGCTGGTCGGCGGCCTGGCAGATGAATGTCGAAGTGGTGCGCATGGTAAACCTCATGGATGCGTCCCGCAGGACGTCTGATCGATGGTTTACACGCAGGGCAAGTGGATGCTGTCTTCGGGTTTCCCTCTGCCGGGGAAACTGGTGCGGCCAAGCGTACTGCAAAGCAGCCTGAAAAAGCGTGGGAAAAATCTGCTTTGCGCATTTTTATGTCGGTATAGCGATAGCGCCAGGAACGTTCAGTTGTTAAAAGATAGGTCTTTGCGAAACCCACGAAAGGATCTCGAGCATGCCTGTCACCTTCACCCGTAGTGCCCTGATGCTGAGCCTGCTGCTTGGCTTCGGCCAGACACAGGCCGGCGAAGCCGCGCCCCCCAAGTCCCTCGCGGCCCTTCAGGGCATTCCTCACCCAGCGGTGATCGCCCACCGCGGCGCCTCGTTTGACGCGCCGGAAACCACCGCCGCGGCCTACAAACTGGCCCGCGACCTGGGCGCCGACTACTTGGAACTGGACCTGCAACGCAGCAAGGACGGCGTACTGTTCGTGCTGCACGACGACAGCCTGCTGCGCACCACCGATGTCGCGACCAAATTCCCCGAGCGCAAGGACAGCACCGCCAACGAATTCACCATGGCGGAACTCAAAACCCTCGATGCCGGCAGTTGGTTCAACACCGCCTACCCGGACCGCGCCCGCCCGTCGTTCGTGGGCCTGAAAATCCTCACCCTCGACGAAGTCATCAACATCGCCGAAGGCAACCCGCTGCACAAACCGGGGCTGTACATCGAAACCAAGGAGCCGAAGCTGTTCCCCGGCATCGAGCGCGACTTGAAGGATAAACTGCATGACCGCGGCTGGTTGAGCCCGTCGGGCTCCAAGCTCGCCAAACGCGCCACCGGTGTAGGTCAGGGCAAAGGCAAGGTGGTGTTGCAAACCTTCGAAAAGAGCAGCCTCGAACTGCTGCAAAAAGAAATGCCGAACGTGCCAAAAGTCCTGCTGTTGTGGGTGGGCGATGGCTACATCGAGGCCAAGTCGAAGGTGACGTTTGCCGAGTCCGGCGAAACGGACAAGGCGGCCTATTACGCCAAACAGCAGCCCAAGGACAACGCCGAGTTTGAACAATGGGTTCAATTCGCCAAGGCACAAGGCGCTATCGGCACCGGGCCGTCCGCCGCGTTGACTCAAGGCGGCAGCCAGAGTTATTCGGATCTGGTGCAGCCGTGGATGAACCAATACACCCATGACCAGGGTTTGTTGGTGCACGTTTATACGGTTGATGAAGCGGTGGACTTCAGAAAAGTGCTGGAGGCCGGAGTGGATGGCATCTTTACCAACCGCGCCAGCGAACTGCTCAAATACTTGAAGCGTCCCGAAACAGGCAGCGTGGCGCAGGTGCTGGAGAACAACGGTTACTGAATTAAGGGTGAATTAAGTTGCCACAGTTAATCTGAACCCACTTAAACGACACACCCCTTAATCACAGCAAGGAAAGAACACATGAAAACTTTGACTGCCCTGTTCACCGCCGCAGCCCTGACCCTCACCGCCGGCCTGGCCCAGGCTGATGTTCGAGTCGACCAGATTCCTGAGTTGGTCAAGAGCGGAAAAATCAAGCCGCTGGAAGAGATGAACCAAGCAGCCCTGAAGTTGCACCCAGGCGCAACCATCACCGACACCGACCTGGATAACCACTTCAACGGTTATGAATATGAAGTTGAACTGAGAATGGCCGATGGCACAGAGTGGGATGTAGACTTTGACGCAACTACCGGCAAAGTCCTGAGCGACAAGCAAGACCGTTAATTGGTCACTAAAATGAGCCGCGCAACCTCAGGGTTGCGCGGCTTTTTTGCATCTATCGACAACTACCGCTAACGACCGTCGACCGTCAGGCACTCAACCGCGCCGTCACTTCATTCAACTGCCCTGACAAACCGTGCAGGTTCCGACTCGCGGCTTCGGTGCGCTGTACATTGTCCAGGTTAGTGCTGGCGATGCAGGTGATTTCGGTCAGGTTGCGCGAGATGTCTTCAGCCACCGAGGTCTGCTCTTCTGCGGCAGTGGCGATCTGACGATTCATGTCGCGAATCGCTTCCACGGCCTGGGTAATGCGTTCGAGCATCACACCGGCCTGAGTCACCTGCTCCACACTTTCTTCACTGCGCGACTGACCGCTCTCGATGGCCTGGGCTGCGTCCACCGCACCGGTTTGCACGGTCTGGATAATCTGGTTGATCTCGATGATGGACGAGGCGGTGCGCTGGGCCAGACTGCGCACCTCATCGGCAACCACCGCGAAACCGCGTCCAGCCTCGCCAGCCCGGGCCGCTTCGATGGCAGCGTTGAGGGCCAACAGATTGGTCTGCTCGGCGATACCGCGGATCACTTCCAGCACCTTGCCAATGCGCCCGCTATCGGTTTCCAACTGGCGGATGACTGTGGCCGTGTTGGCGATTTCACCGCGCATGCGGGTGATGGTATGAATGGTCCCTTGCATGACCTTCTCGCCCTGCTGCGCCGAGTGATCGGCGTCATCGGCGGCCTGTGCCGCGTCGGCGGCATGGCGAGCGACTTCCTGGGCGGTGGCGGACATTTCGTTCATCGCCGTCGCCACCTGGTCGGTGCGTTCGAATTGCTCGCTGGTGCCTTGGCTCATCAGGCTGGCGATGGCATTAAGCTCGCCGCTGGCACTGTCCAGTTCCGTGGCACTGCGCTGCAGACGCGAGAAGGTTTCGGCGAGAAAGTCGCGCAGGGTATTGGCGGCCAGCGCCAGGTCACCCAATTCGTCCTGCCGGTTGCTGACTACCCGCTCGGCGAAACGGCCGCGACTCAGTTGGGTCACGTATTCGATCAGGTTGCGGATCGGCTGCACCAGGTTGCGATTGACCAGCCACAGGCTGAACAGCCCGATCAGCAGGCCGGAAACCAGCATGATCACGGTGCCCAGCATAATCGTGCGATCGGCACCGGCACTGATCTGCGCCGATTGTTCGCCGGCAAGTTTGCGCAACTCCACCACCAGCGCACTCATTTGCTCGCTGGCCGCGCGGTCCACACCTTTGACCGCCGCATCACCCGCCGCCGCATCGCCGCCCGCCGTCACAAACGCATCACGGCCCTTCTGGTAGGCCGCACCCAATTGACGGTGTTCGTCTCGCAGACCCTCGATCCGAGTCTTGATGGGTGTCGCAACCCCTTCAAGGGCGATCAACTGGCCAAGAATACCCTGGACATCATGCTGGCGATCTTCGAACTGCTTCCAGTATTTAGCTAGGTCCGCCGGCTGCTTGCCGCGCAGCAGAACGTTTTTCCATTCCTGGACCTGCACCTTGAATTGCAGGTTGGCCTCATCGATCAACTGCGACGCACGCAACGGGCCATCGATCAGGTTGCGATAGTTCTGGACGCCGTTGGAGAGGAAATGGAAAGACGCCAGGGCAATCAGCAACATCGCCAGCAGGCTGCCACTGAGCAAGGCGAGAATCTGCGCTCTCAGGGATTTTTGTAGAAACATGGAGGGAAATCTCTTGAAAAGAAGAAAGAGCCAAGCTCACGGACGACACGTCCCGACCTCCATGTTCGTGGTTTGCAGTGTCGCAACCGAATGCGGGATATGTACAAGCCATCGACCCGCCGTGCGCATTCTTGAGCCTTCGCGACGACCGGTAGCAGGCGTTTGATGATTGGACATGTCCTGTCCAGACAAGCCCTTTTGTCGCCGCAACGGAACTTAAAAGTCTTTTTGTCATTTCTTCTGCTGTATCCTGCCCAAGCTTTGTAAAAGCGCGGATCTACCAGATCTACCAACAGACTTTGCGAGGAGCGCGATATGCACGAGATTCCTAATCTCCCCTTCCCTAGCCTGCACGAAACTGAGCAGACGACCACGCTACAAGCCGGGGGGCAACCAGACGCCCAGCAACCCGAGCCCAAAGAAGCCACTGAACGCCGCCAGGCCGACAGCGAAGACTGATTCACCCGCACGACCAGACCGTGTGGAAAGCGCTAAGATGCGCTTTCCACACTGCCTGAATCCTGAGCCCCCCATGACCGATGACCCTACCTTCAGCGAAGCCCAAGCCAGCGTCCTGATCGGCACCGCCGAAAAGATGGTCGATATCTGGACGCGCCTTTCCCCAGAGAAACAAGCCGCCCTGCTGGCACGATTTGGCACTGAAGAAAACGCCCTCGCTGCATTGGTCACCACGCACCTGGTGGCTGGACAAGACGACACCCCAGCGCCATCCGGCAAATAGTTTTACTTTTCCACGCTTCACGGTCGCAGGCACCGCTATCATAAGCAGCCTATCTATCCTGCTGCTCCGTGGACTCTTTACCCATGCCAGATACCCAGCGCCCCTTGGCGGTCACGCTGCAAGTCGTTTCCATCGTTCTGTTCACTTTCATTGGCTACCTGAATATCGGCATTCCCCTCGCCGTGTTGCCCGGGTTCGTCCACGGCGAACTGGGTTTTGGCGCGGTGATCGCCGGGTTGGTAATCAGCGTCCAGTACCTGGCCACCCTCCTCAGTCGTCCTTATGCCGGACGGATCATCGACAACCTGGGGAGCAAGCGCGCGGTCATGTTCGGCCTCGCCGGTTGCGGGCTGAGCGGTGTGTTCATGCTGGCGTCTGCCTGGACGTCAAACCTACCGACGCTGAGCCTGATCAGCCTGCTGATCGGCCGCCTGGTGCTGGGCAGCGCCGAAAGCCTGGTAGGCTCGGGATCGATTGGCTGGGGCATCGGCCGGGTCGGCGCGGCGAATACCGCCAAGGTGATTTCCTGGAACGGTATCGCCAGCTACGGCGCGCTGGCGATTGGCGCGCCGTTGGGGGTGTGGCTGGTGAAATCCCTGGGGCTGTGGAGCATGGGCGTCAGCATTATTTTGCTGGCGTTGCTGGGGCTGGCGCTGGCCTGGCCGAAAACGGCGGCGCCCATTGTCACTGGCGAACGGCTGCCTTTCATGCATGTTCTCGGACGCGTCCTGCCCCATGGCTGCGGCCTGGCCCTGGGCTCCATCGGTTTTGGCACCATCGCCACGTTCATCACCCTGTATTACGCCACGCAGCAGTGGGACAACGCAGTGCTGTGCCTGAGCCTGTTCGGCGCCAGCTTCATCGGCGCGCGCTTGCTGTTCGGTAATTTGATCAACCGCCTGGGCGGCTTCCGGGTGGCGATTGCCTGCCTGTCGGTGGAAACCCTCGGTTTGTTGTTGCTCTGGCTGGCGCCGGATGCGCATTGGGCCTTGGCCGGCGCGGCATTGAGCGGCTTCGGTTTTTCCCTGGTGTTCCCGGCGCTGGGGGTGGAAGCGGTCAACCTGGTACCCGCCTCCAGCCGTGGCGCGGCGGTGGGCGCCTATTCGTTGTTTATTGACTTGTCCCTGGGGATTACCGGGCCGTTGGCCGGTGCGATTGCCGCAGGTTTCGGTTTTGCTTCGATCTTTTTGTTCGCCGCGCTGGCGGCCTTGGGCGGGTTGTTGCTGAGTCTCTACCTGTACCGCCAGGCGCCGAAGTATCGCCAGGAGCGGGAGAAAAACTAGAAGTCCACCTTGCCGCGCCCGGCTTTGATCGAACCGCGCTTGGTCTTGGATTCCAGGCGACGTTTCTTCGAGCCCAGGGTCGGTTTGGTCGGACGGCGCTTCTTTTCGACCTTGGTGGCGTTAAGGATCAGTTCGGTCAGGCGTTCCAGGGCATCGGCCCGGTTCTGTTCCTGGGTGCGGTATTGCTGGGCCTTGATGATCAACACGCCGTCGCTGGTGATGCGACTGTCGCGCAGCGCCAGCAACCGCTCCTTGTAGAAATCGGGCAAGGACGAGGCCGCAATGTCGAAGCGCAAGTGCACGGCGCTGGACACCTTGTTGACGTTCTGCCCGCCGGCGCCTTGGGCTCGGATGGCCGTCAGTTCGATCTCGGCGTCCGGGATGTGCACAGTGTTGGAAATTGCCAGCATGGAAAAAGAAGTCCGGTATCAGGACCCACAGAATACCGCGAATCCCCAAGACAGCGACCAACCCTTGTGGGAGCGAGCCTGCTCGCGATAGCGGTGGGTCAGCTTGCATCAATGCTGAATGTGCTGGCGCCATCGCGAGCAGGCTCGCTCCCACAGGGATCAGCATGAGTCTGAATACAACAAACCCGGCCAAGTGCCGGGTTTGTTGTATTTCAAGGACGCTTACTTGGCGGCAGCGGCCACAGCCATGTCCTGCCGGGCACTGCGCTTGTTCTTGATCAGGTAGCACACCCACATGAACACCACCCACACCGGAATCGCGTAGACCGATATCTGGATGCCGGGAATCAGCAGCATTACCCCAAGAATGAACACCACGAACGCCAGGCAGACATAGTTGCCGTACGGATACCACAGCGCCTTGAACAGCGGTGTCTGGCGGGTCTGGTTCATGTGCTGACGGAACTTGAAGTGCGAATAGCTGATCATCGCCCAGTTGATCACCAGGGTCGCGACCACCAGCGACATCAACAACTCCAGCGCATGCTGCGGGATCAGGTAGTTAAGCAGCACCGCCACCAGCGTGACCGCAGCAGAAGCCAGGATCGAACGCACCGGCACGCCACGCTTGTCGATCTTGGCCAGGGCCTTGGGCGCATCGCCCTGTTCGGCCATGCCCAGCAGCATGCGGCTGTTGCAGTAGGTGCCGCTGTTGTACACCGACAGCGCGGCGGTCAGCACTACGAAGTTGAGGATGTGCGCCGCCGTATTACTACCCAGCATCGAGAACACCTGCACGAACGGGCTGCCGCTGTAGGCATCGCCGGAGGCATTGAGAGTGTTCAGCAGGCTGTCCCATGGGGTCAGGGACAACAGCACCACCAGGGCACCGATGTAGAAAATCAGGATGCGGTAGATCACCTGGTTGATGGCCTTGGGGATCACGGTTTTCGGTTTGTCCGCCTCGGCAGCGGTGAAGCCGAGCATTTCCAGGCCACCGAAGGAGAACATGATGATCGCCATCGCCATCACCAGACCGCTCACGCCGTTGGGGAAGAATCCACCGTGGGCCCAAAGGTTGGTCACCGAAGCTTGTGGGCCACCGTGACCGCTGACCAGCAGATAGCTGCCCAGGGCAATCATGCCGACAATTGCCACGACCTTGATGATCGCGAACCAGAACTCGGCCTCGCCAAAGACTTTGACGTTGGCCAGGTTGATGACGTTGATCAGGACGAAGAATGCTGCCGCCGAAGCCCAGGTCGGGATGTCCGGCGCCCAGTAGTGGATGTACTTGCCGACCGCGGTCAGTTCCGACATGCCCACCAGGATGTAGAGAATCCAGCAGTTCCAGCCCGACAGGAAGCCGGCGAAACCGCCCCAATACTTGTGGGCAAAGTGACTGAAGGAGCCGGCCACTGGCTCTTCGACAATCATCTCGCCCAACTGGCGCATGATCATGAAGGCAATGAAGCCGCAAATGGCGTAACCGAGGATCATCGACGGGCCGGCTGACTTCAGCACCCCCGCCGAGCCGAGGAACAGGCCTGTACCGATCGCGCCGCCGAGGGCGATCAGTTGAATGTGTCGATTTTTCAGGCCGCGTTTCAGCTCGCCTGAATGCGTATTTTCTACAACGGTCATGCGTCACCTATTTGTTTTTATCTGTGACGAAATCGAACCCGACACGCTCGTGGCGTGGCGGAGTGAACAAGGCGGATAACCTTGAAAATGCGTGGGTACGCGAAGGGTCACAGTAAAACGCGGCGCATTGTACACCGCTCCCCCACTGCGACCAGACACCTGCGCACCCCGTACTTCAGGTCTGCCGCGCATCTGACCCGTCCCGCCGGTTTGAAACAAGCGCTGCGAAGTGTCGGAACCCCCGTCAAACCGACCTCCTCGGCAGCTTTTTCTTACAGCGCAGCCAAACGCCGGTATAGACCGATTTGATAGGCAAAAATCGTCAGCATTTCTTTACAAACCGTAACGCAAACTTTCCGTGTGGGAATTTTCTGTAAGCTGACTGCAAATTGACGGTAGCTAGCTACCTAAGCAAAAAACTACACAGCCAACTGTTTTTGAATAACTAATTTCTTCGGTAAAAATGGAATAAAAAGTTCAAACGAAAAAAAATAAATTATTTTTTTGCATTCCAAAAAACCCTCGACTAGGTTTTCAGCGACTTGCCAAGGCGTCGTGCCGGCAGGTTTTGCGCAGCCGCTTCCGGTCAGTTCTCCATCGCGGAATCGACTTCGCAATTTTCCGTAAAAGTCATCTAGGAGATTCACTATGCAAGCACTGGACAAAGACTTGGAAACCGAACTGCAACTGGACGAATGGTTTGAAGCTCCGACCCACGAAGCCGCAGTTGAAATGATGCAAGCCGACGCCGTTGTTCCGTTCGGCACGGCGATGTGGCCTCTGTAAGCATCGCCCGGCGGAGGCGATCCGGCCGGTCGGCTCCGCCACTTTGCAGATTTCAGGGAAGCCAAACACCACTGTCAGGGAAGAATAAGCATGGACACGCAACGAGCCATCTCACATTTCCTTTACTACCTTGAACATCATCCCGCCCTGGCCGGCATCCAGCCAGCCAAGGTGTTGCTCGGCCATACCGCCGACTACGAAGCACTGACCGGGGCCATTGCCGAACAGGCTGGCAGCGGTTCACCCTTCCGGTTCAGCACCATGCGCCTGGACCTTGAATCCACGGAGCGACTGTCCAAGGCGATTGCCGACAGCGATCTGTACATTTTCTTCTACGACTCTTCCACCCTGCCCAACCCACGCCCCGACGGCCCGGACTTTGTTCGCGCGCTGCAAGGCGTGATGGCGGACAACTGGAAGAAATCGCTGCTGTTCAAGGACTACGGCGATTATTTCTACGACACCTTCAGCGTGATTCCTCAGCGCATCGCCGGGCTCAACAGTCACCTGATCCGGCGCATGTCCCAAGCAACGACGTTGAGTTTTCAGGATGACCACGGTTCGTATTTCGATACGGCCCTCAACAGCGTCAAGAAATGGACCGACATCAACGGTGTTGGCAACTACGACCTGGCACCCGGCGAAATCGCTACCCACAGCGACACCATTAACGGTCAGGTGAAGTTCGTCGGCACTTTCCTGAGCACCATCCCGTTCGCCCGCAAATACGGCGTACTGCAATCGCCGCTGGAGTTGTGGATCGAAGACTCCACCATTCAGAAAATCGCCAGCGATGTGCCGGGCCTGGAACACGACTTCAATAAATACCTGGACGCCAACCCGTCCAACCGGCGCATCGAGGAACTGGGCATCGGCACCAACGAAGGGGTCAAGAGCCTCTATGCCCGCAATGCCGGTTTCGAGGAGCGCCATTGCGGCCTGCACCTGGGGCTGGGTGGCGGGGCCAAGGGCAGCCATCATCTGGATCTGATTTTCGAGAGCGGTGTGTTGGCGTTGGATAACGAGCCGATGTTTGATGGGCGGTTTGTGCTTTAGGGGCAGCTTCAAGCGGCAAGCTTCAAGCGGCAAGAAAAGGCGGGCGACCTTGGGATGGTAATGGGGCTGCTGGCCCCATCGCGAGCAGGCTCGCTCCCACAGTTGATCTTTGGTGAATAGACAATTTGTGGTCGACACCGTCCCAGTGTGGGAGCGAGCCTGCTCGCGATGACGGACTCACCAGCACTGCATCACTAAAGCCAGACAAAAAAAACGCCAACCCAACGGTTGGCGTTTTTTCTTGCGACTTGCAGCTAGAACCTCACAACTGCCTCACTCCGGCTTACGACGCCCAAACCCCGGACGCTGCCCCGAACCCGCTGGGGCACCGCGACGTTTGCCCGATGGCGTGTCGCGGTCGACCAGGACGATGCCCGGGCGCTTTTTCGCTGCGGGTTTGGCCGGACGCTTGGTGTCGGCCGGGCGATCCGCCACCGGCGTACCACGACCGGCCGGAGCACCGCGACCTTCGCCGCGCTCGGTACGACCGTTGGCCGGACGTGGCGTGCGCGGGCCGCGTTCGCCGTCCTGACGTGGCGCAGGCTTGCGGGCCGGGCGTTCGCCTTCGATCTGCGGCTCGCGGGACGGACGCGGACCTGCGGCCGGGCCATCAGCGGCAGGACGCAGCGTACGCACGCGCTCGGTCTTGCCCATCGGACGCGAGGATTTACGCTGCATGCGCTCCAGCTTGTCCTTGCTCTTGGCGGTCATCTGCGGCATCGCTACCGGCTTGAGGCCGACTTCGGCGGCCAGGATGTCGACCTCGTACTGGCTCATTTCGCGCCAGCGGCCCATCGGCAGGTCGGAGTTGAGGAACACCGGACCGAAACGCACGCGCTTGAGGCGGCTGACCACCAGCCCCTGGGATTCCCACAGGCGCCGTACTTCACGGTTGCGGCCTTCCATCACCACGCAGTGGTACCAATGGTTGAAGCCTTCGCCGCCCGGAGCCTGCTTGATGTCGGTGAAACGCGCCGGGCCATCTTCCAGCACAACGCCGGCCTTCAGGCGCTCGATCATTTCGTCGTCGACTTCACCACGTACACGCACGGCGTATTCGCGGTCCATCTCGTAGGACGGGTGCATCAAGCGGTTGGCCAGCTCACCGTCGGTGGTGAACATCAGCAAACCGGTGGTGTTGATGTCCAGGCGACCGATGTTGATCCAGCGGCCTTCTTTCGGACGCGGCATTTTGTCGAACACGGTCGGACGGCCTTCCGGGTCGTCACGGGTGCAGATCTCGCCGTCGGGTTTGTTGTACATGATCACGCGGCGCACCGTTTCGGCGGCCTCTTCGCGCTTGATCACCTTGCCATCGATGGTGATGGCGTCGTGCATGTCGACACGCAGGCCCAAGGTGGCATCTTTGCCGTTGACCTTGATCCGGCCCTGGGTGATCCAGGTTTCCACGTCGCGGCGCGAGCCGACGCCGATACGGGCGAGGACTTTTTGCAGTTTCTCGCCTGCTGGGCCGATTTCCTGGCTGTCGTTCTGGTCTTGGTCTTTCATTCTGGGCACCTCCCGGTGTGGTCGGGTCAGGCGTGGCCTGACACTTTGAAAACGGGTCTATGACGAAGGGATCGCCAAAGGGTCGCGAATCATACGCTCGTTAAGGCATTTGCGCATCAGAGACTAGCTGATCGACGAACCTTCAGCGCTTTTTCCGCCGACCGGTGGCGCCCAGTTTGATCAGGCGCAGGGCCGCTTCGGCCAACACCGTGCGCTTGTCATCCTTGTCGAGTTTCTTCCAGGCCTTGATCTCGCGCTTACTGCGGCCACAGCCGATGCAGATGTCGTCGTCGAACTTGCAGAGGCTGATGCAGGGGTCTTTGGTGGAACTCATGGTGCACCGCATGACTTAATGTGGGAGCGAGCCTGCTCGCGATAGCGATTTCACCTTCAAAAATGATGTTGGCTGACAGACCGCCATCGCGAGCAGGCTCGCTCCCACAATGGGGCGGCGCTGTGTCAGCCGTGATCAATCGTCGAACTGGCGTCGTTCGTTTTCAATCGCTTCGGCCAGGGCGCGGGCTTCGGCTTCTTCATCGCTGAGCTCAGGCTCGGGTTCGCGTGGTTCGAGCGCGGCCACGGCGGCCAGCAGTTTTTCCCGGGCCGCGGCTACGCCAAGAATGTCTTCTTCTGGTTCGGGATCAGGTTCGACCTGAAGTTCAACTTCGCTGCCCGGTTGCGCGGGTTCATCCATTTCGCCTTCAGGCCCCGGCCCCTCACGCAGCAGATCGTCGAAATCGGTCTTGAGCCCCTCCTCCATGGTGTCCAGTTCCAGCAACAACGAATGGAAACTGGTTTCTTCCTTGGGTTCCTCCGGCTCGGCGCTGGCGTCGGCCAGCTCTTGCAAGCTTTGGGGCACCGGGGCGTCGTCGAATTCCAGCATCGGCTCGGGTTCCAGCTCCCGCAGTTCGGCCAGCGGCGGCAGGTCGTCGAGGTTCTTGAGGTTGAAGTGATCGAGAAAAGCCTTGGTGGTGGCAAACATCGCCGGTTTACCCGGCACGTCGCGATAACCGACGACCCGGATCCACTCGCGCTCAAGCAGCGTCTTGACGATGTGGCTGTTGACCGCCACGCCCCGCACATCTTCGATTTCACCCCGAGTGATCGGTTGGCGATAAGCGATCAATGCCATGGTTTCGAGCATGGCGCGGGAATAGCGCTGAGGACGCTCTTCCCACAGACGCCCGACCCAGGGCGAAAACTTCTCGCGGATTTGCAGGCGGTAGCCGGAAGCCACTTCCTTGAGTTCGAACGCCCGCCCCTCGCAGGACTTACCCAGCAGCGCCAGGGCTTTCTTGAACACGGCCGGCTCGGGCCGCTCGCCTTCTTCGAAAAGTTCGAACAAGCGCTCCATCGATTGCGGTTTTCCCGAGGCCAACAGGAAAGCTTCAAGCAACGGCGCCAGCTCGCGGGGTTCAGTCAGATTCATTGATTTGCTCGTTATTCGGCTCGTGCCCGCACGTGGATCGCTGCGAACGGCTCATTCTGCACCAGCTCGACCAAGGATTCCTTGACCAATTCCAGGACCGCCATAAACGTCACCACCACGCCCAGCCGCCCTTCCTCGGCGGTGAACAGCTCGACGAAGGGCACAAAGCCGCCGCCCTTGAGCCGCTCCAGCACATCGCTCATGCGCTCGCGGGTGGACAGGGCTTCGCGGCTGACCTGGTGACTTTCAAACATGTCGCCCCGGCGCAGCACCTCGGCCATGGACATCAGCAACTCTTCTAGGCTGACATCCGGGAGCAATTTACGTGCTCGCGCCTCGGGTGCATCGAGCTTGGGCACCACCACATCGCGCCCGACCCGGCTCAAGCCATCGATGCCTTCGGCCGCCACCTTGAAGCGTTCGTATTCCTGCAGGCGGCGGATCAGTTCGGCGCGCGGATCGTCTTCCTCCTCCTCGATCTCTGCCGAGCGTGGCAGCAGCATTCGCGACTTGATCTCGGCGAGCATGGCCGCCATCACCAGGTATTCGGCCGCCAGTTCCAGGCGCACCGACTGCATCAACTCGACGTAGCCCATGTACTGGCGGGTGATTTCCGCCACGGGGATGTCGAGGATGTTGATGTTCTGTTTGCGGATCAGGTACAGCAGCAGGTCCAGCGGGCCTTCGAAGGCTTCAAGGAATACCTCCAGCGCATCCGGCGGAATGTACAGGTCCAGGGGCATTTCCATGACCGCCTGGCCATAGACCATGGCGAACGGCAGCTCTTGCTGAGCGCCGGCCTGGCTGTCGGCGCTCTCAACGGCGGTTTCCACTGCGGACACTCAGGCCTCGACCAGGAACGGGGCTGGATCGCCGCAACCGATACGCACCACTTGCGGCTCGCCATCGGCCAGGTTGATCACCGTGGACGCCTTCATCCCGCCGAAACCGCCGTCGATGATCAGGTCGACCTGATGCTCGAGCAATTGGCGCATCTCGTAAGGGTCATTCATCGGCTCCGTCTCGCCGGGCATGATCAAGGTCACGCTCATCAGCGGTTCACCCAGCTCGGCCAGCAACGCCAGGGCAATGGGGTGGCTGGGCACCCGCAGGCCGATGGTGCGTTTTTTCGGGTGCAGCAACAGCCGCGGGACTTCCCGGGTGGCGTTGAGAATAAAGGTGTAAGGCCCAGGGAGGTGGGCTTTGAGCAGGCGGAAGGTGCCGGTGTCGATCTTGGCGAACAGGCCCAACTGCGACAGGTCGCTGCAGATCAGCGCAAAGTTGTGCTTGTCATCCAGCTGACGCAGGCGTCTTACCCGCTCTACAGCGTTCTTGTCGCCGATCTGACAGCCGATGGCGTAGGAAGAATCGGTGGGATAGACCACCACACCACCACCCCGAATGATTTCCACCGCCTGTTTGATCAGGCGCGCTTGCGGGTTTTCCGGATGAATCTGGAAAAATTGACTCACGTGTTCTACCTGTTCAGACGGTGGCGGTAACGGGATCATGTTTGAATCTACACCATAGTGGTGGCAGATCTTCCGGCAACGGGCGATATTCGCCTATCTCGGACCAGCCTCCAGGGCCATGAAAATCACTGCCGGCGGTCACCAGCAGGCCGAACTCACGGGCCAGAATCGCCAGGCTGCCGACCTGCTCGGCAGGCTGATGGCCATTGACCACCTCGATGGCGTGGCCCCCTGCTTGAATATAGTCGGCCACCAGGCGACGGCGCTTGCTGCGGGTGAAATCATAGTGCCACGGATGCGCCAGACTGACCCAGGCTCCGGCGGATCGCAGGGTTTGGACGGTCTCTTCCAGGGTCGGCCAGTGTTGCTTGACGTCCCCGAGCTTGCCGGCCCCCAGCCATTTGCGAAACGCTTCGGCGCGGTCCTTGACGAAACCTTCGCGCACCATCCAGTCCGCGAAGTGCGGACGGGCCGGGGCGTTGCCACTGTCGCCCAGTTCCTGCTGGATCTGCCGGGCGCCCTCAAGCGCACCAGGCATGCCCTTTAGCGCAAGCTTGCGGCTGATCTCCTCGGAACGTAGCCAGCGGCCGTCGTGCAGTTGCGCAATGGCCTGGACCAGTGACGGCGCATTTACATCAAAACCGTAACCCAGCACGTGAATAGTCGCGCCGCCCCAGGTGCAGGACAACTCGACCCCGTTGACCAGTTGCATGCCCAGCGTCGTCGCCGCGCTACGGGCCTCGTCGAGGCCTTCGAGGGTGTCGTGATCGGTCAGGGCCAGGACTCGCACGCCGTGCTCGAACGCCCGCGCCACCAGAACCGCAGGCGCCAGGGCGCCATCGGAGGCCGTGCTATGGCAGTGCAAATCAACATTCACGAGAGTTTGTTACCTCAAATCAGCTGGCCCTATCGCGGCCAAGGATGTTTGTTATTATGCCGCCACATCCTGCTTCTGGCTGCCACTGTGAAACAATTCATCGACTTCATCCCGCTTCTGCTGTTTTTCATCGTCTACAAACTTGACCCACGGACCGTCGACATTGCCGGTCACTCCTTGACTGTAGGCGGTATCTACAGCGCCACCGCGATGCTGATCATCAGTTCGCTGGTGGTCTATGGCGCCCTGTTCGTGGCCCAACGCAAGCTGGAGAAAAGCCAGTGGCTGACCCTGATCGCCTGCCTCGTCTTCGGCAGCCTGACCCTGGCCTTCCACAGCGAAACTTTCCTTAAGTGGAAAGCCCCGGTGGTCAACTGGCTGTTCGCCCTGGCGTTCATCGGCAGTCACTTCGTCGGCGATCGCCTGCTGATCAAGCGCATCATGGGCCACGCCTTGAACCTGCCGGACGTCATCTGGACCCGGCTCAACATCGCCTGGATCGGCTTTTTCCTGTTCTGCGGCGCCGCCAACCTGTTCGTCGCGTTCACCTTCCAGAGCTACTGGGTCGACTTCAAGGTCTTCGGCAGCCTGGGCATGACGCTGCTGTTCCTGATTGGCCAGGGCATCTACCTGTCCCGTCATCTGCACGATGCCGATACCACCACGCCAAAAACCGAGGACTGACATGCTCTACGCAATCATTGCCACCGACGTCGCCAATTCCCTGGAAAAACGCCTGGCCGCCCGCCCTGAACACCTTGAGCGTCTGCAACAGCTCAAGGCCCAAGGCCGAATCGTGCTGGCGGGCCCGCACCCGGCGGTGGACAGCAACGACCCCGGCGCGGCGGGTTTCTCCGGCAGCCTGATCGTCGCCGAGTTCGATTCCCTGGCCGCGGCGCAAGCCTGGGCCGAAGCCGATCCGTTCGTGGCCGCCGGTGTCTACGCCAATGTCGTGGTCAAGCCGTTCAAGCAAGTCCTGCCTTAACAACCCGATGCGTGATGAGCCTTCGCGGCTCATTGCGCTCAATCGCTCATTGTTCTCGTTTACCTGCCGACAACCTGTCTAATCTCGATTGGAATTCAGGAGTTGCAATGCGCAAAGGTCCGCTGTGCCTGTTAGGGGTCATGTTGGTGATCGGGGCTCCCGCCCATGGGGAAGAAAGCACCGACGGCAGTCATTCGACGCCCTTGTCCTTGAGCGCAGGCAGTCAGATCACCGAATTGCAGCAACGCTTGAAAAACAGCGAACGCATGCGCGAGGAACTGACCCAGCAACTGCAAAACGCCAACAGCGAACGCGAGAGCGCGCTGGTGAGTCGATTGCGCCAGGAGAACCAGCGTCTGAAGCTGCAACTCAAGGAAGCCCAGGCCAGCCCCCTGCCACGCCTGCTGACCGATCAGCAGCAGTGGTTCGTCATTGGTGCCGGGGTAGCGCTATTGGCCCTGCTCTGCGGTATCTTTGCCAGCGGTGGACGTAGACAACGTCGGCAATGGCTAAATTGAGTGAGTCATGAGCGAGCTGTTACTGATTGATGATGACCAGGAGCTGTGTGAGCTCCTCGGCAGTTGGCTGGGTCAGGAAGGTTTTCTGGTCCGGGCCTGTCACGATGGCCATAGCGCCCGCAAGGCCTTGGCCGAAACCGCCCCGGCGGCGGTGGTGCTGGATGTGATGCTGCCCGACGGCAGCGGCCTGGAACTGCTCAAGCAGTTGCGCAACGATCATCCGGAGCTGCCGGTGCTGATGCTCTCGGCCCGTGGCGAACCGCTGGATCGCATCCTGGGCCTGGAACTGGGGGCCGACGATTACCTGGCAAAACCCTGCGATCCACGGGAACTGACCGCCCGCCTGCGCGCGGTCTTGCGCCGCAGTCATCCGACGGCGGTGTCCAGCCAGATCGAACTGGGCGACCTGACCTTCAGCCCGGTGCGTGGCGTGGTCAGCATCGATGAGCAGGAGCAGACCCTCACTGTTTCCGAAAGCCGTCTGCTCGAAGCGCTGCTCAAGCAGCCGGGCGAGCCACTGGACAAGCAGGAACTGGCGCAGATCGCCCTGGGACGCAAGCTGACCCTGTACGACCGTAGCCTCGATATGCACGTAAGCAACCTGCGCAAGAAAATCGGCCCGCACGCCGACGGTCGCCCACGCATCGTGGCTCTGCGTAGCCGGGGTTATTACTACAGCCTTTAAGCGCTGCGCCGCTGGGCTGTGGGCGCAAAGCATCGCTCGCGATGCAGGCGCCTCGGTTCCTTTAGAGACCGCGTTATCTTCATGGCGGGCAAGCCTTGCTCCCACAGGGCTTTGTGCTCGGTCCTGCAGATTTGTCAGGCCTGCGCCAAAACGTCTTTACCCAAGCTTTACCCACCCCTGACCGCCGCTGACCTTGATCTGCGTAACCTGAACTCATCCGGAACTGACCGGGAACGAGACAAGGAGATACACCATGCGCAAGACCCTCATCGCTCTGATGTTCGCTGCTGCCCTGCCTACCGTCGCGATGGCCATGCCTGAAGGCGCCGGCCCGATGGGACCAATGGGCCCGATGGATGGCCCGCGTCATGGCGGCCAGATGCACGACAAAGGTCCGTACAGCCAATTGGACCTGAGCCGCGAACAACGCCAGCAGATCCGCAAGATCATGGGCGAACAGCGCCACGAGCGCCGCGAACTGGTAGAAAAGTACCTGGCCAAACTGTCGCCAGCCGATCAGAAAGCCATGAAAGATGAAATGGCCGCCCGGCACGAAAAAGTCGACGCTCAGATCCGTGGGTTGTTGAAGCCAGAGCAGCAAAAAGAGTTTGACGCCATTCAGAAGAAACAGGCCGAGCGTCGGGCCGAGTGGGCCGAGTTCAAGGCCTGGAAAGCGCAACAACCGCAAAAGGCGCAATAATGCGCTGAAGCACCCCAGCCCAACGGCCAATCGCCGTTGGGCTTTCTTTGTTTTCGAGGATTGATCGTGCGTTCACTGTTTTGGCGCATCCTGGCCAGTTTCTGGCTGGCCATCGCCCTGGTTGCAGGGCTTTCGATTCTGCTGGGCCACATGCTGAACCAGGACGCCTGGATCCTCAGCCGCCATCCGGGCCTCAACACCCTGGCCGAAGAGTGGACGCAAACCTTCGAAAGCCAGGGCGAAGACGCCGCCGAACAGATCCTGCAACAGCGCAAGCATCAGTATCACATCAACGTCCAGGTGCTTAACGAGAGCGGTGACCCGGTGGTACGCGGCACTTTCCCGCGTCGGGCGCAGGCCTTCGAGGCGCGACAGAACAACAACGACCGACGCCTGCCCTGGCGGCGCTTGACCGACGAGTTCACCAGCGCCAAAACCGGCGACACTTACCTGTTCATCTACCGCATACCCCACCCCGAACTGGATGCCTGGCACCGCGGCAGCCTGCTCTGGCCTCTGAGTGCGCTGGGGATCGCGTTGGTGGTGCTGACGTTGTTCAGCCTGTTGGTGACCCTGTCCATTACCCGTCCGTTGAGCCGCCTGCGCGGTGCAGTGCATGATTTGGGGCAGACCACCTACCAGCAAAACAGCCTCGCCAAACTGGCCAATCGCCGGGATGAATTTGGTGTGCTGGCCACCGATTTCAATCGCATGGGCGCGCGCCTGCAAAGCCTGATCGCCAGCCAGCGCCAATTACTGCGGGATGTATCCCACGAACTGCGCTCGCCCCTGGCCCGGCTGCGCATTGCCCTGGCATTGGCTGAACGAGCCAGCCCCGAGGAGCGTGAAAAACTCTGGCCGCGCCTGACCCGCGAATGTGATCGTCTGGAAGCGCTGATCAGCGAAATCCTGGTGTTGGCCCGGGTCGATGCCGACAACGCCAGCGCTGAAGAGGTGGACCTCAACGATCTGCTGGTTACCCTGCAAAAAGACACACAGCTGGCCTCTCCAGAACAAAGCGTGCAATTGGACGTTGAACCGAACCTGACCCTCAAAGGTTGGCCGACCATGATTGAACGGGCCCTGGATAACCTGCTGCGCAACGCCCAGCGCTTCAATCCGGTCGGTCAACCGATCGAAGTCCGCGCGCTGCGCCAAGGAGAGCGGATCATGGTCAGCGTGCGCGATCACGGACCGGGGGTGGAGGCCGAACACCTGGGCCAGTTGGGCGAACCGTTCTACCGCGCCCCCGGCCAGACCACTGCAGGTCATGGCCTGGGCCTGGCCATCGCCCGCCGCGCCGCCGAGCGTCATGGCGGCGCGCTGGTGCTGGCCAACCATTCCGATGGCGGATTTATCGCGACGCTGGAACTGCCATTGGTACCGGGGGCCGTGGTGCAACCCTAAAATCAAACATTAACTTGTGGCAAGAGAGTGCCCGCCGCGTCTTCGACGCTGCGCTGTCGCGCAGTGAACTTGGCTCTGTGGCGAGGGGATTTATCCCCGTTGGGCTGCGAAGCGGCCCCCAAAACCAGCCAACTCGGCCAGGAGGATTGAGCTCACTGCTTTATTAGGGCTGCTACGCAGCCCAGCGGGAGCAAGCTCCCTTGCCACAGGCCCCAGACCTGAAATGAACAGCGTCGCCAGTCTCGTCGCATCCATGCCAAGGGAAGGTCATACCTCTTTGATCATCCATCCCCTTGCATAGTCGCTATCCTGGGACAGTAGCTCTCGGACTCCTGTTGTGGGGTTGATTGTATACACAGTCCTTTCACCGGGACCCTGGTCCGCAGACCATGCACGCAAGTCCCCCAAACCTGGGTCGCCGTCATGGATGGTTCGAAGCGCTCCCCAAGTCACCAGGTCAGGGATCGTCCCCCCGGCGTTCCACGCAGCCCCCCAGCAATTCCAATACGTCTGCCACTCATTGTCTTTACCTAAGTCAAACAGCAGCCAAACCTTGGAAGTAATGACTTGGTAAGACACGCTTGCACCCATTTGATCTCGGACGGTTATCGTAGCGGTCCCTGAGTGCTTCGATACAACCCGTGGTTGCGATGATGAAAAAAGCTCTGCCACCTCTGGGTCGCTGGAAGTATAGATATAGGGAGGCACACCTCCCGACGGTATCCGCTCTACGAACGCCCCTACTGGTGGACGTTCAGGAAACTTATCGGCTCTAAACATTAACTGGTCGAGAATCGCGTCGCTGGTATCGATGCTTAGGGGTTCAGGTATCACAGTCAGGATACGTACGTTCGAATAGACGTTCGTAGGGTGGTAGAGCGACTTTGCATACAGGCGGCGAGCGCCGACGTCGACGGTAATTTCTTTGGTCCATAGGCCGGTTGTCGCATCGGCAGTTGCTGTGCCCTTGGGGACGGCACCAGCACCGCTGCCATCGTAGACCTCGATCTCCTTGCCATGGCTTGCCTCACCCGACAGCACCAAGGTGGTGCTGGTTGTTTCGCCTTTGTCGGGAACCTCCTCACCGGCGGAATTTTTTACATGGATAAGAGTAGGAGCAATCAGCACGCGGTCCAAATGGATATCCAAGTACTTGATCAACGACCGGTTGGAGTTGCCCAACTGGTCAGTCACCGTGAACTGGAGCGCTGTATTGGGGTTGTCCCCTGCCTGTCTGAATGTGTCGGTAAACAGGGTATGCGTCACCGGTCTGGCGGCATCAAATCCGTCAACAGGAACGGTCACATTGCCCACTAAAAATCTGATGCTGTCGTAATCTCGCGGATAGGAATAGGTAAAACCAAACGCCACACCCTGCGCCGCCCGCTCGGCGCTGACCCCATCACCGAGCACATCCGGCGGGATCACCAGATCCAGGCCCTGAGGTGCCGGCTCACCGGGGGCCCGCAAGTGGTACAGCACATTCAAATCATTGGAAATACCGGGATTTTCGCTGAGACGGGTTATTGTGTAATGCAGCCTGTTGACCCCTTCTCTCAGTTTTCCCTGGGGAAGGTCCAGGAGAAAGTACTCCTTACTTTCCTCTCCCGGCTGGACGGTAAAGCCTGCCCCCGAGAGCTCGCCATTGACATACAAGTCAACTCGATCAAGGACCGCCATTGTCCAGGAGCCGCTCTTGAGCTCGGTCCATGCATAGATCACGCATTGCAATCCCTCGGGCCGACCGTCATAAATGCTTTGTGGGATGCCGCCGTGCGCAAGGCCTTCCGGAAGCACCGGCGTCTTCCATCCCGGGATGTAAACAGGGAATAGTTCGAACGGATGGTTCAAGACAGACGATTCGGTATCCATCATGTTTTCCTGGCGAGTGAGGGTAGCGTGGCTTTTCGGCGTTGGGCCATCAAACTCCAGCCAAGGAAGATCGGCTACTGTCAGGATTGACAGGTCAGAGCAGATTGCCGACGAACGGCGGGAGAAAACGACTGGACGCTGGAGCCAAGCCTTAGAAAAGCAGCCAGGTAATCTGGATAAAGTGATGCTCAAAAACCAAACGATAATCCCTCTTATTCAAACCGCCCCGCCCTGTTAGACTTTGCGCCCTCGTTTCACTCCTCTTCCAGGAAGTCCGATGCCGTCGTTGCCTCTTCGCTTATGCGCTCTGTTCATGGCCCTGGGCCTGAGTGCCTGCGATGACGCCCCGCGTTTTACCCAGGCCGAACCCGGCGAAGCCCGGTCCGGTGGCGCTGCGACGGTACGCAAGAGTGATCAGAACGCCTTTTCCCTGCCCTCGGCCAACCTGCCACCTTCGCGACGCGTGGACTTCGCCGTGGGCAACAGTTTTTTCCGCAGCCCCTGGGTGATCGCGCCCTCGACCACCACCGCACGGGACGGTCTGGGGCCATTGTTCAATACCAACGCCTGCCAGAACTGTCACGTCAAGGACGGTCGCGGCCATCCGCCGGCACCGGACGCGGCCAGCGCGGTGTCGATGCTGGTGCGCCTGTCGATTCCCGATGCCCCGGCCTACGCCAAGGTCATTGAACAACTGGGGGTGGTGCCGGAGCCGACCTATGGCGGGCAATTGCAGGACATGTCCGTGCCCGGCGTTGTCCCCGAAGGCAAGGTGCGGGTCGATTACACGCCAGTCCCGGTGCGCTTCGACGACGGCACCGTCGTAGAACTGCGCAAGCCGCAACTGCAGATCACCCAACTGGGCTATGGCCCGATGCACCCCGACACACGCTTTTCGGCCCGCGTCGCACCGCCGATGATCGGCCTGGGGCTGCTCGAAGCCATTCCCGATGAAGCTATCCTGGCCAATGCCCAAGCCCAGGCACGGGAGAACAACGGTATCGTCGGCCGGCCGAACCAGGTCTGGGACGATGTCCAGCACAAGACCGTATTGGGGCGTTTCGGCTGGAAGGCCGGCCAGCCGAACCTCAATCAGCAGAACGTCCACGCCTTCTCCGGTGACATGGGCCTGACGACAAGCCTGCGCCCCTTCGACGATTGCACCCAGGCCCAGGTCGACTGCAAGCGCGCCCCGAACGGCAACGGCGCCGATGGCGAGCCGGAAGTCAGCGACAACATTCTGCGCCTGGTGCTGTTCTACAGCCGCAACCTCGCCGTACCGGCCCGTCGCGATGTGAACTCGCCTCAGGTGCTGGCCGGCAAGAATCTGTTTTTCCAGGCCGGCTGCCAGTCGTGCCACACCCCGAAGTACACCACGTCCGCCAACGCTGCCGAACCGGAACTGGCGAATCAGGTCATTCGCCCCTACACCGATCTGCTGTTGCACGACATGGGCGAAGGCCTGGCCGACAACCGCAGCGAATTCAAGGCCAGCGGCCGCGACTGGCGGACCCCACCGCTGTGGGGCATCGGTCTGACCGAAGCCGTCGGTGGTCACACCCAGTTCTTGCACGACGGTCGCGCGCGCAACCTGCTCGAAGCCGTGCTATGGCATGGCGGCGAAGCGCAAGCGGCGCAGCGACAAGTTCTAGCGTTCAATGCCGAGCAACGCGCTGCGTTGCTGGCGTTCCTGAATTCCCTTTAATCGCATTCTCCGAAAAACGGGAGCCCGACATGTTCCGTCCCAAGCTGTTGTTTACCAGCCTCGCCGCCATCGTCCTCGGCGCATGCTCGCCCCAGGATCCGCAAGCGGTCACCTCAGCGGCCATCGCCAAGCAAGTGATCCTGCCCACCTACAGCCGCTGGGTCGAGGCTGACCGGCAACTGGCAACCAGCGCCCTGGCCTTCTGCCAGGGCAAGGAAAACCTGGAGACCGCCCGCGCCGACTTTCTCAAGGCACAAAAAGCCTGGGCCGAGTTGCAACCACTGCTGATCGGCCCGTTGGCCGAGGGCAATCGCGCCTGGCAGGTGCAGTTCTGGCCGGACAAGAAAAACCTGGTGGGCCGTCAGGTCGAGCAACTGGTCAATAACCAGCCGCAGATCGACGTTGCCGGTCTGGCCAAGTCCAGCGTTGTGGTCCAAGGCCTCTCCGCCTATGAGTACCTGCTGTTCGACGCCAGGATCGACATGGCCGACAGCGCGCAAAAAGCCAAGTACTGCCCGCTGCTGATCGCCATTGGCGAACGTCAGAAGCAATTGGCCGAAGATATCCTGTCGCGCTGGAATACCAACGACGGCATGCTCGCCCAGATGAGCAAGTTTCCGAACGAGCGCTACGCTGATTCCCACGAAGCGATCGCCGATTTGCTGCGGGTCCAGGTCACTGCCCTGGACACCTTGAAGAAGAAACTTGGCACGCCGATGGGCCGCCAGAGCAAGGGCGTACCACAACCGTTCCAGGCCGATGCCTGGCGCAGCCAGTCGTCGCTGCAAGGCCTGCAAGCCAGTCTGAGCGCGGCCAGGACCGTCTGGGTCGGCGTGGACAACAAGGGCCTGCGCAGCCTGTTGCCAAGCGAGCAGAAACCCTTGGCCGACAAGATCGACGCGGCCTACGACACCTCGTTGAAACTGTTCGCCGACAGCCAGCGCTCGCTGGTCGAAATGCTCGCTGACGACGCCGGACGCCAGCAACTCAACGAACTGTACGACAGCCTCAACGTTGTCCATCGCCTGCACGAAGGCGAATTGGCCAAGGCGCTGGGCATTCAATTGGGCTTCAATGCCAACGACGGTGACTGATCATGTTTCGACGTCAGGCTCTGGCACTGGGCAGCCTGCTGCTCGGCGCCGTTACCCTGGGCGGCTGGACGCTGTTCAAGCAACAGGACAAGCATCCGCTCCTGCTTTCGGCACGGGACGATAGCGACGGCAAGCACTACGCCGTGGGCTATCGACTGGACGGCAGCCGGGTGTTCGCCACCCAGGTCAAGCAGCGCTGCCACGACATCATTGACCATCCGACAAAACCGATTGCGCTGTTCGTCGCTCGTCGCCCAGGCACCGAAAGCTACCTGATCGACCTGCGCGACGGTTCGCTGCTGCAGACCCTCACCTCGTTGCCGAACCGGCATTTCTATGGGCACGCGGTGATTCATAAAAGCGGCGAATGGCTGTACGCCACCGAGAACGACACGACCGATCCAGGCCGCGGCCTGCTAGGCGTGTACCGTTTTGAAGGCGAACGGTTGGTGCACAGCGGCGAACTGTCGACTCACGGCATCGGCCCTCATCAAGTGTCGTGGATGCCCGACGGCGAAACGCTGGTGGTCGCCAACGGCGGCATCCGCACCGAGGCCGAAAGCCGCGTCGAGATGAACCTCAATGCCATGGAGCCGAGCCTGGTGCTGATGCAGCGCGATGGCACACTGCTGAGCAAGGAAACCCTCGCCCAATCGATGAACAGCGTGCGCCACATGGGCATCGCCAGCGACGGCACCATCGTTTGCGGCCAGCAATTCATGGGCGATGCCCACGAATCCTCCGAGCTGTTGGCAATCAAGCGTCCGGGCCAGCCGTTCCAGGCATTCCCGGTGGCCGAGCATCAATTGCAGGCCATGGGTCATTACACCGCCAGCGTTGCCGTACACAGCGACCTGCGCCTGGTGGCCCTGACAGCGCCCCGTGGCAACCGCTTTTTTATCTGGGACCTGGACAGCGGCGAAGTACGCCTGGATGCGCCTCTGCCAGACTGCGCCGGTGTGGGTGCGGTGGCCGACGGTTTCGTCGTGACATCGGGTCAGGGCCGTTGCCGCTTTTACGATTGCCGGCAGGCACAACTGGTTGCAAAACCACTGGATCTGCCCGCAGGGCTCTGGGACAACCATTTGCATTTGATCTGACAAGCGGGCGGCGGGCCTTCAGGAAAAATCCTTACACATTACCGATGAACATCGTTTTGAATCGGTCGCGTACTCGGAGTAATGTGCCCGCCTGTCTGTATTTTCTCTCGGCTTATTTCCAAGGAAGTGGAACATGCTGCGACGCCGCATGCTGATCATGTTGGGTGTTGTCCTGCTGGTGGTATTGCTACTGGCCGGCTACAAGGGTTTCTCCGTTTACCAGCAGATCCAGATGTTTTCTGCCCCCAAACCGCCGGTCAGCGTCGCCGTGGCCACGGCTGTCGAGCAGCCTTGGCAAACCCGCCTGCCCACCGTCGGCAGCCTCACCGCACTGCAAGGCGTAGACCTGAGCCTGGAAATTGCCGGGACGGTGCAGAAGGTGCAGTTCCAGTCGGGGCAAAAGGTCAAGGCCGGCCAGCCACTGGTGCAACTGGACAGTGACGTCGAAAGCGCGCTGCTGGAAACCGCCGTGGCCGACCTTAACCTGTCGCAACTGGATTTTGGCCGGGGTCGGCAACTGGTGGGCAGCCAGGCGATCTCCAAGGGCGAATTCGACCGGCTCGCGGCGCAGTTGAAAAAGAACCAGGCCACAGTCAACCAGCTCAAGGCTTCGCTGGCCAAGAAACACATCGTTGCGCCGTTCAGCGGCACCATCGGCATTCGCCAGGTGGATGTCGGCGACTATCTGGCCAGCGGCACGGTGATCGCCACCCTGCAGGACCTGAGCAGCCTTTATGTGGATTTCTACCTCCCCGAGCAAGCGGTACCCAAGCTCGCGGTCGGCCAGGCAGTCAACGTCAGTGTCTCGGCCTATCCCGGCCAGACCTTCGTCGGCGCCATCAGCGCGATCAACCCCAAGATCGAAGACAGCACTCGCAACGTGCTGGTACGCGCTACCCTGGGCAACCCCGACGGCAGGCTGTTGCCCGGCATGTTCGCCAGCCTGCAGGTGATCTTGCCGGACAAGGCCAACGCCATCGTCGTGCCGGAAAGCGCCGTGACCTACACCCTCTACGGCAACTCCATGTACGTCGTGACGCAGAAGAAAGCCGACGACGGCACCGTCGAGAAAGATGACAAGGGCCAGCCGATCCTCATCGCCGAACGGCGATTCGTCGAAACCGGTGAGCGACGCGACGGGCTCGTGCTGGTTTCCAAAGGCGTGCAGAGCGGCGAACAGGTCGTGATCGCCGGCCAGATCAAACTGGATAACGGCACGCCCATCGCCATCAGCGACGACAAGACCCTGACCGAACAGAACAGCCCGCCCCCTGCGGACTGATCAAGGAACCCTCATGGCTTTTACTGATCCGTTCATCCGCCGTCCGGTGCTCGCCACCGTGGTCAGCCTGTTGATCGTGCTACTGGGTTTCCAGGCCTGGAGCAAGCTGCCCCTGCGCCAGTACCCGCAGATGGAGAACGCCCTGATCACGGTGACCACCGCCTACCCCGGGGCCAACGCCGAGACCATCCAGGGCTATATCACCCAGCCGATGCAACAGAGTCTGGCCAGCGCCGAGGGCATCGACTACATGACCTCGGTCAGCCGTCAGAATTTCTCGGTGATATCGGTCTACGCCCGCATCGGCTCCAACAGCGACCGACTTTTTACCGAGCTGCTGGCCAAGGCCAACGAAGTCAAAAACCAGCTACCCCAAGATGCTGAAGACCCGGTGCTCAGCCGCGAGGCCGCCGATGCCTCGGCACTGATGTACATCAGTTTTTTCAGTAAGGAACTGAACAACCCGCAGATCACCGACTACCTGTCACGGGTGGTCCAGCCCAAGCTGGCGACATTGCCGGGCATGGCCGAAGCGGAGATCCTCGGCAACCAGGTCTTCGCCATGCGCCTGTGGCTGGATCCAGTCAAGCTTGCCGGTTTCGGCCTCACCGCCGCCGACGTGACCGATGCCGTGCGCCAGTACAACTTCCTCTCGGCCGCTGGTGAGGTGAAAGGCGAATACGTAGTCACCAGTATCAACGCCAACACCGAACTCAAGTCCGCCGAGGCCTTCGCGGCGATTCCGCTCAAGACCGATGGCGACAGCCGCGTGCTGTTGCGCGATGTGGCCCGGGTGGAGATGGGCGCCGAGAACTACGACACCATCAGTTCCTTCGGTGGCACGCCCTCGGTGTACATCGGCATCAAGGCCACCCCCGGCGCGAACCCGCTGGACGTGATCAAGGAAGTGCGCAGGATCATGCCGGATCTGGAGGCCCAACTGCCGGCCAACCTCAAGGCCGAGATCGCCTACGACGCCACCCTGTTCATCCAGGCTTCCATCGACGAGGTGGTCAAAACCCTCTTCGAGGCGGTGCTGATTGTCATCGTCGTGGTGTTCCTGTTCTTGGGCGCCCTGCGTTCGGTGGCCATCCCGGTGGTGACCATCCCACTGTCGATGATTGGCGTGATGTTCTTCATGCAGTTGATGGGCTACTCGATGAATCTGCTGACCCTGCTCGCCATGGTGCTGGCAATTGGTCTGGTGGTGGACGACGCGATCGTGGTGGTGGAAAACATCCACCGGCACATCGAGGAAGGCAAAAGCCCATTCGACGCTGCAATTGAAGGTGCCCGGGAGATCGCTATGCCGGTGATCTCGATGACCATCACGCTGGCGGCGGTGTACGCGCCGATCGGTCTGTTGGAGGGGCTCACGGGGGCGCTGTTCAAGGAGTTCGCGCTGACGCTCGCCGGCGCGGTGGTCATTTCCGGGATCGTCGCACTGACCCTCTCGCCCATGATGTGCGCCTTGCTGTTGCGTCACGAAGAGAACCCCTCGGGACTGGCGCATAGACTGGACGTGGTTTTCGAACGTCTTAAAAACCGCTACCAGCGCATGCTTCACGGCATGCTCAATACCCGGCCTGTGGTGCTGGTGTTCGCGGTGATCGTGCTGCTGCTGATTCCGGTGCTGATCATGTTCACCAAGTCCGAGCTGGCCCCCGATGAAGACCAGGGCATCATCTTCATGATGGCTAATGCCCCGCAGCCGACCAACCTCGACTACCTGAACACCTACACCGATCATTTCATCACCATCTTCAAGGAGTTCCCGGAGTACTACTCCTCGTTCCAGATCAACGGATACAACGGCGTGCAATCGGGCATCGGCGGCTTCCTGCTCAAACCCTGGAACGAACGCAGCCGCACCCAGATGGAAATCCTGCCTGAAGTCCAGGCCAAGCTGGAGAACATCCCCGGCCTGCAAATATTCGGTTTCAACCTGCCCTCCCTGCCTGGCACCGGCGAAGGCTTGCCATTTGCGTTCGTCATCAACTCGCCCAAGGACTACGCAACGCTGTTGCAGATTGCCGAGCGGGTCAAAAAGCGCGCACTGGAATCCGGCAAGTTCGCGTTCATGGACGTTGACCTGGCTTTCGACAAACCCGAAGTCGTCGTGGACATCGATCGTGCCAAGGCCGCCCAGATGGGCGTCTCGATGCAAGACCTGGGCGGCACACTCGCCACCCTGTTGGGTGAAGCCGAGATCAACCGTTTTACCATCGAAGGGCGCAGCTACAAGGTCATCGCCCAGGTCGAACGGCCGTTCCGGGACAATCCGGACTGGTTGAACAACTACTACGTAAAAAATACCCAGGGTGAATTGCTGCCGCTGTCGACGCTGATCAAAGTCAGCGATCGGGCGCGACCACGGCAGTTGAATCAGTTCCAGCAACTCAACGCGGTGACGATCTCGGGTTTTCCCATCGTGAGTATGGGCGAGGCCATCGAGACGGTCCGCCAGATTGCCCAAGAAGAGGCTCCGGTAGGGTTCGCTTTCGACTACGCAGGGGCTTCGCGACAGTTCGTCCAGGAAGGTAGCGCGCTGTGGGTCACCTTTGCCCTGGCGCTGGCGATCATCTTCCTGGTGTTGGCCGCCCAGTTCGAAAGCTTCCGGGACCCGCTGGTGATTCTGGTGACGGTACCGCTGTCGATTTGCGGCGCCTTGATTCCGCTGTTCCTCGGCTGGTCGAGCATGAACATTTACACCCAGGTAGGACTGGTGACGCTGATCGGCCTGATCAGCAAGCACGGGATCCTGATCGTTGAGTTCACCAACCAGCTGCGCAGGGAACAGGGGCTAACCCCACGGGAGGCCGTGGAGCAAGCCGCATCGATTCGCTTGCGTCCCGTACTGATGACCACCGCGGCGACGGTATTTGGCATGGTGCCATTGATCCTCGCTACCGGGGCCGGGGCGGTGAGCCGCTTCGACATCGGCTTGGTGATCGCCACCGGGATGTCGATTGGCACGCTGTTCACACTGTTCGTATTGCCCTGCGTGTATACGTTGCTGGCCAAGCCGGACAAACCCTAACGTGCGACCACTGGCCCTGTAGGTGCTGTCGAAGGCTGCGATCCAAAAAATAAAGGCCTCGCATACGCGAGGCCTTTATTTTGGCTTCCTGTCCATCAACTCTGGGGCCTCATGCCTTGGGAAAGACTGAACATGAACAGCAACAGATCGTCATCCGGCCGGATCGCCTCGCTGGCCTTGGCCACACGTGGCAAAGGGCAGTGCGCGTCCGGGTGGGAAGCACTGAGGATCTGCGAACGGGGCTGCTCCCATACCGCCACCGCCATAGAGGTAACTGCCAGGGCTCCTACGAGAAACAAACCTCTAGCAATTTCTAATTTCATCGCTATAAACCTTTGATAGCGCTGCCAAACGCCGCTTTGTAAAAGTAGACGAGTTTTTCCCATTCTGAATCGCTGAACGACGAATGGCGTCGCAGTTGCTTCATGTCATGGGACGCTGCGGTCCGGGAAGTCAGGCGTTGACGGGACTTTTCCAAATCCAGCAGGGCCACTTCGGCTCGAGCGGACTCACCCTCTCCAGTCACGCGCACAAATACATGCTTGGTATAGAGGCAGCCATGCTGCCAACGCCCCTTATGCATGCGAGCCAGGTTCTCTGCCAATGCCTGGAGAATTCGGTCATGTCCCGCTTCGCCATGACGCTCGCGCCCGCCTGTGGCATACCAGTGATCCAACTCCACGAAACCGTCCAGCGCATGAGTCACCAGCAGCGCACGCCACTTGTGAATCGGGTCCCGCTGTGCGCCACAGAAGATGACTTTTGGAACGCTGACGTCGAGTCGGCTCAATGCCAGCAGGGCATCTTGCTCACGTAACACGGTTGGGCGGCCGAACGGATGCAACAAGCTACGGTAAATATGCCCTGTCTGACGCTTGGCATAGAGCAGATCGCCGCCGTTGTTGATCCGCTGCACTCCGCTTTCACCACCACGACGCACATTGGGTTGTTCCACCCATTCACCCTGCTGATTCCAGAAGTGTTCGAAGCCGCAGCGGGGGACCGCTGTTGTCTCTACTGCCACAACCATGCTGTTACCTCTTGCGTAATACATAAACTCGCCACATGGCATAGAGCGGCAGGAAGTCCAGTCGTTCCTGAATGCGGAAACCAGCCTGTCGAAATTCACCCTCGACTGTAGCGGCCGGTAACACAAATCGATTCTGGTAGCCTTTCTGCCCACGCGTGTGCTCCAGACGCTTACGTCTCCAGGCCTTGAAATTTCCATCGACCCACAATGAAACGATCACGCTATCACGAGTGACACGTTCGAATTCCCGCAGAATCGCCAGTCGATGCGCAGGTTCACCGATGTGGTGGAGCAGGCGCATGCAAAAAATGCTGTCGACGGCGTTATCAGGCAAGGCAATGTCGAACGCAGAAGCGTGCAAGGGTTGTACCCGTTTTACGACATCGGCGGGTTGAGCGTTCAACGCAGTCTTGAGCATGGCTTCGGAATTGTCCGCACCGATGATCACCCGGTTCGGTTTTTCGGCCAGAACAGACCATAAACGCCCGGCACCACACGGCAAGTCCAGCACCAGGCCAGGATCACCTGCCAACGCCAACGCCATGCGTGCCAGTTGTTCATCACGGCGGTGGGAAAGACGCCGACTCAGGCCAGCCTGATGTTTATTCAGGTATTGATGAGCGTGCTGTTCGTCATATTTTTCGGAAAAGTCGAGCTTGATAGGGTTGGACATTGGCGAGAGCCTCCATGAGGTAATGGCTCCCACGTTAGGGATGGACATGTGCACGCCAAGTCATCCCTTTGTGAAAACTTCATCATGCAGGCACTCGAGGGTTTTCAGGATATTTCCAACAGGCAATCTTGAGCAGAGCGCTCAGCTACGAGGATGCAATTCAACCTCAAAATGACAGCCATTGGGCTCCATGGTGCTGAGGCTCACGGTCCAGCCCTGGTTCTCGCAAATCCGCTGGACCAATGAAAGCCCCAACCCAAGCCCTTCGCCGCGCTTTTCGTTACCTCGCACGAACGGTTCGAACATCGCCTCGCGTTTTTCTTCGGGAATGCCCACGCCACTGTCCTCGACCACGAAGCCGGTCGCGGACAGCGTGAGGCGAATGAAGCCCTGATCGGTGTAGTGCAAGGCGTTGCGCAGCAAGTTACCCATGACGGCGGTCAGGAACGTGGCGTTATACGGGATGTCGGCGGTTTGCCCCGGCTCGAAGATCAGGGTCAGGCCCTTGGCTTCGATCGGCGCACGCCACAGCCCAACGAGGTCCTCGGCCACCTGCCCTAGCGTCAACCGGGGCGACATGCCGCTGTCTTCGCGCTGGGTCCTGGCGAGCATCAGGAAGGTTTGCACCAGCTCGCGCATTTCTTCACTGGCCCGACTGATCCGCTCGACCTGTTTGCGACCGCGCTGATCCAGGGCCGGGTTCTCCAGCAACAGCTCACAGGAGCTGGCCAGGACCATCAACGGCGTGCGTAACTCATGGCTTACGTCGCTGGTGAACAACCGCTCACGCGTCAGGGCCTGGCGCAGTCGCCCCAGCGTAGCGTCGAACGCCACGGCCAGCTCACCCACTTCATCGGCGGCATAGTCAGGGGCCAGCGGCGGGGCCAGCCCGAGGAGCTGGTCGCGATGGCGCACTTGCCGGGCCAGACGCACGACCGGCGCCATCACCCGGCGAGCCAGGACCCAACCCAGGAACACCGCCAGCGCCAGGCTGAGCACGAAGCCCACCAGCACCACGGCGAACAGCACCCGTTCGCGCTCTTCGAAATCGCTCTGGTCCTGCAGTAGCACGTAGTGTCGACCGTCAACAATCTCGACCATGGCGTGATACGACAATTGCGCGCGAAAGACCTCGTGGAAACCGCGATCCAGGTGACGCAGATCCTTGGGCAAATCGAAGTCACCCGGGCCGCCACTGAAATAGAACAACTGGTCGGGTTCCGGACGATGACTCCAGTCCGAAACGCTGTCCATCAGCAGCAGGCGTTGCAGGTCCCCCCCAAGCCCGGCGGAAATCAGCCTTTCTTCCACCAAGTGAACCGTCGCCACGATGCCCATGGCGAATGCACCGGCGACCAACGCGCTCATCAGCGCAAAGGCGATGATGATCCGTTGGGCAAGGCTCTGCTTAAACTCCATCTCGGCCCTCGGCCAGGCGATAACCCACGCCATGCACGGTGTGCAACAGCGGTTTGTCGAACGGTTTGTCGATCACCTGACGTAATTGGTGAACATGGCTGCGCAGACTGTCGCTGTCCGGGCAATCATCGCCCCACAAGGCTTCTTCGAGGATTTCCCGGCGCAGCACGTGGGGGCTTTTCTGCATCAAGACCGCCAGCAGCTTCAGGCCTACAGGGTTGAGCTTCAGCAGTTTGCCTTCGCGGGTGACTTCCAGGGTATCGAGGTCGTAACTCAGGTCACCGACCTGCAAAGCGCGCCGCCCGCCGCCCTGGGCCCGACGCATGACCGCTTCGATCCGCGCCGCCAGCTCCGACAAGGCAAAAGGTTTGACCAGATAATCATCGGCGCCGGACTTGAACCCTTGCAGGCGATCGTCCAGTTGATCCCGGGCGGTGAGCATGATCACCGGTGTATCACGTCGGGCGTCCTCGCGCAGGCGCTTGCACAAGGTGTAGCCGTCGATGCCCGGCAGCATGATGTCGAGCACGATCAGGTCATAGTGCTCGGTCGCGGCCAGGTGTAACCCCGACAAACCATCCTGGGCACAATCGACGGTATAGCCTTTGAGCCCCAGGTAATCGGCCAGATTGGCCAGGATGTCACGGTTGTCTTCAACCAACAGAATTCGCATGGGCATCTCCTCTGCGCACGTGGACGGTCATCGTGGCCCGCGCAGCTTAAGGCCAAGTGTGAATCACGGCTAGGGTTGTATCGGCGGTCGTAGCGAGCAAGCCCGCTCCCGCAAGGGTCGCGCGTGGATTGCCCGGACATTGACGAGTTTTTCACCCGGCATTCACGCCTCGCCCACGCTGCCCGGGCCAGACTGCGCGCAACGCGCTGCTCAAGAACACTCCACCAAAGGTACTGCCATGGTTTCCACCACCACCCGTCCCGTCTCCAGGCCGTTGAATTTCCGGGTCGCCCTGGGCCTGCCCGCTGCAATCGCGGTGATCCTGGTGCTGCTGGAACTGACCACGCTGGACATGGATCTGGCCAGGCTGTTCTACGACCCAGTCGACGGGTTCATCGGTCGGCACAGTTTTTTTCTGGAAGACATTCTGCATGACCGGGCCAAACAGGTGGTCATCGCGTTTTCTGTGCTGTCGATTCTCGGGTTCATCTGCACGTTCTTCCTCACCCGACTCAAACCGTTCAAACGCGAACTGGGCTGCCTGGTGCTCTCCCTGGCGCTGGCTACTTCATTCGTCACGCCGATGAAAGCCGTAACGGCAGTGCAATGCCCCTGGAGCCTGAAGGAGTTCGGAGGCAAGCAAACCTACAGCGAACTGCTGAGCCCACGCCCGGCAACTGACAAACCCGGCCGATGCTGGCCCGGTGGTCACGCTGCCACCGGGTTTACGCTGTTCGCGTTGTTCTTCGTACTGCGCGACCGCCGCCCTCGCCTGGCCCGCCTGGCCTTCATATTCGCTGCCTCCCTGGGAACGCTGTTCTCCGTGAGCCGCATGATGCAAGGGGCGCATTTCTTTTCCCACAATGCGTGGACAGCGGTGTTCTGTTGGCTGATTTGCCTGGGGTGTTATTACTACGTGCTGTACCGGCCGGTCTCTACAGTGAAGAGACCGGCGACAACCCAACCCGTCAATGCTTGAACACCAATCTGAATGTGGGAGCGAGCCTGCTCGCGATAGCGTCGGATCAGCAACATTGAGGGTGACTGTTACACCGCTATCGCGAGCAGGCTCGCTCCCACAGGGATTGGTGCAAATTCAATGAGCGGGGTAAACCCGAGGCATTAAAAAACCCCGCCTGCTTTCGCAGACGGGGTTTTTCAGTAAAGGGGTAAGGCTGGCTTACATCATGCCGCCCATGCCACCCATGCCGCCCATGTCTGGCATACCGCCGCCAGCTGGAGCGTCTTCCTTGATTTCAGCGATCATCGCCTCGGTGGTGATCATCAGGCTGGCAATCGACGAAGCCGCTTGCAGAGCCGAACGAGTCACTTTGGCTGGGTCCAGGATACCCATTTCGATCATGTCGCCGTATTCACCGGTCGCAGCGTTGTAACCGTAGTTACCCGAACCCTGCTTGACCTTGTCGACCACAACGCTTGGCTCGTCGCCGGAGTTGGCAACGATCTGGCGCAGCGGTGCTTCAACAGCGCGACGCAGCAACTGGATGCCCACGTTCTGGTCATCGTTGTCGCCTTTGAGCTCGCTGATGGCCTGCAGGGCACGAACCAGTGCCACGCCGCCGCCAGGTACCACGCCTTCTTCGACGGCTGCGCGGGTTGCGTGCAGGGCGTCTTCAACGCGGGCTTTCTTCTCTTTCATTTCAACTTCGGAACCGGCGCCAACCTTGATCACTGCAACGCCGCCCGACAGCTTGGCCAGACGCTCTTGCAGTTTTTCACGGTCGTAGTCGGACGAAGTGTCGGCCACTTGTGCGCGGATCTGAGTAACGCGAGCCTGGATATCAGCCTCGACGCCAGCACCGTCGATCACGGTGGTGTTTTCCTTGGACAGGATTACGCGCTTGGCGTTACCCAGGTGCTCCAGGGTGGTGCTTTCCAGGCTCAGGCCGATCTCTTCGGAGATAACGGTACCGCCGGTCAGTACGGCGATGTCCTGCAGCATGGCCTTGCGACGGTCGCCGAAGCCAGGTGCCTTGACGGCAGCGACTTTAACGATACCGCGCATGTTGTTCACAACCAGAGTCGCCAGGGCTTCGCCTTCAACGTCTTCCGCCACGATCAGCAGTGGGCGGCCGGCTTTGGCAACGGCTTCCAGCACTGGCAGCATTTCGCGGATGTTGGAGATTTTCTTGTCGACCAGCAGGATCAGCGGGCTCTCAAGCTCGGCAACCATGGTGTCCGGCTTGTTGACGAAGTACGGCGACAGGTAGCCACGGTCGAACTGCATGCCTTCAACAACCGACAGTTCGTTTTCCAGGCCCGAGCCTTCTTCAACGGTGATCACGCCTTCTTTACCGACTTTTTCCATGGCTTCGGCAATGATGTCGCCGATGGAGTTGTCGGAGTTGGCCGAGATGGTGCCGACCTGAGCGATAGCCTTGGTGTCAGCGCATGGCTTGGACAGGGCTTTAAGCTCTTTGACGATGGCGATGGTCGCCTTGTCGATGCCGCGCTTGAGGTCCATCGGGTTCATGCCGGCAGCGACAGCCTTGAGGCCTTCGTTGACGATCGATTGAGCCAGTACGGTCGCGGTGGTGGTGCCGTCACCAGCATCATCGTTGGCACGGGAGGCAACGTCTTTGACCAGTTGCGCGCCCATGTTTTCAAAGCGGTCTTTGAGCTCGATTTCCTTGGCTACGGAAACGCCGTCCTTGGTGATGGTCGGAGCGCCGAAGCTCTTCTCGATGATCACGTTACGGCCTTTAGGGCCCAGGGTCGCTTTTACTGCGTCAGCCAGGACGTTGACACCGGCGAGCATTTTCTTGCGGGCGGAATCGCCGAATTTAACTTCTTTAGCAGCCATGATCGATATTCCTTAAATACTTTGTAGTAACGGGAAAATGAGCGGGGGAATCAGTCTTCCAGGACAGCGAGGATTTCGTTCTCGCTCATCACCAGCAGGTCTTCGCCGTCGACTTTCACTGTGTTGCTGCCGGAGTAAGGGCCGAACACAACCTTGTCACCCACTTTCACGGCCAGCGCACGTACTTCACCGTTTTCCAGAGCCTTGCCTGGGCCTACAGCGAGAACTTCACCGTGGTTGGCTTTTTCAGCAGCCGAACCTGGCAGGACGATACCGCCAGCGGTTTTCTTCTCTTCTTCGCTGCGACGGATGACGACGCGGTCATGCAGAGGACGAAGCTTCATTGTCGATCTCTCCTAATTTTGGTTTTCATCGGCCGGTGTAGTCCCGGCGGGTTTAACAAAAGCCGGCGGAGCCGGATGCGGTTCGTCAAGCGAACCGCGGAAGTCTGTCCAGTGTCGCCACCGGAAACCTTGCGGTGACCCATACATAAGGGCGTACAAGCCGATTTCAAGGGTCGGGTAGAAAATTTTTTACTTCACGAAGCCGAAAACGAACACGGCACCCGAAGGTGCCGTGTCGCTGGTTTTACTTGGTATCGCGGTGCTCGAACTCGCCTTCGATCACATCCGGTTCGCGGCCCACAGGTTCTCGTGGAGGCGGCCCGCCACGGGGCTGAAGGTCGTCGGCGAAGGCTCGCTGGCGAATCGCCTGTTCTTCGGCACGCTGGCGCATTTTATTGGCCAGCAACCGACGGGTGAACGGCAGCAGCATGACCAGGCCCAGCACATCGCTGATGAAGCCAGGCAGGATCAACAAACCGCCACCCAAGGCCAGCATCAGGCCTTCGAGCATGGTCTGGGCAGGCAGCTCGCCACGGTTCAGGCTTTCACGGGCACGCAGAGCCGTGGCGAGGCCGGCGATGCGCAGCACGAACACGCCGAGCATCGAGCCGAGAATGACCAGCAGCAGCGCCGGGAAAAACCCGATCGCCCCGCTGACCTTGACGAATACGAACAGCTCCAACACCGGGAACAGCAGAAAGAGCAACAAAAAAGGGCGCATCAAAAGGTTCCTCAACGCAAGAATGCCTTGCTATCAAACCCTAAATGACGTCGCCCTTTCGTGAATTCAAGCGTCAGCCTCAGCATTTTTTGGCCATTGCTCGGCGTGAGCCAGATAAACCAAGGCTTCGCGCACTTGTGTCGGCGTATTGCAAGGCGCTGGAAACGCCAGCCAGTAAAGGGCCTGACCGATCCGCAAGTGCATGCCTTCGCTGTCGATACCGGCCAGTTGCGCAGGTTCGGTGGCGGGCAGACCGGCCAGCTCGACGTAATGCGCGATGGCCTTGGCATGGTCGGCATTCATGTGGTCGATCATGCTGGCTTCGGCCTTGCCGGCGAAGGGGTTGGCCAGGGTGATCTGGTCGATCCAGTGAATGGCCCCAAAGCCACCGATGTAACGATGACGCACCGGGTTGAGCACCCAGAAATCGAAGTCATGGGCCTTGTGGTAGTTCTGCGACTCCGGGAAATAACGGTAGTAACGCTCAGCGGCGGCGTCGATGGCGAGGTTGTCTTCCAGCTTGCGCGCCTCGGCCAGATAAGTCAGGCGCCCTACGGCCTGCACATCCTCGGCCCCCCGCTCACCTACGAGCATTGAACACTTGGGGTCTTTTTGCAGGTTGTGGGTGTGTTGGGCGATACGGCTGATCAGGATCAGTGGACGGCCTTGGTCGTCCAGGCAATATGGCACCACGGAGCCGAACGGGAAACCGGGCATGGATTTGGAATGGGTGGAGAGCACTCCACGGTATTCCTTGAGCAGCAATTCTCGTGCATGCTTGGCAGCTTCAACGCTCAATTTATGACTCCTTTGATCAAATCCGTCTGGAAACGGTCAGGCGACTGGAGCAAAGTACCAGCGCGCCTTTAGGCAGTTCTCGTGTGCAACCGGGCTACGCCGTCGCAGATCGAGAGGCCAGTAAAAGGACATCCTCCAACCGCTCTGCAATCTGGACATGCCAATGCAACTCACCGACAAAGTAATCATTATCACCGGCGGTTGCCAGGGTCTGGGCCGCTCCATGGCCGAGTATTTCGCCGGCAAAGGCGCCAAGCTCGCCCTGGTGGACCTCAATCAGGAAAAACTCGACCAGGCGGTTGCCGCCTGCGCGGCCAAGGGTGTCGAGGCCCGGGCTTATCTGTGCAACGTCGCCAATGAGGAGCAAGTGAGCGACATGGTCGCCCGGGTCGCCGAAGACTTCGGCGCGATTCACGGCTTGATCAACAACGCCGGGATCCTGCGCGACGGCTTGCTGCTCAAGGTCAAGGACGGCGAAATGAGCAAAATGAGCCTGGCCCAGTGGCAGGCGGTGATTGACGTCAACCTCACGGGTGTCTTCCTGTGTACCCGCGAAGTGGCAGCGAAAATGGTCGAGCTGAAGAACAGCGGCGCGATCATCAACATTTCGTCGATCTCGCGCGCCGGCAACGTCGGCCAGACCAACTATTCGGCGGCCAAGGCCGGCGTGGCGGCCGCCACCGTGACCTGGGCCAAGGAACTGGCACGCTACGGCATCCGTGTCGCCGGCATCGCGCCGGGCTTCATCGAAACCGAAATGACCCTGGGCATGAAACCCGAAGCCCTGGAAAAAATGACCTCTGGCATCCCGCTCAAGCGCATGGGCAAACCCGAGGAGATCGCCCATTCGGCGGCGTACATCTTCGAGAACGACTATTACACCGGTCGGATCCTGGAGATGGATGGCGGGTTGCGGATCTAAAAACCGACACACAACCACTGTGGGAGCGAGCCTGCTCGCGATGGCGCCGGGTCAGTCAACTTTGATGTGACTGATACACCGCTATCGCGAGCAGGCTCGCTCCCACAATGGATTGTGTTACGGCTTATTCAATCGTCGCTCATGGTGATGTTCGGCATCGCCGGTGACGCAGCCTCTTGCAGCACGATCCGCGCGCCGACGTGGCGAGCCAGTTCCTGATAGACCATGGCGATCTGGCTGTCCGGCTCGGCAATGACCGTGGGTTTGCCGCCGTCAGCCTGCTCGCGAATCAGCATCGACAGCGGCAGCGAGGCCAGCAGTTCGACGCCGTACTGGCTCGCCAGTTTTTCTCCGCCGCCTTCACCGAACAGATGCTCGGCATGTCCGCAGTTCGAGCAGATGTGCACGGCCATGTTTTCCACCACACCCAGTACCGGGATGTTCACTTTGCGGAACATCTCCACACCCTTGCGGGCGTCCAGCAGGGCCAGATCCTGCGGCGTGGTGACGATCACCGCACCGGCCACCGGGACTTTCTGCGCCAGGGTCAGTTGGATATCCCCGGTGCCTGGCGGCATGTCGATCACCAGGTAATCCAGATCGCCCCAGGCGGTCTGCGTCACCAGTTGCAGCAAGGCGCCGGAAACCATCGGCCCGCGCCAGACCATCGGCGTGTTGTCATCGGTCAGGAAGGCCATGGACATGACTTCCACGCCATGGGACTGGATCGGAACGAACCATTTCTGGTCCTTGACCTGCGGCCGGGTGCCCTCGGCAACGCCGAACATGATGCCCTGACTCGGGCCGTATATGTCCGCGTCGAGAATCCCGACCTTCGCGCCTTCACGGGCCAGGGCCAGGGCCAGGTTGGCGGCGGTGGTGGACTTACCCACGCCGCCCTTGCCCGAGGCCACAGCGATCACGTTCTTGACGTTCGCCAGCCCCGGCACCTGCGCCTGGGCCTTGTGAGCAGCGATCACGCTGGTGACGTCGACTTTGGCGCTGGCTACACCGTCCATGGACTCGATCGCCATTTGCAGCATTTGCGCCCACCCGCTCTTGAACAGATCGGCGGCGTAGCCGATTTCCAGCTGGACGCTGACGCGATCGCCCTGGATGTCGATGGTGCGCACGCATCCGGCGCTGACCGGGTCCTGATTCAGGTAAGGGTCGGTGTACTGGCGAAGAACGGCTTCCACCGCTGCGCGATTGACGGCGCTCATGGGCAACTCCGATAGCAAGACTTGAAAAACAGGCCGCTATCCTACGCCCCACGCTGTCGCGCGAACACCTTTGTGGCGAGGGGATTTATCCCCGTTGGGGCGCGCAGCGGCCCTAAAACCTGCTGCTACAGTGTGTCAGAGTGCTCTATTTTGGACTGCTGCGCAGTCCAGCGGGGACAAATCCCCTCGCCACAGGTTGTGTCCATACCGCCCCCAGCAATGCATCCGGAAACAGGCCAGTGGGGTGAAATATATTTCCCAGCGCTTTATAGTGGCCGACCTCCGTTTCATCAAGTAGCCGAGCCCCATGTCCGAGCCACGCAAGATCCTCGTCACCAGCGCCCTGCCCTATGCCAATGGTTCGATTCACCTCGGCCATATGCTGGAATACATCCAGACCGATATGTGGACGCGCTTCCAGAAACATCGCGGCAACCAGTGCATCTATGTCTGCGCCGACGACGCCCACGGTTCGGCCATCATGCTGCGCGCGGAAAAGGAAGGCATCACCCCGGAGCAACTGATCGCCAACGTCCAGGCCGAACACAGCGCCGACTTTGCCGATTTCCTGGTGGACTTCGACAACTTCCACTCCACTCACGCCGAAGAAAACCGTGAGCTGTCGAGCCAGATCTACCTGAAGCTGCGTGACGCCGGGCACATCGCGACCCGTTCGATCACCCAGTATTTCGACCCGGAAAAGAAAATGTTCCTGGCCGACCGCTTTATCAAAGGCACTTGCCCGAAATGTGGCACCGAGGACCAGTACGGCGATAACTGCGAAAAATGCGGCGCCACCTACGCACCGACCGACCTGAAGGACCCGAAATCGGCGATTTCCGGGGCGACGCCAGTGCTCAAGGACTCCCAGCACTTCTTCTTCAAGCTGCCGGACTTCCAAGAGATGCTGCAAACCTGGACCCGCAGCGGCACGTTGCACGACGCGGTGGCCAATAAGCTCGCCGAATGGCTCGACTCCGGCCTGCAAGAGTGGGACATTTCCCGCGATGCGCCGTACTTCGGCTTCGAAATCCCCGGCGAGCCCGGCAAGTATTTCTACGTATGGCTGGACGCGCCCATCGGCTACATGGCGAGCTTCAAGAACCTTTGCGACCGCACGCCGGAGCTGGACTTCGACGCGTTCTGGGGCAAGGACTCCACGGCCGAGGTGTATCACTTCATCGGCAAGGACATCGTGAACTTCCACGCGCTGTTCTGGCCCGCCATGCTCGAAGGCGCCGGTTTCCGTAAACCGACCGGTATCAACGTCCACGGCTACCTGACCGTCAACGGACAGAAAATGTCCAAGTCCCGCGGCACCTTCATCAAGGCCCGGACCTACCTGGACCATCTGTCGCCGGAATACCTGCGCTACTACTACGCGGCCAAGCTCGGCCGTGGCGTGGACGACCTGGACCTGAACCTTGAAGACTTCGTGCAGAAGGTCAACTCCGACCTGGTGGGCAAGGTAGTCAACATCGCCAGCCGTTGCGCCGGCTTCATCCACAAAGGCAACGCCGGTGTACTGGTGGCCGGTAACGCCGCGCCGGAGCTGACCGAGGCCTTTCTGGCGGCGGCCCCGAGCATCGCCGAAGCCTACGAGGCCCGTGACTTTGCCCGGGCGATGCGCGAGATCATGGCCCTGGCCGACCGCGCCAATGCCTGGATCGCCGACAAGGCGCCGTGGTCACTGAACAAACAGGAAGGCAAGCAGGACGAAGTCCAGGCGATCTGCGCCCTGGGTATCAATCTGTTCCGCCAACTGGTGATCTTCCTCAAGCCGGTGCTGCCGTTGCTGGCCGCCGATGCCGAAGCTTTCCTGAACGTCGCACCGCTGACCTGGGACGATCACCAGACGCTGCTGAGCAACCATCAACTGAACGAGTTCAAGCCGCTGATGACTCGCATCGACGCCACCAAGGTGCAAGCCATGACCGACGCCTCGAAAGAAGACCTGGCCGCCAGCCAGACCGACACCGGTGCCCCGGCCGGCAATGGCGAGCTGACCAAGGACCCGTTGTCGCCGGAGATCGATTTCGACGCCTTTGCCGCCATCGACCTGCGCGTAGCCCTGATCGTCAAGGCTGAAGCCGTGGAAGGCGCCGACAAGCTACTGCGCCTGACGCTGGACATCGGTGATGAGCAGCGCAACGTGTTCTCCGGCATCAAGAGCGCCTATCCAGACCCGGCCAAGCTCGAAGGCCGGCTGACGATGATGATCGCCAACCTCAAGCCGCGCAAAATGCGTTTCGGCATCTCCGAAGGCATGGTGATGGCGGCAGGTCCCGGCGGTGAAGAAATCTACCTGCTGAGCCCCGATAGCGGCGCCAAGCCGGGTCAGCGGATCAAATAACGCGACCACGCGCGGTACCGATCCCACAGTCGCCGGCAGGCGACTGTGGGATTTTCATATCTGGCCCACCCTGACGGTGTGCCGGATAATGCCTAACCTCTAACGACAGGTTCTCGTTCCAGCACGCCCATGACCGAAATCGTTCTTACACTGTTCAGCGCCGCCCTGATCAACAACCTTGTGTTGCATTGGCCGCTGGGCGTCAATCCGCTGCTGGCGGCCAATGGAAGAAGGCAAGTCCACGCCCTGGGCCTGGCGACGACATGCCTGATGCTGATGGTCGGCACCTTGGGTTATCTGATCGATCGCTGGCTGCTGGTTCCGGCCAATCTGACCTCGCTGCGCCTGTTGGCATGGCTGTCCTTGAGTGTGTTGCTGATTGCACCGTTGCTGCACTGGCTGGGGCGCTGGCTGCCGACGCTGCCGTTCGATGGTTTGTGGCCACTGCTGCTGGGCAATGCCGGCATACTGGGCATCACGCTGATCAACAGCCGGAATGACCACGGCCTGGGCCTCACCGTCGCCGCGAGCCTGGGCGCCGGCCTGGGTTTCTGGCTGGTGTTGAGCCTGTTCGATGATTTGCGTCAGCGCACCTTCGATAACGATATCCCCAGACCCTTTCGTGGTCTGCCGATCCAGTTGATCGGCGCAGGGCTCATGGCGGTGGCATTTCTTGGATTGCGCGGGCTGGTCAAAGCATGAGTCTGATTCAACGTATCGACGCCCTGCTGCCGCAGACCCAATGCGGCAAGTGCGGCCACCCCGGGTGCAAGCCCTACGCCGAAGGCATCGCCCAGGGCGAACCGATCAACAAGTGTCCGCCCGGTGGCCGTGAAACCATCGCCGCCTTGGCCGAGCTGATGAAAGTGCCTGTGCTTGAGCTCGATACCAGCCGTGGTTCAGCCCCGGCGCAGATCGCCTTTATTCGCGAAGCCGAATGCATCGGCTGCACCAAGTGCATCCAGGCCTGCCCGGTAGACGCGATTGTCGGTGCGGCGAAGTTGATGCACACCGTCCTGGTCGACGAATGCACAGGCTGCGATCTATGCGTGGCGCCCTGCCCGGTCGACTGCATCGAAATGCACCCATTGCCCACGGCAACCGTGGTGCCGGTGGTCGGTGGCTTGGCCTTCAGCGTCGAAGAGCAGCAAGCGCGCACCGCCAAGCGCGACCATGCCCGGCGGCGCTTCGAACAGCGCAACGCACGTCTGCGCCGCGAAGAGGAGCAGCGTCTCGCCGAGCGTCTGGCCCGTACACAGCGCGCCTCACAGCCCCAAACCCAGTCCGTCGACCCCGTGCAAGCGGCACTGGAGCGGGTACGGGCGCAAAAAGCCGCCAACGCCGATGCGGCCTTGAAAAAAGCCAAGGTCGACCTGGCCATGAGCCGGGCGCAGTTGAACAAATCCTTGAAAGCATTCGGCCACCCGCCGACCTTCGAACAACAGTCGCAATTGATCGTGCTACAGCGCCAGTTCGAAGCGGCGCAACAAACCTTGACGCAATTGGAAGGGACGGTCCAGCCCACTGTTTCAACCCCCGCCCCCACTCAAAGTGCCGAGCTGAAACGGGCCAAGATCCAATTGGCCATGCGTCGCGCCGAACTCAGCAAGGCCAGGGCCGCAGGGGCGTCGGATGAACAAATAGAGCCCCTGGAGCAAGCGGTGAAAGACGCCGAACGCCAGGTGGATGCTCATGTCGCTCCCTGAGCCCATGGACGAACGGCTGCGGCAGGCGATGCTGCGGGTGCTACTGGCGACACTGCCCGGCATTCTGGCGTTGACGTGGTTTTATGGCTGGGGCGTGGTGTTCAACCTGTTGCTGGCGGGCCTTAGCGCACTGGCCGTCGAAGCACTGGCGCTGCGCTTACGGCGCCGGCCGCTCAAACCGGCACTCAACGATGGCAGCGCGCTGGTAAGCGCCACGCTGTTGGCGCTGGCCTTGCCAGCGTATTGCCCCTGGTGGCTGACCGTCACAGCCACAGCTTGCGCCTTGCTGTTCGGCAAGCACCTGTGGGGCGGCGTCGGCAATAACCCGTTCAACCCGGCGATGCTCGGCTACGCCCTGGTGCTGATCGCGTTTCCCCAGCAACTCAATCAATGGCCGGCACTTCACGGCATGAGCCTGTCCGACGGCCTGCAACAGGTGTTCGCGGTTCACCCTGGGCCTGATGGATGGGCAGCAGCAACGGCTTTGGACAGCCTGCGAATCAACAAAAGCCTGACCATCGATGAGCTGTTCGCCGCCAACCCGGCGTTCGGACGCTGGGGTGGGCGCGGCGTCGAGTGGGTCAACCTGGCGTTTCTGGCCGGAGGACTGTTCCTGCTGCACCAACGGGTGTTCAGCTGGCACGCGCCGGTGGGCATGCTCGCCGGCCTGTTCATCATCAGCTTGTTGTGCTGGAACGGATCGGGCTCCGACTCCAATGGCTCGCCGTTGTTTCATCTGCTCACGGGTGCGACCCTGCTCGGTGCGTTTTTTATCGTGACCGAACCGGTCTCGGGCGCCAAAGCGCCCCTCGCTCGCCTGCTGTTTGGCGCAGGCGTGGGACTGCTGACTTACTTGATCCGGACTTGGGGTGGTTACCCGGACGGCGTGGCGTTTGCGGTGCTGCTGATGAACCTCGGCGTGCCCGCACTGGAGCGCTTCGCCGAGGCGCGACACAGGTCGCAGCCCCTATGAAAAACTACCGTGGCGTTGCCATCCTGGCTTTGCTGATCGGTCTCGGCATTGGGGCCACTTACCTGACTCAGCTCAGCACCGCAGGGCGCATCAAGGGTCAGCAACAAGACCTTGCGAACCGAACCTTGCTCGACGTGCTGCCGACCGACCGATACGACAATCAGCCATTGGCACAACCTGTCGTAACGGCCCCCGTGACCTTGGCCCATAGCACGCTGCTGGGCGGATACCTGGCGACTCGTGCCGGCCTGCCCAACGCAGTGTTGTTACGCAGTCAGGTACTGGGCTATGAAGGCAGCATCCAATTGCTGGTCGCTATCGACCCGCAAGGGCGGTTGCTGGGCGTGAAAACCCTGCGCCAGTCGGAAACGCCCGGCCTGGGTGCGGCCATCGCTGACTGGCCAAATCCCTGGCTGCAATCCTTCAACGGTAAGTCGCTCCAGGCGCCCACCGACAGCGGCTGGGCGTTGAAAAAGGATCAGGGGCAGTTCGATCAACTGGCTGGCGCGACCGTCACCTCCCGATCGGTCCTGCAGGCTGTTCACGATGCACTGCGTTACTTCGACGAGCATCAGGCTCAACTGACCGGAGTGATCATTGATGAATAAGCCATTGCTCCTGACCCGCGGCCTGCTGCTCGTGCCCTTGGTCGGCGCCAGCGATTCGCTGGCAAACGCGCTGGGCTTATGGCTGGCCTGGGTACTGATCAGTGCCGGCCATGGCTTGGCCATGGGGCTGGTACGGTCCCACCTGACAGCGCCTCAGCGACTGCTCGCCTCCATTGTGCTGGCCGCCACCCTGACGGCTTGCGCAGGCCTGATGGCGCAGGCCTGGATGCTGGAAATGTATCAGCCGCTGAGCCTTTACATTGGCTGGATCGCTTTGAGCTGCGTGGCGCTGGAGCATGACGACATCTTCGTCGGCTCACGCCTGCCCGAACATCTCAGGCTGGCAGGCGTGTTCGGCCTGCTGATGATCGGCTTGGGCGCCCTGCGCGAGCTGATTGGCAACGCAATATCACTGGCCTTGCTCGCCCCTGGCGGGTTTATTCTGCTCGGTCTGTTGCTGGCAGCGCACCAGGCCTGGACGGGCGCCAGCCCCCCTTCAACGATCGAGGAAACGCCGCGCCCATGAACGCCGCAAAACGCCTGGAAATATTCCGTCGCTTGCACGAAGACAACCCGGAACCGAAGACCGAACTGGCCTACAGCTCGCCGTTCGAACTGTTGATCGCGGTAATTCTGTCGGCCCAATCCACCGACGTCGGCGTCAACAAGGCCACGGCCAAGCTGTTCCCGGTGGCCAACACGCCGCAGGCGATTCACGCGCTGGGCGTCGAAGGGCTGTCCGAGTACATCAAGACCATCGGCCTGTTCAACAGCAAGGCAAAAAACGTGATCGAGACATGCCGCCTGCTGATCGAGCGCCACAACGGCGAAGTCCCACAGACTCGCGAAGCGCTGGAAGCGCTTCCAGGGGTCGGTCGCAAAACCGCCAATGTGGTGCTCAACACCGCATTTCGCCAACTGACCATGGCCGTCGACACTCACATTTTCCGCGTCAGCAACCGCACCGGGCTGGCGCCGGGCAAAAACGTGGTGGAGGTGGAGAAAAAGCTGATGAAATTCGTACCCAAGGAATTTCTACTCGATTCCCATCACTGGCTCATCCTTCACGGACGTTACGTCTGCCTGGCGCGCAAGCCCCGCTGTGGCAGCTGCCGGATCGAGGACTTATGCGAATACAAGCACAAGACCTCCGACGATTGAGGCGCTATTGCTTTTATTGATTTGTCGATTGAAAAAATCTTTTTTACCCGCCCGTGGTTTATCGATATAAGGAGCGCCAATGGCAGTTTAAGCCTGGAGTCGATCCCATGAGTGCTGACAAAGAACAACTGGATGTAGAAGACGATTTCATCGCCGTTGAGGCCGACGATGTGGAACCTGTGGTCGTCGAAACAGCGAAAACCAATCTGAGCAAACGTCGCACGATTGATAATCTGCTGGAAGAGCGCCGCTTGCAGAAACAACTGGCCGATTACGACTTTGACCTCTGACACGTAAAAGCCTCCCGAATGGAGGCTTTTTACTGAGTACGCGCGGCCGGAAAAACTCACACTAACCCGTTACGCTGCGCCAGTTCGATCAGATCAACCAGCGAGCGGGCATTGAGCTTCAACAACAAGCGTGTCTTGTATGTACTGACGGTCTTGTTGCTCAAGAACATCCCATCGGCAATTTCCTTGTTGGTCTTTCCGCGAGCCAGTTGCTGCAAGACCATCATCTCTCGCCCGGACAGTCGATCGACCATATCGGACTCGCTTGCGTTACCCAGACTCGAACGCACCGTATGCAGCGCCTGATTGGGGAAATAACTGTACCCCGACAGCACCGCCTTGATTGCACTGAGTAACTCGGTGAGGTCCTGCTGCTTGCACACATAACCGGCTGCCCCCGTCTGCATGCAGCGCATCGAAAAATGCCCAGGTGCCTGGGAAGTCAGCACCAGAACTTTCAAAGGTGAAGGGTTGGCGGTCAGGCGTGCGATGACCTCCAGTCCATCCAGTTTCGGAATGCCGATATCCAGAATAACGATATCAGGCATAAGTTCACGGGAAAGTTGCAACGCATCGACGCCATTATCGGTTTCGGCAATAACTTCATATCCATGACGCTCCATTAGCAAACGTACAGCAAGACGAATGACGGGATGATCATCCACGATCAGCACTTTATTCATGGGCAAATCCAACTTCGCTGTTCGAATTTTTAGAGCACGCACAATAGCCTAGTCAATTCTACCTTGGCATGCCGCCCCCCCTGACCGCTCGCACCGAGAGACGCAACCTACAAGCGATACAGAAAAATCCTACAAATCCCCTTGGAAATAATGCGCCATAAATTTGTTTACAGAGGCAAATGGATGCATCAGGGGATCCGCGCCCCTCTAAACAAGCGCTTTTTTCTGCATCCACCCCGTCCCCCAATAGCAAAAAAACACTCGCCTCATAAAAAGTAACTGAATTATTTACCAACACAACCACAAAGGTTTTATTTAAATAAAATTGAATTCACATAAGGAATAAGCGAAATTTATTCAATCCTATTCATGAGGAAACACCACGATCAATGCCTTAACCGCGAACTCATCAATTACTCACACCTTCCTAATGCAATCACCGAGCCTGAATATGTTATGAGCATCCACCATGAACAAACCTTCGAAAATCATCACCAACCCCATGACGCTAATCGCTATATTCGCAACTTTGTCCGAGACTTCGGCAGCCATCTCCCTGCCTTTCCTCGACGATCAGGACCGTGAATACTATCTTTGGTTTCTGATCAGCTTTCCGTTCTATCTATTATTTCTTTTTTTTATCACCCTGAACTTTAACTATCGCTCGTTATATTCGCCCTCGGATTTTCGCAAGAGCAAACACTTCATGAAAATCATGGATGATTCGAGCTGTCGGCGCGCACGGTTTTCCCGCCGGGCGCCCAAGGGCAAAGGATGGCTGATCACTGTTCATCCACAGAAAAAACAGCGACGACTGTTCATTTTGGTTATCCCCCGGGCACCGGAAGGCCTGGCCGAGGCCGATCGATCCAAACGCGCAAAACAGCGCCACAACGAACGAGCAGCACAGGGGAAAGGGTCCCCCAAAAAAAACGGCCTGCACATGGCAGGCCGTTTTCATGGAGCCAGGATCAGAACAGCTTGCGACCCTTGTTCGCCGCGATGCGCATGCGCAGGGCGTTGAGCTTGATGAAGCCAGCAGCGTCGGCCTGGTTGTAAGCGCCGCCGTCCTCTTCGAAAGTCGCGATGTTGGCATCGAACAGGGAGTCGTCAGACTTGCGCCCAGTGACGATGACATTGCCCTTGTACAGTTTCAGGCGCACGACGCCATTCACGTTGACCTGGGAGGCATCGATCATCTGTTGCAGCATCAGGCGCTCCGGACTCCACCAGTAACCGGTGTAGATCAGGCTGGCGTACTTGGGCATCAACTCGTCTTTGAGGTGAGCCACTTCGCGGTCCAGGGTGATCGACTCGATCGCGCGGTGAGCACGCAGCATGATGGTGCCGCCCGGGGTCTCGTAGCAGCCGCGGGACTTCATGCCGACATAACGGTTCTCGACGATGTCCAGACGACCGATGCCGTGTTCGCCACCGATACGGTTCAGGGTCGCCAGCACGGTGGCCGGGCTCATTTCCACGCCGTCCAGCGCGACGATATCGCCGTTGCGATAGGTCAGCTCCAGGTATTGCGGGGTGTCAGGAGCCTTCTCCGGGGAGACGGTCCAGCGCCACATGTCTTCTTCGTGCTCGGTCCAGGTGTCTTCCAGCACGCCGCCTTCATAGGAGATGTGCAGCAGGTTGGCATCCATCGAGTACGGGGATTTCTTCTTACCGTGGCGTTCGATCGGGATGGCGTGCTTCTCGGCGTAGTCCATCAGCTTTTCACGGGACAGCAAGTCCCACTCGCGCCACGGCGCGATGACTTTCACGCCGGGCTTGAGGGCATAGGCACCGAGTTCGAAACGCACCTGATCGTTGCCCTTGCCGGTGGCACCGTGGGAAATGGCGTCGGCACCGGTTTCGTTGGCGATTTCGATCAGGCGCTTGGCGATCAACGGACGGGCGATGGAGGTACCCAGCAGGTACTCGCCTTCGTAAACAGTGTTGGCGCGGAACATCGGGAACACGAAGTCACGGACGAACTCTTCGCGCAGGTCATCGATGTAGATCTCTTTGACGCCCATGGCCTGAGCCTTGGCGCGTGCAGGCTCGACTTCTTCGCCCTGCCCCAGGTCAGCGGTGAAGGTCACCACTTCACAGTTATAAGTGTCCTGCAGCCACTTGAGGATCACCGAAGTGTCCAGGCCGCCGGAATACGCCAGAACGACCTTGTTTACGTCCGCCATGCCATCACTCCACGGGTTGTACGGAAAGCCGGGAAGTTTAACGTCCAGCGCGGATAATTTACAGGGGCGCGACAGCTTATGACGACGAAGCGACAGATTATGTCGAGCGCGCGACGATCCTCACGGGTCAGGATGTCCGCGCGGCGGTGGCTGCAGTGGGCTGGGCCGGTGTCGCGGTCGGCGTCGGAGCCTTGGCAGGGGGCGCGGCGGGTGTAGCCTGCGGTGCCGGCGCTTCAGGCACCGCCACACGCTCCAGGCGCACGGCCACACGGCGGTTCTTGGCGCGATTGGCGGCACTGGTGTTGGGCACCAGGGGGTAACGTTCGCCGTGGAACCGCACGGTGATCTGCGACTCTTGAAAGCCGTTGGCCTTGAAGAAGTCCTGGACCGCCAGGGCACGGCGACGAGACAGCTCACGATTGGTCAATCGATTGCCGCTATTGTCGGAGTGACCGTCGAGTTCGACATGGTTGACGGTCGGGTCGGCTTTGATGAAGTCGATCATCACCTGCAACTGAGCCTTGGCCCGGGCATCGAGCTCAACGCCTTCGCCGGGAAAGCCGATCTGGGATTGCTTCACCTGCTCGAAATTCTTCGGCAACAGTTTTGCCACGCAGCCCTGGTAATCACTGAAGGCCTTGTTGAAGCGCACGGGCAGCAGCCGGACTTCCGAAACCCGCCCGTCCCCCGTGTTACGCCGTACCACTGGGCTGCGCCCTTCCATCAGCCCGCTGATCAAGCGGCCCGCCTGGACCTGAGAGCTGTTGAAGAGCACATCGCCGCTGCCGAGCCTGACCGAGCCCAGGTTGATGTCGCCCCGTCCCGGCTGCCAAGGCGCGGCGGCCGCCAGCAGGATGGCCGAACCACCACCGAGCATCGGGTTATGGGACTTGAGCCGGAAGATCGCCTGCTCGCCGGCCCGGCGCACGAATTCGCCGCTGCCGAAATCGGTGACCGGCTGACTCAGCCGGCACTCGAACTTGTCGCCTTCGACCGTCCACTCAATGCTCTCCAGACGGGTCTGGAAAGTGAGCGCCATGGCGGGAAGGCTGGCAAACACACTGAGCAAGGCTAAATAACGCTGGCGCACGGGCGGCTCCAATGGCTTTTATACAAAGATCGACACACGTTGAGAGTATGACGCCTGTCCGGGGCGCCTTACGGATTCGTGGCACACCTGTAGGAGCTATCGGTAACTTGCGCCAGAACTTGATAGCGGGTGCCTGAATCGGTCTTTTCCGGTAGCATTCCCCAGAGTTTGACCCGCCTGGAAGCCCCCCAATGTCCGACCGCCTGACCCTGCTGCGTCCCGACGACTGGCATATTCATCTTCGCGATGGTGCTGTGTTGACCCATACCGTCGCCGATGTCGCGCGCACCTTCGGGCGCGCAATCATCATGCCGAACCTGGTTCCGCCAGTGCGCAACGCCATCGAGGCCGACGGCTATCGCCAGCGAATCCTGGCCGCACGCCCGGCCGGCAGCCGTTTCGAACCGCTGATGGTGCTTTACCTCACCGACCGTACGCAGCCCGAAGAAATACGCGAGGCCAAGGCCAGCGGCTTCGTCCATGCCGCCAAGCTGTACCCCGCCGGCGCCACCACCAACTCGGACTCCGGCGTCACCAGCATCGACAAGATATTCCCGGCGCTGGAGGCCATGGCCGAAGTCGGGATGCCGTTGCTGATCCACGGTGAAATCACTCGTGGCGACGTCGACGTGTTCGACCGCGAAAAAATCTTCATCGATGAGCACATGCGTCGCGTCGTGGAACGCTTCCCGACGCTCAAGGTGGTGTTCGAACACATCACCACCGGTGATGCCGTGCAGTTCGTCAACGAAGCCCCGGCGAACGTTGGCGCGACCATTACCGCGCATCACCTGCTGTACAACCGCAACCATATGCTGGTGGGCGGGATCCGTCCGCACTTCTATTGCCTGCCGATCCTCAAGCGCAACACCCATCAAGAAGCCTTGCTCGACGCTGCCACCAGCGGCAGCGCCAAGTTCTTCCTCGGCACGGACTCGGCGCCCCATGCCCGGCACGCCAAGGAAGCGGCCTGCGGTTGCGCTGGCTGCTACACCGCCTATGCCGCCATCGAGATGTATGCCGAGGCGTTCGAGCAGCGCAATGCGCTGGACAAACTCGAAGGCTTCGCCAGCCTCCACGGCCCGCGCTTCTATGGCCTGCCGGTGAACACCGATCGTATTACCCTGGTTCGCGACGAGTGGACCGCCCCCGCCAGCCTGCCTTTTGGCGAGCTGACTGTTATCCCGCTGCGCGCCGGTGAAAAACTGCGCTGGCGCCTGCTGGAGGAAAGTGTGTGAGTGAAGATCATTTCGACGACGAGCTGGACGGCAACGGTGGTTCGGGCGCTGCCCGTCACCCCATGGCAGCCCGCTTCCGGGGCTACCTGCCGGTCGTGGTCGACGTAGAAACCGGCGGTTTCAACTCCGCCACCGATGCGCTGCTGGAAATCGCTGCGACCACCATTGGCATGGACGAAAAAGGTTTTGTGTTCCCTGATCACACCTATTTCTTCCGCGTCGAACCGTTCGAAGGCGCCAACATCGAGGCGGCAGCCCTGGAGTTCACCGGGATCAAGCTTGATCACCCATTGCGCATGGCGGTGAGTGAAGAGACGGCCCTGACGGACATTTTCCGAGGCGTGCGCAAGGCTTTGAAGGCCAACGGCTGCAAACGGGCGATCCTGGTCGGCCACAACAGCAGCTTCGACCTGGGCTTTCTCAATGCGGCGGTGGCGCGCCTGGACATGAAGCGCAACCCGTTCCATCCGTTTTCCAGCTTCGACACCGCGACGCTTGCCGGCCTGGCATACGGCCAGACCGTGTTGGCCAAGGCCTGCCAGGCAGCCGATATCGACTTTGATGGCCGTGAAGCCCACTCGGCCCGCTACGACACCGAGAAGACGGCCGAGCTGTTCTGCGGCATCGTCAATCGCTGGAAAGAAATGGGTGGCTGGCAGGATTTCGACGACTGATGTGCTGAGTAAGCATCAGGACGGTGGGAGCAAGGCTTGCCCGCGATGAAAACGACACGGTGTCCCAGAGATACCGAGGCGCCTGTATCGCGAGCAAGCTTTGCTCTCACAGCTGTTTCTGGTGTTTTTCAACAATTGGGATAAATCCTTCCCCATAAAAAACCGGCCCATCGAGGGCCGGTTTTTTTTGTGCCTGTTGCGCTTACAGCTTGTCGCTGTGCTCGCCCAGGTAGGCGGCAACGCCTTCAGGGGATGCGGTCATGCCCTTGTCGCCTTTTTTCCAGTTGGCTGGGCACACTTCGCCGTGCTCTTCGTGGAATTGCAGCGCGTCGACCAGACGGATCAGCTCTTCCATGTTACGGCCCAGTGGCAGGTCGTTGATGATCTGCGAACGGACAACGCCCTTGTCGTCGATCAGGAACGCGCCACGGAAGGCCACGCCGCCTTCGGACTCAACGTCATAGGCCTTGGCGATTTCGTGCTTCATGTCGGCAGCCATGGTGTATTTCACCTGGCCGATGCCGCCATTGTTGATCGGGGTGTTGCGCCAGGCGTTGTGGGTGAAGTGCGAGTCGATCGAAACGGCAACCACTTCAACGTTGCGGGCCTTGAAGTCGTCCATGCGGTGATCCAGCGCGATCAGCTCGGATGGGCAGACGAAGGTGAAGTCCAGCGGGTAGAAGAACACCAGGCCGTATTTGCCTTTGATGGCCGAGGACAGGGTGAAGCTGTCGACGATTTCGCCGTTGCCGAGCACGGCCGGGACGGTGAAGTCAGGGGCTTGTTTGCCTACGAGTACGCTCATTGGATATCTCCTGGTGAATAACGTGAAAACAAGGTCCGGGCCAGCCTGCCACCCTCAGGCGACAGCCCTGTGACACGAACCCGCTTGCAAGGGCCGATCATCATACACCGCGAATTTGGACTGTCTTCAACGGTTTTTCGGCGAGTCCAAAAATCCTTTCCCTTGGCATGCCCCCTCATTGGCCCTGGATAAAAAACCGTTCGTCAGCTCTGGCCCAAGGGTTTCAGAAACCACTTTGACAATCATTCTCGTTAACATTAAGATCCGTCTCAATTGAGTCACAACCAGCGACGGTTCTTACTTATGTATGTTTGCCTCTGCACTGGCGTCACCGACGGACAAATCCGCGAAGCGATCTATGAAGGCTGCTGCAGCTACCGCGAAGTCCGCCAGGCCACCGGCGTAGCCAGCCAATGCGGCAAATGTGCGTGCCTGGCCAAGGAAGTGGTTCGCGAAACCCTTGCCAAAATGCAAACGGCCCAGGCCTCGATTCCCTATCCGGTAGAATTTACTGCCGCTTAAATCCAGCTTCTTGAAGAACCGGGCTCAATGTCCGGTTTTTTTATGCCTTTAAATCAAGCGCTTAGCCTCTAGACGCGGAACACAAACATTCTTATTCCGATTAATTTTCATTTATTATTCAATAACTTAGGTTTGACACTCGTCAGTGTGCGGCTCAAACTCAGCCCTATACACAGCTATTACAGGGCAGGCCCTCACCATGAAAGGCGACGTTACAGTCATCCAGCATCTCAACAAGATCCTCGCCAATGAGCTGGTCGCGATCAACCAATACTTCCTGCATGCGCGCATGTATGAGGATTGGGGCCTGAACAAGCTGGGCAAGCACGAGTACCACGAGTCCATCGACGAGATGAAACACGCGGACAAGCTGATCAAGCGCATCCTGTTCCTCGAAGGTCTACCGAACGTCCAGGACCTGGGCAAGCTGCACATCGGCGAACACACTCAGGAAATGCTCAAGTGCGATCTGACGATCGAGCGTGCCGGCCACGCCGACCTGAAAGTCGCCATCGCCCATTGCGAGAGCGTTGGCGACTTCGGCAGCCGCGAACTGCTTGAAGACATCCTCGAGTCCGAGGAAGAACACATCGACTGGCTGGAAACCCAACTGGGCCTGATCGACAAAGTGGGTCTTGAGAACTACCTGCAATCGCAGATGGGCGAAGAGTAACTTCCCCAAAAGCAAGCCAATAAAAAGCCCCGCCCTCTTTCCAGAGGCGGGGCTTTTTATTGCCTGGATTTCCAGGCCACAGCGCAAAACCTTTGTGGGAGCGAGCCTGCTCGCGATAGCGGTCTATCAGTCACAACACGTTGACTGACACGCCCTCATCGCGAGCAGGCTCGCTCCCACATTGTTTGTCCGTGAATCAGGCTTCTGTCTTGTTCGCAGCCGCTTTTTCGGCAGCAGCCTTGATCGTGGCCTGCAAAGAGCCGTCGGCCGCCATCTCGGTCATGATATCGCTACCGCCGATCAGCTCACCGGCCACCCACAGTTGCGGGAAAGTTGGCCAGTTGGCGTACTTGGGCAGGTTGGCGCGGATTTCCGGGTTCTGCAGGATGTCCACGTAGGCAAACTTCTCGCCACACGCCATCACAGCCTGAGCAGCCTTGGCCGAGAAGCCGCACTGTGGCGCATTCGGCGAGCCTTTCATGTAAAGCAGGATGGTGTTGTTGGCAATCTGGTCTTTAATCGTTTCGATGATATCCACGGAGCACCTCGGCTTAAACTTTGCGACTTCAGTTGTCGACACGGTGGCGCATTGTAACGGAAAGCCGAGCACGCTGCTCGGTCTCCCCGAGAGACAAATTCACGCAGCCACCACCTTCACCGGAACCCCATTGAGCGCTGCATTGCCAGACAACTCATCCAGCTGACAGTCATCGGTCAGGTCATTGGCGCTCGAACCGGGCTGGGCGCTGGCAATGGTCATCTGCACGCCCGGCCGGGCATGGCCCCAACCGTGGGGCAGGCTGACCACGCCTTTCATCATGTCCAGGCTACCCTGCACCTCGACTTCAAGCATACCCACCCGCGAACTGACTTTCACCCGCTGCCCGTCGCTCAACCCGCGACTGCTCAGATCCTCCGGGTGCATCAGCAATTGATGACGCGGCTTGCCCTTCACCAGGCGGTGGAAATTGTGCATCCAGGAGTTATTGCTGCGCACATGACGTCGGCCAATCATCAGCAACTCATCCGCCTGTGGTGCCTGCAACCCGGCAAAGCGCGTGAGGTCGGCAAGAATGACCGCCGGTGCAGCCTGCACTCGCTGGTTTTCGGTTTTCAAGCGTGGCGCCAGGTTGGGCTTGAGGGCGCCCAGGTCGATGCCATGGGGATGGTCGAACAAGGTCGCCAGGGACAGCTTATGCGGCGAGGCGTCGCCATAGGCGCCGGCACGAAGGCCGAAATCGATCATTTGCGCCGGCGGCATGGTCGGTTTGAGTTCCTTGCCGGTTCTGGCAGCGAAAGCCTTGGCCAGACCGACGAAAATTTCCCAGTCGTGCAGCGCCCCTTCGGGCTTGGGCAGGATCGCTCGGTTGAAACGGGTCACGTTGCGCACCGCGAACAGGTTGAACGTGGTGTCGTAATGGTCGTTTTCCAGGGCCGAGGTGGATGGCAGGATCAGGTCGGCGTAGCGCGTGGTTTCGTTGATGTACAGATCGACGCTGACCATGAACTCCAACCCGTCCAGCGCCTGCTCCAGTTGCCGTCCGTTGGGAGTGGACAGCACCGGGTTGCCCGCCACGGTGACCAGCGCACGAATCTGGCCTTCGCCCTCGGTGAGCATTTCCTCGGCCAGAGCCGAAACCGGCAACTCGCCCGCGTACTCGGGACGCCCGGACACCCGGCTTTGCCAGCGATTGAAATGCCCTCCCGAGGTGGTCGCAACCAGGTCCACCGCAGGCTCGGTACACAGGGCCCCACCGACCCGGTCAAGATTGCCGGTCACCAGGTTGATCAGCTGAATCAGCCAGTGGCACAGCGTGCCGAACGCCTGGGTCGAGACGCCCATCCGCCCATAACAGACCGCTGAAGGCGCGGCAGCGAAGTCCCGGGCCAACTGCCGAATCTGCGTAGCTGGCACAGCACAGAGCGGGCTCATCGCTTCAGCCGTGAAGGTCGCGACGGCCTGGCGCACGTCTTCCAGGCCATCCACCGGCAGGTGACTGTCACGGGTCAAGCCCTCGCTGAACAGGGTATTGAGCACACCAGACAGCAAAGCGGCATCGCCACCCGGGCGCACGAACACATGCTGGTCGGCAATAGCCGCCGTTTCGCTGCGACGCGGATCGACCACCACCACTTTACCGCCACGGGCCTGGATCGCCTTGAGGCGTTTTTCCACGTCCGGCACGGTCATGATGCTGCCATTGGAGGCCAGCGGGTTGCCGCCCAGGATCAACATGAAGTCGGTGTGATCGATGTCCGGTATTGGCAACAACAGACCGTGACCGTACATCAGGTGGCTGGTCAGGTGGTGAGGCAGTTGGTCCACCGAAGTCGCCGAAAACCGGCTGCGCGTCTTCAGCAGGCCCAAAAAATAGTTGCTGTGGGTCATCAGCCCATAGTTATGCACGCTGGGATTGCCCTGGTAGACCGCTACCGCGTTCTGACCGTGGCGTTCCTGGATGCCCGCCAGACGTTCGGCCACCAGCGCGAAGGCATCGTCCCAGGCAATAGGCTGCCACTCGCTACCGACCCGCCGCATGGGCTGGCGCAGGCGATCCGGATCGTTCTGAATATCCTGCAGCGCTACCGCCTTGGGGCAGATGTGGCCGCGACTGAAGCTGTCCAGTGGATCGCCCTTGATCGAGGTGATCGCCAGGCCCTGGCCTTCGGTCTCGGTGGTTTCAAGGGTCAAGCCACAGATGGCTTCGCACAGATGGCACGCACGGTGGTGGAGAGTCTTGGTCATGGCCAGCCTCTATTTTATTCGTAACGGGCGTTTTCGGCCGCGGGAACAAAACTATGGCGCGTGATCCCCCCCTGCGCCAGCGACGTTCGTCCTGTGAATTGCCGTGCATCAGGCCCGCCGATGCAGTGAGCTCAAGGCTGCTCGGAAGGCGGCGCCAGCAACTGGATTTCCTCGATGGTTTCCACTTGCTCGTGAGCAATGGGCACGCCCGTCAACTCTCCGATCAATCGCCAATGCTCGTCGAGCCCGCTGCTGATGGTGGCCATGCGATCGATCATGCGTCGACCTGCAGCCTTGGTCACCTCGTCATCGCTGCGCAGCAACTCGAATGACATGGACGTCACCGAGGCGGTCAGGTGAGTCAGGGAGCGCGCTGTCAGCCCCAGTAGTTCCATCAGTTGTTGCTCTTTCGAATCCATTTCGGGGCTCCTGCGTCTGAGGTTCATTTATAACCCAGGCCCTGGCATTAGGAAATATTCACGCCCAGGAACAGGCCGGCCAAATCATTCAATAACGCCCCGGTTTGATTGCCAAGCTGCGCAAGGCCGGTGTACAAATGGGTGGCTGCTGTCAGGAAACCGGCTTCATACATGTCTTCGCCAACCTGCTATGACCTCGCTGAAATCCCCTAAAACTGTAGCCCTATTGGTAAGACGCGACATTTCCTTATAAGATCGCGCCTTCCCCTATTTCGTCGCCCCGTGCGGCTTTTGCCGCAGGTCTCGCCCGTTTTTTCATGAAACAAGGCTTTGAGCATCTGCGATCAGTGACAAAAGGTAGTCAATCATGAGCGCAAGGCACTTTCTCTCCCTGATGGATTTCACGCCCGACGAGTTGCTCGGCGTGATCCGTCGAGGCGTGGAGCTCAAGGACCTGCGTAATCGCGGCGTACTGTTCGAGCCCCTGAAAAACCGTGTGCTGGGGATGATCTTCGAGAAGTCATCGACCCGCACCCGTATTTCTTTCGAAGCCGGCATGATCCAGCTCGGCGGCCAGGCAATCTTCCTGTCGCCCCGCGACACCCAGCTGGGCCGTGGCGAACCGATCGGCGACTGCGCCATCGTCATGTCGAGCATGCTTGATGCGGTGATGATCCGTACCTTCGCCCACAGCACGCTGACTGAGTTTGCGGCGCACTCGCGCGTACCGGTGATCAATGGTCTGTCCGATGACTTGCACCCCTGCCAGTTGCTGGCCGACATGCAGACGTTCCTCGAACACCGCGGCTCGATCCAGGGCAAGACCGTGGCCTGGGTCGGCGATGGCAACAACATGTGCAACAGCTATATAGAAGCCGCGATCCAGTTCGACTTCCAACTGCGCATCGCCTGCCCGGAAGGCTACGACCCCAGTGCCGAACTGGTGGCCAAGGCCGGGAGCCGGGTGACCATCGTCCGTGATCCGAAACAGGCCGTGGCCGGCGCGCATCTGGTGAGCACTGATGTCTGGACCTCCATGGGCCAGGAAGAAGAAACCGCCAAGCGTCTGAAACTGTTCGCGCCACTTCAGGTCAACCGCGCCCTGCTCGACCTGGCGGACGCTGACGTGCTGTTCATGCACTGCCTGCCGGCCCATCGCGGCGAGGAGATCAGCGTCGACCTGCTGGACGATCCACGCTCCGTGGCATGGGATCAGGCAGAAAATCGCCTTCACGCACAAAAGGCCTTGCTCGAGTTTCTGGTCGAGCCGGCGTACCACCACGCATGAGCCATACCCTGCTACTGAACCTGCAGAACCTGACTTGCGGTTATCAAAACCAGCGCGTCGTCCAGAACCTCAACCTGCACCTCAATGCCGGGGATATCGGTTGCCTGCTCGGCTCGTCCGGGTGTGGCAAGACCACGACGCTGCGAGCCATCGCCGGTTTCGAACCGGTACAGGAAGGTGAGATCCAGCTGGCGGGGGAAACCATCTCCCGCGCCGGTTTCACCCTCGCCCCGGAAAAACGCCGCATCGGCATGGTATTTCAGGACTATGCGCTGTTCCCTCACCTGAGCGTGGCAGAGAACATTGCGTTTGGCATTCGCAAGCATCCGGACAAGGACCGCGTGGTCGAGGAACTGCTGGAGCTGGTCAACCTGAAGAGCCTGGGCAAGCGCTTTCCCCATGAACTGTCCGGGGGTCAGCAACAACGTGTGGCCCTGGCTCGCGCCCTGGCGCCGGAACCGCAATTGCTGCTGCTCGACGAACCGTTCTCCAATCTCGATGGTGAGCTCAGACGCAAGCTCAGCCATGAAGTGCGGGACATTCTCAAGGTCCGCGGCACCAGCGCGATTCTGGTAACCCACGATCAGGAAGAAGCCTTCGCGGTGAGCGACCATGTCGGGGTATTCAAGGAGGGTCGGCTGGAACAGTGGGATACGCCCTACAATCTGTACCATGAACCGCTGACGCCATTTGTCGCCAGCTTCATTGGCCAGGGCTACTTCATTCGCGGCCAGCTCGACAGCCCGGAATCGGTGCAGACCGAGCTGGGTATCCTGCGCGGCAATCGGGCCTACACCTGGCCCATCGGTGGTGCGGTGGATGTGCTGCTGCGCCCGGACGATATCGTCTACGCACCGGACAGTCCGCTCACAGGCAGGATTGTCGGCAAGACGTTCCTGGGGGCTTCAACCCTGTATCGCCTGCAATTGCCGACCGGAGCGCAGCTGGAATCCATTTTCCCGAGCCATGCCGACCATCTGGTGGGGGACAACGTCGGCATCCGCGTAGCGGCTGAACACTTGGTGCTGTTCCAGGCGTCAGGGAGCACGGCGGCCCATATACCCCCCGTGGAAAGCGGCGTGCGGCGCTACAGTACTGCCAGCTAGAAGCAATTGTGGGAGCGAGCCTGCTCGCGATGGCGTAGGCATATTCAGCATCGATGCAAGCTGAACCAACGCTATCGCGAGCAGGCTCGCTCCCACATTTTGACCTCAGAGATTTGAGATGAGGTTACCGGCTCCCCCCAACATCAACGTCCCACTGGCCACCAACGTCGCATTCCCGCCAATCTTCACCCGCTCTCCCTCAAGTCGGCAGAACAGTTCGCCGCCCCTGGCCGAGCACTGATAAGCCGTCAGCCCCAGCTTGCCCAAGCGCCTGGACCAGTAGGGAATCAGGCTGCAATGGGTCGAGCCCGTGACCGGATCTTCATTGATGCCAATCGCCGGGGCGAAATAGCGCGAGACAAAATCATGCCGGCTTCCCGGCGCAGTCACGATTGCGCCCGGCCACGGCAGCTTCGCCAGGGCCGCCATGTCCGGCTTGCAATCGAGCACCGCCTGCTCCGACTCCAGCACGACGAACAGTTCGTTGGAGCTCAACACGTCCACCGCTTCCACGCCCAGGGCAGCCTGGACCACCAGGGATGCACCCAACTCGCTGGGGACGATGGCTGGAAAATCCAGCCATAGCCGATCACCTTCGCGAGTGACGCTCAACGCCCCGGATCGACAGATGAAGTCCAGTCGCTCGACGGTTTCGTGATAGACCTCGAACAGCACATGGGCGCTGGCCAAGGTGGCATGCCCGCACAACGGTACCTCAGTGGTGGGCGTGAACCAGCGGATATGCCAATGCTGGCCTTCACGCACCAGAAAGGCCGTTTCAGCCAGGTTATGTTCGGCGGCGATCCTTTGCATCAAGTCATCGGCCAGCCAGGCGTCGAGCCGATAGACCATCGCCGGATTGCCGCCAAACGGCCGATCACTGAACGCATCGACTTGATGAAACGCAAGCTGCATGGCACTTCTCCTTGTTATTGATGCATGAGCATGAGTGCCCAGCTACTGCTTTTCCAGTGACAGATCCGACGAATTTTCACCCTACAGCCCAGGACGAAGGCCCCCGGCAGCCACCCAGCCTAAGCCCGACACCATTATGACAACGGTACTTGCTCACGCCCTGCGCCGGTTTCAAGCACGCCCGATATCCGCAAACGCCGCCCCGGTATGCTCGGCCAGTACCGCAGGCGCCAGCTCTACCTCCAGCCCGCGCCTTCCGGCACTGACAAAGATGCTGGCGAACGGCTGGGCAGAACTGTCGATAAAAGTGCGAAGACGTTTTTTCTGCCCCAATGGACTGATACCACCGAGCAGATAACCGGTCGAACGCTGGGCGGCCGCGGGGTCGGCCATCTCGACTTTCTTTACGCCGGCGGCATGGGCCAGGGCTTTCAAATCCAGGCTGCCGACCACGGGCACCACCGCCACCAACAACTCGTTTTTTTCGCTGGCCGCCAACAACGTCTTGAAGACCTGCGCCGGATCCAGTCCAAGCTTTTCTGCCGCTTCCAGACCATAGGAGGCTGCCTTGGGATCGTGTTCATAACTGTGAATGCGATGCTCGGCGCGCACCTTTTTAAGCAGATCCAATGCCGGGGTCATGATCGCTCCTGAGAAAATTCGAATAAGCGTGGCCGGATTCTAAGTCATCGTCGGCCAAAAGGCGCTGGAACTGGGCTGCCAACCCCAGTGACTTAGCGTGAGCGAAACAGTCATTCACACCACGAATAGTTTAAATGTGACCAATGGTTCACTTTCGACCTTTGACACCAGCGTTTCTTGTCTATATTTTTTCGAAACTGAAAACAGAAATGCTGGTCTCAACCAACACCCCGAGTTCAGGATGAGGATCCTACCTCGGCGCTGAACGCGCGATCGGGCTTTACCGGACGCGCCAGACAACAACAAAAACCGAGGTTTGAATGACAATTGCTTTACAACAGCCACCCCTTTCCAGCCAATGCCTGGCCGAATTCCTGGGGACTGCCCTGCTGATTTTCTTCGGCACTGGCTGCGTTGCAGCGCTCAAGGTCGCGGGTGCGAGTTTCGGTCTGTGGGAAATCAGTATCATCTGGGGTGTCGGTGTCAGCATGGCGATCTACCTCAGCGCCGGCGTTTCCGGCGCACACCTGAACCCCGCCGTCAGCATCGCGCTGTGTATTTTCACCGACTTTGAAAAGCGTAAGTTACCCTTCTATATTATTTGCCAGGTGGCCGGCGCCTTTTGTGGCGCGCTGCTGGTCTACACGCTGTACAGCAATCTATTCTTCGATTTCGAACAGTCCCGGCAAATGATTCGTGGCTCAGAAGCCAGCCTTGAACTGGCCTCGGTGTTTTCCACTTACCCACACCCGGCGCTGTCCACTGGCCAGGCCTTTCTGGTGGAGGTGATCATCACCGCCATTCTGATGGGCGTGATCATGTCCCTGACCGATGACAACAATGGCCTGCCCCGCGGCCCGCTGGCGCCACTGCTGATCGGCCTGCTGATCGCGGTGATTGGCAGCTCGATGGGGCCGCTGACGGGCTTCGCGATGAATCCGGCGCGAGACTTCGGCCCTAAACTGATGACTTTCTTCACCGGGTGGGGTGAAATTTCCCTCACGGGTGGACGCGACATCCCGTACTTCCTGGTTCCGATTTTTGCACCGATCGTGGGTGCATGCCTGGGCGCTGCGGCCTATCGCGGGTTGATTGCCCGCCATCTGCCCAGCGCCGTGGCTGTTACAAAGGATGCAAAACCGGCCATTGACGGCAAACCCAGAACATCCTGAAACAATCGGCGCACACTCTGCCCGCTCAAGCGTGCGCCAGGCCTCACCCCTTATTCACGTCCCAAGGCAATCGACATGACCGACATTCAGAACAAGAACTACATCATTGCCCTCGACCAGGGTACGACCAGCTCGCGGGCGATCATTTTCGACCGCGACGCCAATGTGGTCTGCACCGCCCAGCGCGAATTCGCCCAGCATTACCCCCAGGCCGGCTGGGTCGAACACGACCCGATGGAAATCTTCGCCACCCAGAGCGCGGTGATGGTCGAAGCCCTGGCCCAGGCTGGCCTGCATCATGACCAGGTCGCCGCGATCGGCATCACCAACCAGCGCGAAACCACCGTGGTCTGGGACAAGACCACCGGCCGGCCGATCTATAACGCCATTGTCTGGCAGTGCCGACGTAGCACCGAGATCTGCCAGCAACTCAAGCGTGACGGCCACGAACCGTACATCAGCGAAACCACCGGCCTGGTCACCGACCCGTATTTCTCCGGCACCAAGCTCAAGTGGATCCTGGACAACGTCGAAGGCAGCCGCGAACGCGCACGTAACGGCGAACTGCTGTTTGGCACCGTGGACAGCTGGCTGATCTGGAAATTTACCGGCGGCAAAGTCCACGTCACCGACTACACCAACGCCTCGCGCACCATGCTCTTCAATATTCACTCGCTGGAGTGGGACGCGAAGATGCTCGAAATTCTCGACATCCCTCGCGAAATGTTGCCGCAAGTGAAGTCGTCCTCGGAAGTCTATGGCCGCACCAAGAGCGGCATCGCCATCGGTGGCATCGCCGGCGACCAGCAGGCCGCCCTGTTCGGCCAGATGTGCGTGGAGCCAGGCCAGGCGAAAAACACCTATGGCACCGGCTGCTTCCTGTTGATGAACACCGGCGACAAAGCCGTCAAATCCAATCATGGCATGCTCACCACCATCGCCTGCGGTCCCCGCGGCGAAGTGGCCTATGCTCTGGAAGGCGCGGTATTCAACGGCGGCTCCACCGTGCAGTGGCTGCGCGATGAGTTGAAAATCATCAATGACGCTCTCGACACCGAATACTTCGCCAACAAGGTCAAGGACAGCAACGGCGTGTACCTGGTGCCGGCCTTCACCGGCCTGGGCGCCCCCTACTGGGACCCCTATGCCCGTGGCGCGCTGTTCGGCCTGACCCGCGGCGTGCGGGTCGACCACATCATTCGTGCAGCGCTGGAGTCGATTGCCTACCAGACCCGCGACGTACTCGACGCCATGCAGCAGGATTCGGGCGAACGCCTCAAGGCCCTGCGCGTGGACGGCGGCGCGGTAGCGAACAACTTCCTGATGCAGTTCCAGGCGGACATTCTCGGCACCCGGGTCGAACGCCCTAAAATGCGGGAAACCACGGCTTTGGGCGCCGCGTATCTGGCCGGCCTGGCGTGTGGTTTCTGGGGCAGCCTGGAAGAACTGCGCGGCAAGGCCGTGATCGAGCGCGAATTCGAACCGCAACTGGACGAGCAGGCCAAGGAAAAACTCTACGCCGGCTGGCAGAAAGCGGTCAGCCGCACCCGCGACTGGGAACCTCACGAAGACGCTGAATAAGCCGAAGCTGGGTACGACGAGGGTCGTGAAACTGGTCGGGAGGGGATTCCTGCGGCATCATGGGCAAATTTTGTATGGCAGCCCAAAGGAAGCCCCATGAATCTGCCTCCCCGTCAGCAGCAAATCCTCGAACTGGTCCGCGAACGCGGCTACGTCAGCATCGAGGAAATGGCGCAGCTATTCGTTGTCACCCCGCAGACCATCCGCCGCGACATCAATCAATTGGCGGAACTGAACCTGCTGCGTCGCTACCACGGCGGCGCGGCCTATGATTCGAGCGTTGAAAACACCGCCTACGCCATGCGCGCCGATCAGATGCGCGACGAGAAGCAACGCATCGCCGAAGCCATTGCCGCCCAGATCCCTGACCATGCCTCGCTGTTCATCAACATCGGCACCACCACCGAATCCATCGCCCGGGCGCTGCTCAATCACAACCACCTGAAGGTCATCACCAACAATCTGCACGTAGCTTCGATCCTCAGCGCCAAGGACGACTTCGAAGTCCTGATCGCGGGGGGAAATGTCAGACGCGACGGAGGCGTGGTAGGCCAGGCCAGCGTCGACTTCATCAACCAGTTCAAGGTCGACTTCGCCCTGGTGGGCATCAGCGGGATCGATGAAGACGGCAGCCTGCTGGATTTTGACTACCAGGAAGTGCGGGTCTCCCAGGCGATCATCGCCAACGCCCGGCAGGTGCTGCTGGCGGCGGACTCCAGCAAATTCGGGCGCAACGCCATGGTCAGGCTGGGACCGATCAGCCTGATCGATTGCCTGGTGACCGATCAGCAACCCGTGCCGGCCCTGGCGCAATTGCTGAGCCAGCACAAGATTCGGTTGGAAGTGGTCTGAGCTCCCTCCGAAACCCTGTGGCGAGGGGATTTATCCCCGCTTGGGCTGCGCAGCAGCCCCAATACAGTCAACTCAATTTGCCTCATATACCGAGTCGCCTGGCTTTAGGGCTGCTGTGAGCCCAGCGGGGATAAATCCCCTCGCCACAAAAGCATCTCCGACCATATCAGCGACCCGCTTCATGTTCGAAAATTTTCCTTTCAGCTTCCTTTGATCAGTATTTTCAATCGAAGTCTGCTGGCTGTTGCCGAGTTTATGGGCTAGTATTTTCGCAAATGAACATTAATGTTCGAATTCAAATATTTCGAAAAAAAGCCCGAGGCCAGCCGATGCCCACTTCTACCTTGCCTACGCCCCCTCTCGCTGAGGTTTACGACGTCGCCGTCATTGGCGGCGGGATCAACGGCGTAGGGATTGCCGCAGACGCAGCGGGTCGCGGCCTCTCGGTGTTCCTTTGCGAAAAGGATGACCTGGCCAGCCACACCTCCTCGGCCAGCAGCAAGCTGATCCATGGCGGCCTGCGCTACCTCGAACATTACGAATTCCGTCTGGTGCGCGAAGCGCTGGCCGAGCGCGAAGTGCTGTTGACCAAGGCTCCGCACATCGTCAAGCAGATGCGCTTCGTCTTGCCCCACCGTCCGCACTTGCGCCCCGCCTGGATGATTCGCGCCGGCCTGTTCCTCTACGATCACCTGGGCAAGCGCGAACAACTTGCCGGTTCCAAAAGCCTGAGATTCGGCGCCGACAGCGCGCTGAAAAGCGAGATTACCAAAGGCTTTGAATACTCCGACTGCTGGGTCGACGATGCGCGCCTGGTGGTGCTCAACGCCATGGCCGCCCGGGAAAAAGGCGCCCATGTCCACACTCGCACACGTTGCGTGAACGCCCGTCGCAGTAAAGGCTTGTGGCATTTGCATCTGGAACGCGCCGACGGCAGCCTGTTTTCGATCCGCGCCAAGGCGCTGGTCAACGCGGCCGGTCCTTGGGTTGCCAAGTTCATTCGCGACGACCTGAAGCTGGAGTCGCCTTACGGCATTCGTCTGATCCAGGGCAGCCACCTGATCGTGCCGAAACTCTACGAAGGCGAGCACGCGCACATTCTTCAGAACGAAGACCAGCGCATCGTCTTCACCATTCCGTATCTGAACCAGTTCACCTTGATCGGCACGACCGACCGCGAATACACCGGCGACCCGGCCAAAGTGGCGATCACCGAGGGCGAAACCGATTATTTGCTCAAAGTGGTCAACGCGCACTTCAAGAAGCAGATCAGCCGCGACGATATCCTGCACAGCTATTCCGGTGTTCGGCCGTTGTGCAACGATGAATCCGACAACCCATCGGCCGTCACCCGGGACTACACCCTGGCGCTGTCGGGCAGTGCGGACGAAGCCCCGCTGCTGTCGGTGTTCGGCGGCAAGCTGACCACCTACCGCAAACTGGCCGAGTCGGCCATGGCGCAGTTGGCCCCGTATTTTACCCAGATGCGCCCCAGCTGGACTGCCGTGGCTACCCTCCCCGGCGGCGAAAACATGACCACCCCGCAAGCGCTGTGCTCGGCGATTCGTGACAAATTCGACTGGGTGCCGACCGAGCTTGCCCGTCGCTGGGCCACCACCTATGGCAGCCGCACCTGGCGCATGCTTGAAGGCGTGCACAACCTCGGTGACATGGGCGAATACATCGGCGCGGGCCTCTACACCCGGGAAGTCGACTACCTGTGCAGCGATGAATGGGCCATCGATGCCCACGATATCCTGTGGCGCCGCAGCAAACTTGGCTTGTTCACCACCGCGGCCGAACAGCAGAAGCTGCAGCAATACCTGGACAAGGTGGAGCACAACCGTCGCAAGATCGAAGCGGCCTGATCGGTTAACCGCTTATACGAAAGCCCCTGAATCTGGCGATTCAGGGGCTTTTTGCTATCTGGCATACACCGCCGCCCTCTGTGGGAGCGAGCCTGCTCGCGATGAGGCCATCAACTTCAACATAAGTCTCGCCAGGCAGACCGCTATCGCGAGCAGGCTCGCTCTCACAAGACATGGAGAGGCCGGAATGCATTCGGTTTTCCGAACAAGACTCACCAGTCAATTCGGCCAACCGGATAAACAGCCTGTGGAAAAAATCAGAAAAAAGATTAATTACGTTTAAAAACAAACAGTTAATTTGAGTCAACTGGTCTGGCACGACTCATGCTCTACACTCCTTCGAGACGAATGCCTGCATGCCAACACAACAGGAGCTGCCAGGTACTTCGAAGCACTCAGGGCCGACGAACCGGCTGAATAAGAAAAACAATGTCGAGGAAATATCGATGCGCATCGTTCCCCATCTCCTGGGCGCAGCCATTGCTGCCGCTCTGATCAGCACCCCGGTTTTCGCTGCCGAACTGACCGGTACGCTGAAAAAGATCAAAGAGTCCGGCGTCATCACGCTCGGGCATCGCGACGCTTCCATTCCGTTTTCCTATATCGCGGACGCCTCCGGCAAACCGGTCGGCTATTCCCACGACATTCAGCTGAAAGTCGTCGAAGCCCTGAAAAAAGAACTGGACGTGCCGAACCTGCAGGTCAAGTACAACCTGGTGACCTCGCAAACCCGTATCCCACTGGTGCAAAACGGCACCGTCGACCTGGAATGCGGCTCCACCACCAACAACGTCGAGCGTCAACAGCAGGTTGATTTCTCCGTTGGCATCTTCGAGATCGGCACCAAGCTGCTGTCCAAGAAGGACTCCAAGTACAAGGACTTCGACGACCTCAAGGGCAAGAACGTCGTGACCACCGCCGGCACCACGTCCGAGCGCATCCTCAAGTCCATGAACGCCGATAAGCAAATGGGCATGAACGTGATCTCGGCCAAGGACCACGGCGAATCGTTCAACATGCTCGAAGGCGGCCGTGCCGTTGCCTTCATGATGGACGACGCCTTGCTGGCCGGTGAAATGGCCAAGGCCAAGAAACCAGGCGACTGGGCCGTGACCGGTACCCCGCAGTCCTTCGAAATCTACGGTTGCATGATGCGCAAGGGCGACGAGCCGTTCAAAAAAGCCGTCGATGACGCCATCAAGGCCACCTACGCTTCTGGTGAAATCAACAAGATCTACGAAAAATGGTTCATGCAGCCAATTCCGCCAAAAGGCCTGAACCTGAACTTCCCGATGAGCGAAGAGCTCAAGAAACTGATCGCCGAACCGACCGACAAAGCGGCCGACGAAAAGAAATCCTGATTCCTGACTAACCTTGTCCCCTGGAAGTGCTTTTGCGCTTTCAGGGGATGGTCACTCCCTGCTGGCATATCTGGAAACACTCGAACCGGTGGCTGTCGAGCCGATCGTGTGTGCCTGCCCTTCAAGGGTCAGGTGGGAATGGAGCTTCCCCAGGCGGGTATTTGCATATCGATCGATCTGAGGGGAGACCCTAATGAATTACAACTGGGACTGGGGCGTGTTCTTCAAGTCCACCGGCATCGGCAGCGAGATTTATCTCGACTGGTACGTGGCCGGCCTGGGCTGGACCATCGCCATCGCCGTCGCGGCCTGGATCATCGCCCTACTGCTGGGTTCGGTTCTGGGCGTGATGCGCACCGTGCCGAACCGGCTGGTGTCGGGTATCGCCACCGGCTACGTGGAGCTCTTTCGTAACGTACCGCTGCTGGTTCAGCTGTTCATCTGGTACTTCCTGGTGCCCGACTTGCTGCCTGCGGACCTGCAGGAGTGGTACAAGCAGGACCTGAACCCCACGACCTCGGCCTATCTGAGCGTCGTCGTGTGCCTGGGCCTGTTTACCGCCGCGCGGGTCTGCGAACAAGTTCGTACTGGTATTCAGGCGCTGCCGCGCGGCCAGGAATCCGCCGCACGGGCCATGGGCTTCAAGCTGCCGCAAATCTACTGGAACGTCCTGCTGCCCCAGGCCTACCGGATCATCATTCCGCCGCTTACCTCGGAATTCTTGAACGTCTTCAAGAACTCCTCCGTGGCCTCGCTGATCGGCCTGATGGAATTGCTTGCACAGACCAAACAGACCGCCGAGTTCTCCGCCAACCTGTTCGAAGCCTTCACCCTGGCGACACTGATCTACTTCACCCTGAACATGAGCCTGATGCTGCTCATGCGCATGGTCGAGAAGAAAGTCGCGGTGCCCGGCCTGATTTCCGTGGGGGGTAAATAATGGAACTCGACTTCACTGGCATCATCCCGGCCATTCCCGGTTTGTGGAACGGCATGGTGATGACGCTCAAGCTGATGGCCCTGGGCGTCGTTGGCGGGATCATCCTGGGGACTATCCTGGCGCTGATGCGCCTGTCCCACAACAAGCTGATCTCCAGCATTGCCGGCGCCTACGTCAACTATTTCCGCTCGATCCCGCTGCTGCTGGTCATCACCTGGTTCTACCTGGCGGTGCCGTTCGTTCTGCGCTGGATCACCGGCGAAGACACCCCTATCGGTGCGTTTGGCTCCTGCGTCGTGGCGTTCATGATGTTCGAGGCGGCCTACTTCTGCGAAATCGTGCGGGCCGGCGTGCAGTCGATCCCCAAGGGTCAGATGGGCGCCGCCCAGGCGCTGGGCATGAATTATGGCCAGACCATGCGCCTGATCATCCTGCCCCAGGCGTTTCGCAAGATGACCCCGCTGTTGTTGCAACAAAGCATCATCCTGTTTCAGGACACCTCGCTGGTCTACACCGTCGGTCTGGTGGATTTCCTCAATGCTTCGCGGGCCAATGGCGACATCATCGGCCGCTCCCATGAGTTCCTGATCATCGCAGGTCTCGTGTACTTCACAATCAGCTTTGCCGCCTCGCTGCTGGTCAAGCGTCTGCAAAAAAGGTTCGCCGTATGATCTCTATCAAGAACATCAACAAGTGGTATGGGGACTTCCAGGTACTGACCAATTGCAGCACCGAGGTCAGCAAGGGTGAAGTTGTGGTGGTGTGCGGCCCCTCGGGTTCGGGCAAGTCCACGCTGATCAAATGCGTGAACGCCCTGGAGCCGTTCCAGAAAGGCGACATCGTGGTCGACGGTACGTCCATCGCCGACCCGAAGACCAACCTGCCGAAACTGCGCTCGCGCGTTGGCATGGTGTTCCAGCACTTCGAGCTGTTCCCGCACCTGACCATCACCGAAAACCTGACCATCGCCCAGATCAAGGTGCTGGGCCGCAGCAAGGAAGAAGCCACCCAGAAAGGCCTGCAACTGCTTGAGCGGGTCGGTCTGTCGGCCCATGCCCACAAGCACCCGGGCCAGCTCTCCGGCGGTCAACAGCAGCGCGTGGCGATTGCCCGTGCCCTGGCGATGGACCCGATCGTGATGCTGTTCGACGAACCGACCTCGGCCCTTGACCCGGAAATGGTCAACGAAGTGCTCGACGTGATGGTGCAACTGGCCCACGAAGGCATGACCATGATGTGCGTGACCCACGAAATGGGCTTCGCCCGCAAAGTGGCGAACCGGGTGATCTTCATGGACCAGGGCCAGATCATCGAAGACTGCGAGAAGGAAGAGTTCTTCGGCGACATCAGCGCCCGCTCCGAACGTGCGCAGCATTTCCTTGAGAAAATCCTGCAGCACTAAACAACACCGCTCCCCACTGTGGGAGCGAGCTTGCTCGCGATAGCGGACTGCCAGTCACCTTATTGTCGACTGATCAGCAGTCATCGCGAGCAAGCTCGCTCCCACAAGGGAGCAGTGTTGGTTTGTCGATTTGTGTTGTGGTTGACCCAAGGCTTCTGTGATGAAATGCGACCCCACTCTCTATCGCGCCGCGCCGCCATCACTCGCCGTGAAGCCTCGTCTGATTCGCCATCTGTTCCTGCCGCCGCTGATCATTGCCCTGATGATCGGCCTGGGTTACCTCGGCTTCTGGATCAGTGAGCACTACGGCATTCGCAGCCTGGGCGAGAACGGCGAGCGCCAGTTGGAGCTGCACGCCCGTGCGGTCGAGAGCGAGATCAGCAAATACACCTACCTGCCCAGCCTGCTGGAGCTTGAATCCAGCGTATCGCAACTGCTCGACGACCCCACGCCCGAGCATCGCAAGACCGTCAACGAATACCTCGAAGGCCTGAACCGGCGCAGCCGCAGTCGGGCCATTTATGTGATGGACACCACAGGCCGGGTCATGGCGACCAGCAACTGGCGCGACGTCGACAGTTACCTGGGTGAAGACCTGTCCTTTCGCGCCTATTTCCAGAACGCCGTACGCGGTCAGCCCGGGCGCTTCTATGGCATCGGTAGCACCAGCGGCGAGCCTGGTTATTACCTGGCCCATGGTCTGGAACAGCAGGGCAAGATCATCGGCGTGGCGGTGGTCAAAGTGCGCCTGGAAGCCATGGAAGAGCGCTGGCAGCGCGCGCGCCTGGAAGCCTTCGTCAGCGACGAGAATGGCATCATCATTTTGTCCAGCGATCCGGCGCGGCGGCTCAAGTCCGTGCGACCGCTGAGCGACGAAACCAAAGAGCGCCTGGCCCGCAGCCTGCAGTATTACTGGTTCCCACTGAACGAGCTGGTTCCCCTGGCTCGGGAACGCCTGGCCGAAGGCATGGAAAAACTGACCTTCCCGGCCAACGCCGAACTGGTGTCCGACGAGCGGCCCATCAGCTATCTGTCACAGACCCGTCCCCTGAGCGACACACCCTGGAATTTCACCCTGCTGACGCCACTTGAAGACCTGCGTCGCCAGGCAATCAACCAGGGCATCCTGGTGGCCGTGGCCTTCGCCCTGGTGGCTTTCCTGCTGATCGCCTGGAACGAGCGGCGCAAGGTCATCGCCACTCGCCTCGCTGCCCGGGAGGCCTTGCAGGAAGCCAACAACCAGCTCGAACGTCGGATTACCGAACGCACCACCGACCTGCGGGCCAGCAATGAACGGCTCAAGGGCCAGATCCGCGAACGGCGGCAGGCCGAAGAGACGTTGCGCCGGGCCCAGGACGAACTGGTGCAGGCTGGCAAACTCGCCGCCATTGGCCAGATGTCCACCAGCATCGCCCATGAACTCAACCAGCCGCTGGCCGCGCTGCGTACCCTGTCCGGCAACACCGTACGCTTTCTTGAGCGGGGCCAGTTGGATATCGCCAGCGCCAACCTCAAGACCATCAACGACCTGATCGACCGCATGGGCCGGATCACCGCCAGCCTGCGCTCCTTCGCCCGGCGCGGGGACGATCAGGGCCGGGCCAGCCTCGGCAAGGCGGTCGAAGCCGCGCTGCAACTGCTGGGCGGCCGCCTCGAAAGCCTGAAGATCCAGGTGCATGCCGGTTACGATGACGTGCAGGTACAGATCGACCAGACGCGTCTTGAACAAATCCTGGTGAACCTGATCGGCAACGCCCTGGACGCCATGCAGAGCCAACCCGAGCCGCGGCTGTGGCTTGAAGGCACTGCCTCGGATGGCAAATATCGCCTGCGGGTGCGGGACAACGGCCATGGCATCGATCCCGAGGCGCGCAAGCATTTGTTCGAACCCTTCTTCACCACCAAACCCGGCGAACAGGGCCTGGGCCTGGGCCTGACTCTTTCGGCGAGCCTGGCCGCCGCCGCGGGCGGGCATCTGGAGGTCGAACACCCGGCCGAAGGTGGAACCACGTTTGCCCTCAGTTTACCGTTGGTAAGCCCTTTACCTGCCGAGCAGCCATGAATAACGACCTGAGCGTACTGATCGTCGAAGACGACCCCCATGTCCTGCTGGGTTGCCAGCAGGCCCTGTCCCTGGAAGACATTCCCTGCATCGGCGTGGGCAGCGCCGAAGAGGCCCTGGAGCGGGTCGGCGATGACTTTGCCGGCATCGTCATCAGCGACATTCGCCTGCCGGGCATCGATGGCCTGGAGCTGCTGACCCGCCTCAAGGCCCGGGACCGCAGCCTGCCGGTGGTGCTGATCACCGGCCACGGCGACATCTCCATGGCCGTCGGCGCCATGCAAAAAGGCGCCTATGACTTCATGGAGAAACCCTTCTCCCCCGAACGCCTGGTGGACGTCGCCCGCCGCGCCCTGGAGCAACGCAGCCTGGCCCGGGAGGTTTCATCGCTGCGCCGGCAACTGGCCGAACGCGACTCCCTGGAAGGCCGGATCATCGGCCGTTCACCGGCCATGCAGCACCTGCGAGAACTGATCGCCAACGTAGCCGACACCTCGGCCAACGTGCTGATCGAGGGTGAAACCGGCACCGGCAAGGAACTGGTCGCGCGCTGCCTGCACGATTTCAGCCGACGTCACAGCAAACAATTCGTCGCGCTCAACTGCGGCGGCCTGCCGGAGAACCTGTTCGAAAGCGAGATTTTCGGCCACGAAGCCAACGCCTTTACCGGCGCCGGTAAACGACGGATCGGCAAGATCGAGCACGCCGACGGCGGCACGCTGTTTCTCGATGAAGTGGAAAGCATGCCCCTGCCCTTGCAGATCAAGTTGCTGCGGGTGTTGCAGGAACGCACCCTCGAGCGGCTGGGTTCGAACCAGAGTGTGGCCGTGGATTGCCGGGTCATCGCCGCCACCAAGTCCGACCTGGACGAACTGGGCCGGGCCGGGCAGTTTCGCAGCGACTTGTATTACCGCCTCAACGTGGTGACCCTGGAACTGCCGCCCCTGCGCGAGCGCCGCGAAGACATTCTGCAACTGTTCGAGCATTTTCTGCAGCAGTCGTCCCTGCGCTTCGACCGCACGGTGCCGGAGCTGGACAACCAGACGCTTTCCAACCTGATGAGCCACGACTGGCCGGGCAACGTGCGGGAACTGCGCAACGTCGCCGAGCGCTATGCACTCGGCCTGCCGGCCTTCAAGAAGTCGGGGGCCAGCGGCGCCAGCCAGGGCCTGGCCTTCGCCGAAGCGGTGGAAGCCTTCGAACGCAACCTGCTGGTGGACGCTCTGCAACGCAGCGGTGGCAATCTGACCCAGGCCAGTCTCGAACTGGGCATGGCCAAGACCACGCTGTTCGACAAAGTCAAAAAATATGGCCTGAGCCATTAACCTGGGGCAGTAAACCTGTGGACCTGATTTTCAAAGCAGCGCTCGGTGCCGCCGTGGTGGTCATCCTGGCGATGCTCGCCAAGACCAAGAACTATTACATCGCCGGGCTGGTGCCACTGTTTCCCACCTTCGCCCTGATCGCCCACTACATTGTTGGCAAGGGCCGCTCGGTGGACGATCTGAAAACCACCATCGTGTTTGGCATGTGGTCGATCATCCCCTACTTCGTCTACCTGGCGACGCTGTATGTGATGGTCGACCGGATGCGTCTGGAGGCTTCTCTGGCCGTGGCGGCGGTGGCTTGGCTGATGGCGGCGACGGTGCTGGTCAGCGTGTGGATGAGACTCCACAGCTGACCCCGCAGGAGCGCCTGTCCAAACCAGTGGTTCAATAACCGACGGTAAAGCGCTGCCGCGAAAACTGCGGCGTCTCCACTTCATCGATCATTGCAATGGCGTAATCGGCAAAGCTGATCCAACTGCGCCCGGCGGCGTCGAACAGCAGGTGATCCTTGCCGATACGGAACTGACCGGTGCGCTCGGTCTCGACGAACTCCGCCGAGGGCGAGAGGAAGGTCCAGTCCAGGTCCTGTTCCTTGAGCAGCACGTCCAGGAATAATGCTCCGGCGCTGGCTTCGGCGAGGTATTCCTCAGGGAAGCCTTCGCTGTCGATCACACGGCTATTGTCCGGCAGCAGCAACGAACCGGCCCCGCCCACCACCAGCAAGCGCTTGACCCCGGCAGCCTTGATTGGGGCGATGACCTTGTCGGCCGGCACGGTGGCGAAATGGGCGGCGCAGATCACCACATCATGACCGGCTACCGCTGCGATTAAGGCCTCGCTGTCCAATACATCCAACTGCTGGCTGACCACACCGGCCCTCTTACCGATCTTGGCCGTGTTACGGGCAATGGCCGTCACGCTGTGGCCACGACGCAGGGCTTCTTCCAACAACTGGCTGCCGGCCCGACCGGTGGCGCCGATGATTGCGATTTTGCTCATGATGTTCTCCATTGGTTAGCGATGTTGAAATACAGGCTCTTGTGGCGAGGGGATTTATCCCCGCTGGGCTGCGTAGCAGCCCTATAGCTGACATTGAGGTTTATCAGACGGAGCGCTTCGCCTGTTTTGGGGTTGCTGCGCAACCCAGCGGGGATAAATCCCCTCGCCACAACGGTGCTCTGATCAAAGATCGGTATTCACCACTTCATCTCACCCTTGGCCACCTTGGCACTGAGCTCCAGGGAGCTGTCTTCCCCCAGATCGGGGTAGCGCTGCTTCATGGCGGCGATCAGGGCGGCGGAGTCCTTGGCTTTGGCGGTTTCTTCGTCGAAGGCCTTGATGTACTCGGCGGTAAATTTCACCGGAGCCAGGGACCGGGCACTATCACCCAGGTAATGGCCGGGAATCACAGTGTTCGGTTGCAGTTTTTCAATGCCCTCCAGCGTCGCCAGCCAATCCTTGTGGGACTGCGGCGTCTGCGTGTCGGCCATCCAGACGTGAATGTTCTCGGCCACCACGACGCCGCCGACCACCGCCTTGATCGACGGGATCCACACGAAGCTGCGGTCCGGTTGCGGGCCATCAAGACCGATGATCTGCAAGCGCTTGCCCTCCAGGGTCAGGCTGTCTCCCTTGAGTACCTGGGGTACGATCGCTTTGCTCGGCGCATCGCCCTTGAGGATCGGCCCCCAATATTTCAACTTGCCGTCCATGGTGTGCTTGATGTGTTCGACGGTCGGCGCAGAGGCCAGCACCTTGGCATCCGGGAACGCGGCGGTCAGGGTCTCCAGACCAAAATAGTAGTCGGGATCGCCGTGGCTGATGTAGATCGTGGTCAATTGCTTGCCGCTGGCGCGGATTTTCTGCACCACCTGTTCGGCCTGGGACTTGCCGAACTGGGCGTCCACCAACACCACTTCTTTTTCCCCACTGACCAATACCGAGGTCACCGGGAAAACGGCCGTCGCGCCAGGGTTGTAGACCTCCAGGGCAAGGTCGGCTGCCCAGGTGTTGGCCGCAAAAATCATCGAAGCGCTGGTCAGCAGCAGACGCTTGAATAAGGTGGATCCGGTCATGTTGTGCTCCGTTGTGCATAAGCCCGATTGGGAATGAGCGCAGCTTAGGGACCTGACTCGTTTCAAAAAATGCGATGCTTGGACATAGTTTGTTTCTGAAATCGGGCAAATCATGGATCGTCTACAAGCAATGCAAGTGTTCGTCGCCGTGGTGGAACTGGGCAGTCAGTCGGCAGCAGCCGAACATCTGGACCTGTCACGACCGGTGGTGTCACGGTATCTGGCGGAACTGGAAGACTGGGTTGGTGCCCGACTGATGCACCGCACCACTCGCAAATTGAGCCTGACGGCCGCGGGTTTGGAGATCCTGCCGCGCTGTCGGCAGATGCTGGATCTGTCCGGCGACATGCAGGCCGCCGTCAGTACGTCGGACGATGCGCCACGGGGTATGCTGCGCATCAGCGCCAGCACCTCGTTCGGCCAAGCCCAATTGGCGGCAGCCATGACCGAGTTCGTCGTGCGCTACCCAGGGGTCAGCGTCGACCTGCAAATGCTCGACCGCACCGTGAACCTGGTGGACGAGCGCATCGACCTGGCGATCCGCATGAGCAACGACCTGGACCCGAACCTGATCGCCCGGCGCCTCACAGTCTGTCGCTCGGTGATCTGCGCCTCGCCCGGCTACCTGCGTGAACACCCAACGCCCCAACGGGTCGAGGATTTGAGCCGGCACAACTGCCTGACCCACTCCTACGTCGGCAAGAGCCTGTGGCATTTCGAGCAGGACGGCGAGCAGGTCTCGGTGCCGGTGCAGGGCAACATCAGCGCCAACGAGGCCAGCACATTGCTGCAGGCCACGATAGCCGGTGCGGGCGTGGCGATGCTGCCCAGCTACCAGGCCGGCACGCACATCAAGAACGGCGAACTGATCCGCCTGTTGCCCCACGCCGAACCCCGCCGGATGAACATGTACGCGGTGTATGCCTCACGCAAACACATGCCGTCGGCGCTGCGCAGCCTGCTGGATTTTTTGGTGCTCAAGTTTCCCGAGAGGCCGGAGTGGGATATTGGGTTGTAAACGATAGCCGCCCCACCGCCAACCTCCTGTGGGAGCGAGCCTGCTCGCGATAGCGGTGCAACAGCCAATGGAGATGTGGACTGACCCTGCGCTATCGCGAGCAGGCTCGCTCCCACAATAGAGATCGGTGTATATCCTTGACCCTGCACCAGGATTTCACCAATAGCCCGCCCCAAGGCATACTTGCCACCCTCCGTATTCCAGAACCCAGAACCGCCCCATGCGTATCCACGTCAGTTTCATCGACCGCGTCGGCATTACCCAGGAAGTCCTGGCGCTGCTCGGTGGGCGCAATCTCAATCTGGATGCGGTGGAGATGGTGCCGCCCAACGTCTACATCGATGCCCCGACCCTCAGCCCGCAGGTGCTGGACGAATTACGCGAGGCGCTGTTCAGCGTGCGGGGCGTGCAGGCGGTCACCGTGGTGGACATCCTGCCCGGCCAGCGTCGGCATTTGCAGCTCGACGCCCTGCTCGCGGCCATGACCGACCCGGTACTGGCCCTCGACAGCGCCGGCCACGTATTGCTGGCCAACCCGGCGTTGATCGCCCTGTACGGGCGTGAACCGGCCGGGGAAAGCGTTGCCGAGCTGTTCGGTGACGAAGCCCTGTTGGTCGCTCTGCTGGAGAATGGTTTCCGCCTGCCGCTTCGGGAAATCACCCTCAACGGCCAGACCTTACTGCTGGACGCCACGCCCATTACAAACGCCGGTGCGTTGCTGACCCTCTATCAGCCAAACCGCATCGGCGAACGCCTATCGGCGCTGCACCACGACCACGCCGAAGGGTTTGACGCGTTGCTGGGCGAATCCCCGGCGATCCGCACCCTCAAGGCCCGGGCCCAGCGGGTAGCGGCGTTGGATGCACCGTTGCTGATCCAGGGCGAAACCGGCACGGGCAAAGAGCTGGTGGCCCGGGCCTGCCATGCCATCAGTGCCCGCCACGGCGCGCCGTTCCTGGCCCTGAACTGTGCGGCGCTGCCGGAGAATCTGGCCGAAAGTGAACTGTTCGGCTACGCCCCCGGCGCCTTCACCGGCGCGCAACGGGGTGGCAAGCCGGGGCTGATGGAACTGGCGAACCAGGGCACGGTATTTCTCGATGAAATCGGCGAGATGTCGCCCTACCTGCAAGCCAAGCTGCTGCGGTTCTTGAACGATGGCAGCTTCCGTCGGGTCGGCGGCGACCGGGAAATCAAGGTCAACGTGCGAATCCTCAGCGCGACCCACCGCAACCTGGAAAAAATGGTCAGCGAAGGTTCGTTCCGCGAAGACCTGTTCTATCGCCTGAACGTGCTCAACGTCGAAGTGCCGCCGCTACGTGAACGCGGCCAGGACATCTTGCTGCTGGCGCGCTACTTCATGCAGCAGGCCTGTGCGCAAATCCAGCGCCCGGTCTGCCGCTTGGCCCCCGGCACCTACCCGGCGCTGCTGGGCAACCGCTGGCCGGGCAATGTGCGGCAATTGCAGAACGTGATCTTCCGCGCCGCGGCCATCTGTGAAAGCAGCCTGGTGGACATTGGCGACCTGGACATTGCCGGCACGTCTGTGGCGCGCCAGGGTGACGTGGAAGTCGAAAGCCTTGAGCAAGCGGTGGAAGCCTTCGAAAAACATCTGCTCGAAAGCCTCTACGTCAACTACCCCTCGACCCGCCAGCTCGCCAGCCGCCTGCAAACCTCCCATACAGCGATTGCCCATCGGTTGCGTAAATACGGGATTTCCGGCAAGCCGTAAGCACGCTGCTGCCCTCTGTGGGAGCGAGCCTGCTCGCGATAGCGATGTATCAGTCAATATCCGTGCTGGCTGACCCACCGCTATCGCGAGCAGGCTCGCTCCCACATTGGGACCTGCGGCGTACCTGGAACCTGGCTCAAAAACGACCTCCACCTGTACTGAAAGCGCTACAGCGGAACGATATCGATACACCTGGCGCTAAGCTGCGCCGCGCAAGGCTTTGATCCCACAACGATTTTTTCCAGGCGTATAGCTGTAGCGATTTCGCTACAGCTCAATACAACCTGCGCTCGACAGAACCAAGTAAGCCATTGATATATAAGTATTTATTATCATTGGCCGCATTCTTGCTAAGGATATAACCATTCGGCCGGGCCAAGCCCCGCGCCTTTCTTCGCGTCCACCAGACGAATCTGGCCCCAGGAGTTTCCATGAGCGAGTTGCGTTTCACTGAAGATCACGAATGGCTGCGCACTGAAGCCGACGGCAGCGTTACCGTCGGTATTACCGCGTTTGCCCAGAACGCCTTGGGCGATGTGGTCTATGTTCAGTTACCGGAACTGCAAAGCTACGCCAAGGGTGACGAAGCCTCTACCGTGGAATCGGTGAAAGCCGCCAGCGGTGTGTACATGCCGCTGGACGGAGAAGTGCTGGAAGTGAACCCGGCCCTGGAAAGCAATCCGGAACTGGTCAACGAAGATCCGCTGGGCGAAGGCTGGTTTTTCCGATTCAAGCCCGCCGACGCCACCCAAGTTGACCAACTGCTGAATCAGGACGCCTATGACCGCCTGATCAAAGCCAACGCCGAAGCCTGAGGAGCGCAACATGACCGTTAATCTCGGCACCGCCAACGAATTCATCGCCCGCCACATCGGCCCGCGAGCCAGCGACGAGCAAGCCATGCTCGAGCGCCTGGGCTACGACTCCCTGGAAGCGTTGAGCGCCAGCGTCATTCCGGAAAGCATCAAGGGCACCAGCGTGCTGGACATGGGCGACGGCCAGAGCGAAGCCGATGCACTGGCCTCGATCAAGGCCATCGCTGGCAAGAACCAACTGTTCAAGACCTACATCGGCCAGGGCTACTACAACTGCCACACGCCAGCGCCGATCCTGCGCAACCTGCTGGAAAACCCGGCCTGGTACACCGCCTACACCCCTTACCAGCCGGAAATTTCCCAGGGCCGTCTCGAGGCACTGCTGAACTTCCAGACCTTGATCAGCGACCTGACCGGCCTGCCGATCGCCAACGCATCCTTGCTGGACGAAGCCACCGCCGCCGCGGAGGCCATGACCTTCTGCAAGCGCCTGAGCAAGAACAAGGGCAGCAATGCCTTCTTCGCTTCCCGCCATTGCCACCCGCAAACCCTTGATGTGCTGCGCACCCGTGCCGAGCCCTTGGGCATCGACGTGGTCGTGGGCGACGAACGCGAACTGACCGATGTCGGCAGTTTCTTCGGCGCGCTGTTGCAATACCCAGCCAGCAACGGTGACCTGTTCGATTACCGTGAACTGACCGAACGCTTCCATGCCGCCAACGCCCTGGTCGCTGTCGCCGCAGACCTGCTGGCCCTGACCCTGCTGACGGCACCGGGTGAGTTCGGCGCCGACGTGGCCATCGGCAGCGCCCAGCGCTTCGGCGTGCCGTTGGGCTTTGGCGGCCCACACGCGGCGTATTTCTCTACCAAGGATGCCTTCAAGCGCGATATGCCGGGCCGCCTTGTGGGTGTTTCCGTGGACCGTTTCGGCAAGCCGGCCTTGCGCCTGGCGATGCAGACCCGCGAACAACACATCCGTCGCGAGAAAGCCACGAGCAACATTTGCACCGCCCAGGTCTTGCTGGCCAACATCGCCAGCATGTACGCCGTGTATCACGGCCCTAAAGGCCTGACTCAGATCGCCAACCGCATTCATCACCTCACCGCGATCCTCGCCAAGGGTTTGGGCGCCTTGGGTCTGGCTGTCGAGCAGGACAGCTTTTTCGACACCCTGACCCTGCACACCGGCGCGCAAACCGCTGCCCTGCACGACAAGGCGCGTGCCCAGCGCATCAACTTGCGCGTGGTGGACGCTGAACGCCTGGGCCTGTCCCTGGACGAAACCACCTGCCAGGCGGACGTCGAAACGTTGTGGAGCCTGTTGGCCGACGGCAAGGCCCTGCCGGATTTCGCCGCCCTGGCCGCCACCGTGCACAGCCGTATCCCGGCCGAGCTGGTGCGCCAGTCGGCGGTTCTCAGCCACCCGGTGTTCAACCGCTATCACTCCGAAACCGAGCTGATGCGCTACCTGCGCAAGCTCGCCGACAAGGACCTGGCCCTGGATCGCACCATGATCCCGCTGGGTTCCTGCACCATGAAACTCAACGCCGCCAGCGAAATGATCCCGGTGACCTGGGCCGAGTTCGGCGCCCTGCACCCGTTCGCCCCCGCCGAACAGAGCGCCGGCTACCAGCAACTGACCGACGAACTGGAAGCCATGCTCTGCGCTGCTACCGGTTACGACGCGGTGTCGTTGCAACCAAACGCCGGTTCCCAGGGTGAATACGCCGGTCTGCTGGCGATCCGCGCCTATCACCAGAGCCGTGGCGAAGACCGTCGCGATATCTGCCTGATCCCATCGTCGGCCCACGGCACCAACCCGGCCACCGCCAACATGGCCGGCATGCGTGTGGTCGTGACCGCCTGCGATGCTCGCGGCAACGTCGACATCGAAGACCTGCGGGCCAAGGCCACCGAGCACCGCGAACACCTCGCGGCGCTGATGATCACCTACCCGTCCACCCACGGTGTGTTCGAGGAAGGCATCCGCGAAATCTGCGGGATCATTCATGACAACGGCGGCCAGGTGTACATCGATGGCGCCAACATGAACGCCATGGTCGGCCTCTGCGCCCCAGGCAAGTTCGGTGGCGACGTGTCGCACCTGAACCTGCACAAGACCTTTTGCATTCCTCACGGCGGTGGCGGCCCGGGTGTCGGCCCGATCGGCGTCAAGTCCCACCTGGCACCTTTCCTGCCGGGCCACGCCAACATGGCGCGCAAGGAAGGCGCGGTGTGCGCGGCGCCATTTGGCAGCGCAAGCATCCTGCCGATCACCTGGATGTACATCCGCATGATGGGCGGCGCGGGCCTCAAGCGTGCCTCGCAGTTGGCAATCCTCAACGCCAACTACATTGCCCGCCGTCTGGAAGAACACTACCCGGTGCTCTACTCCGGCAGCAACGGCCTGGTGGCCCACGAATGTATCCTCGACCTGCGCCCGCTCAAGGACAGCAGCGGCATCAGCGTCGATGACGTGGCCAAGCGCCTGATCGACTTCGGCTTCCACGCCCCGACCATGTCGTTCCCAGTGGCCGGTACGCTGATGATCGAGCCGACCGAAAGCGAATCCAAGGAAGAACTGGACCGCTTCTGCGACGCCATGATCTGCATCCGCGAAGAAATCCGTGCGGTGGAAAACGGCAGCCTGGACAAAGACGACAACCCGCTGAAAAACGCCCCACACACCGCCGCGGAAATCGTCGGCGAGTGGACCCACCCCTATAGCCGCGAACAAGCGGTGTACCCGGTGGCGTCGTTGATCGACGGCAAATACTGGCCGCCGGTGGGCCGGGTCGACAACGTGTTCGGCGACCGCAACCTGGTCTGCGCCTGCCCGTCGATCGAAAGCTACGCTTGACCTGAGCGGAGGGCGATCTACCAGCCCTCCGAATCCTCTGTGGGAGCGAGCCTGCTCGCGATAGCGGCGTAACAGCCAATAGAGATGTTGCCTGACACTCCGCTATCGCGAGCAGGCTCGCTCCCACAAGGATCTATGCCAGACCTTAAACCGTCGATCCTCATAAAAAGAAACCGGAGAAACACCATGTCGTTAAGCGTGTTCGACCTGTTCAAAATCGGCATCGGCCCCTCCAGTTCCCACACGGTCGGCCCGATGCGTGCCGCTGCCCGTTTCGTCGAAGGGCTGCGTCGTGATGACCTGCTCAACACCACCGCCAGCGTCAAGGTCGAGCTCTACGGCTCACTCGGCGCCACCGGCAAAGGCCACGGCAGTGACAAGGCCGTGCTGCTGGGTCTGGAAGGCGAACACCCGGATACCGTGGACACTGAAACGGTCGACGCCCGCTTGCGAGAGATTCGCAGCAACGGGCGCCTGAACCTGCTGGGTGAACACTGCATTGAATTCAACGAAAAACTGCACCTGGCGATGATTCGCAAGCCGCTGCCTTTTCATCCCAACGGCATGATCTTCCGCGCTTTTGATGCGGCGGGCCTGCAGGTGCGCAGCCGCGAGTATTACTCGGTAGGCGGTGGTTTTGTCGTCGACGAAAGCGCTGCCGGCGCCGACCGTATCGTCGAAGATGCCACCCCCCTGACCTTCCCGTTCAAAAGCGCCAAGGACTTGTTGAGCCACTGCACCACCTATGGCTTGTCCATCAGCCAGGTGATGCTGACCAACGAAAGTGCCTGGCGCCCCGAAGCCGAAACCCGCGCCGGCCTGCTGAAGATCTGGCAGGTGATGCAGGATTGCGTGGCGGCCGGCTGCCGCAACGAAGGCATCCTGCCGGGCGGGCTGAAGGTCAAGCGCCGGGCGGCGGCGCTGCACCGTCAGTTGTGCAAGAACCCGGAGGCTGCCCTGCGCGACCCGCTGTCGGTGCTGGACTGGGTCAACCTGTATGCCCTGGCCGTCAACGAAGAAAACGCCTACGGTGGCCGCGTCGTCACCGCGCCGACCAACGGTGCGGCGGGAATCATCCCGGCCGTGCTGCATTACTACATGCGCTTCATCCCTGGGGCCAATGAAGACGGCGTCGTGCGGTTCCTGCTGACCGCCGCCGCCATCGGCATCCTGTACAAGGAAAACGCCTCCATCTCCGGCGCCGAAGTCGGTTGCCAGGGTGAAGTCGGCGTGGCCTGTTCCATGGCCGCCGGCGCCCTGTGCGAAGTGCTCGGCGGCACCGTGCAGCAAGTGGAAAACGCCGCCGAGATCGGCATGGAACACAACCTCGGCCTGACCTGCGACCCCATCGGCGGCCTGGTGCAAGTGCCGTGCATCGAGCGCAACGCCATGGGCTCCGTGAAAGCCATCAATGCGGTGCGCATGGCCATGCGCGGCGACGGGCATCACTTCGTTTCCCTCGACAAAGTCATCCGCACCATGCGCCAGACCGGCGCCGACATGAAAAGCAAATACAAGGAGACCGCCCGCGGCGGTCTGGCGGTCAACATCATCGAATGCTGATGCGCTTGCCTCACTTCTACATTTTTCCAGGAGCTGATATGTCCACCGAACCATTGCTGAAGACCCCGTTGCACGCCCTGCACCTCGAACTCGGCGCCCGCATGGTGCCGTTCGCCGGCTATGACATGCCGGTGCAATACCCATTGGGCGTGATGAAAGAACATCAGCACACCCGCGATCAGGCCGGGCTGTTCGACGTGTCCCACATGGGCCAGATCCGCCTGAGCGGCGCAAACGCCGCCAAAGCCTTGGAAACCCTGGTGCCGGTGGACATCATCGACCTGCCGGTGGGCATGCAGCGCTATGCCATGTTCACCAACGAAAACGGCGGCATCCTCGACGATCTGATGGTCGCCAACCTGGGCAACGACGAGCTGTTCCTGGTGGTCAACGCGGCCTGCAAGGAGCAGGACCTGGCCCACCTGCGCGCCCATATCGGCGACCAGTGCAGCATCGAGCCACTGTTCGAAGCCCGCGCCCTGCTCGCCCTGCAAGGCCCGGCCGCCGTCACCGTGCTTGCACGACTGGCGCCAGACGTGGCAAAGATGACCTTCATGCAGTTCCAGCGCGTCACGCTGCTGGGCATGGACTGCTTTATCAGCCGTTCGGGCTACACCGGTGAAGACGGTTTCGAGATCTCGGTGCCCGCCGCCGAGGCCGAAAAACTGGCCCGCGCCCTACTGGCAGAGCCGGAAGTGGCCGCCATCGGTCTGGGCGCTCGCGACTCCCTGCGCCTGGAAGCCGGCCTGTGCCTTTATGGCCACGACATGAACACCGAAACGACCCCGATCGAAGCCAGCCTGCTGTGGGCGATCTCTAAAGCCCGCCGCGCCGATGGCGTCAGGGCCGGTGGTTTCCCGGGCGCTGAAACCGTGTTCGCCCAGCAACAGGGCGGCGTGAAGCGCAAACGCGTCGGCCTGCTGCCCCAGGAACGCACACCCGTGCGCGAAGGTGCAGAGATCGTCGACGAAGCGGGCGAGATTATCGGTACGGTGTGCAGCGGCGGTTTCGGCCCGACCCTGGGCGCTCCGTTGGCGATGGGTTACCTGGACAGCGCCTATGTCGCACTGGATACGCCAGTCTGGGCCATCGTGCGTGGGAAAAAAGTGCCTTTGCTTGTAAGCAAAATGCCATTTGTTCCACAACGCTACTACCGCGGTTGATTGACTGTTTCTATACGTAACGCGGTTGCGTTATACGTGCACTAATGTGTAACGCAACCGCCATAAAAAGGTGCATCTACTCGATATTGAAATTGCACCTATAACGTTGAAAACAATTGAACTAGCCTATCGAATAAGCCCCAGCCCGCAGCCCCTGTAAATACGAGAATGCTGAGCAAATACGGGGCCTTCAGAGGGGGTTGTTTTTTTGTTCATAGTTGGCGTAGAGTTTGATCACTGTGTTTGCATGGGTCGCTTGGAACCGTGACCTGGGCAGTAGCTTATGAAGTTCGCTACATCCCGCTCGACGTCTCTTACTTTCCTGCAACCCAGCCCCAGTACTCTTTCATGTGGAAGAGGCTGTCATTAATTTAGCATCAAAGGAAATAAGAAAATGGCTGAGCGTCAGAACGGTATCGTCAAGTGGTTCAACGACGAGAAAGGTTTTGGTTTTATCACTCCTGACAGCGGTCCGGATCTGTTCGTGCATTTCCGCGCCATTCAGGGCAGCGGCTTCAAGAGCCTGAAAGAAGGCCAGAAAGTCACTTTCGTTGCTGTGCAAGGCCAGAAAGGCATGCAGGCTGACGAGGTTCAAGCCGAAGGCTAAGCTTTCGAGAAACAAAAAAGCCTCTGATTGATATCAGGGGCTTTTTTATGGGCGTAAATCCGTAAAATGGCCTCTTTTTCGACCGAGGCCGTCATGCCCAAACACCTGCTCATCCCCCAAGGCGAGTTCCCTCCCGCCACCCTGGGCCGTCGCCTGGCCGCGATGTTCTATGACTTTTTGCTGTGCACGGCCCTGCTGATCGTCACTGGCGGCGTCTACAAGATGATTCAGATGGCGATCATCGGCGAAGAAAAAATGCGTGCACTCACCGACGCCGGCGCACTGGACGGCGACCCGCTACTGTCCACCGTGCTGCTTTTCGTGCTGTTCGGCTTCTTCGCCAAGTTCTGGACCCACAACGGCCAGACCCTGGGCATGCAGGTGTGGTGCATTCGGGTACAGAACGCCGATGGCACGGCGATCAGCCTGTGGCAGGCCCTGCTGCGATTTGTCGTGTCGATCGCCTCATTGCTGCTGGCGGGACTGGGCTTCATCTGGTCGCTGTTCGACAAGCGCAAGCGCACCTGGCATGACATCTACTCGGATACGCAGCTGGTGCGAATTCCCAAGAAAAAGAAATAGGTCGCAAGCTGCAAGCTTTGGACTTGCAGCTGCAACTTGGAGCCACCTTCAGGCATTGCCCGCCAGCTTCATCCGCGCCGCCTGGGTGAAGTCCAGCATGCGCTTGAGCGGGCGAATGGCCTGGGGGATCAGCGCCGGGTCGACGAATATCTCGTTGGTCCCTTCCTGCAGGCTCTTGAGCGTGCGCTCCAGGGTATTCATCGCCATCCACGGGCAGTGCGCGCAACTGCGGCATGCCGCGCCGTTGCCGGCGGTGGGGGCTTCGATGAAGACCTTGTCGGGGCACAACTGCTGCATCTTGTAGAAGATGCCACGGTCAGTGGCGACGATCAGTGTTTTGTTTGGCAGGCTTTGGGCTGCGGCGATCAACTGGCTGGTGGAGCCCACCGCGTCGGCCAGTTCAATCACCGAAGTTGGCGACTCGGGGTGCACCAGGATCGCGGCGTCCGGGTACAGCGCCTTCATGTCCTCCAACTGCTTGGACTTGAACTCTTCGTGGACGATGCAGGCGCCGTCCCAGAGCAGCATGTCGGCGCCGGTCTTGCGCTGGATATAAGTGCCCAGGTGCTTGTCGGGGCCCCAGATGATCGTCTCGCCGTTGTCCATCAGGCTCTCGACGATTTCCAGTGCGCAACTGGACGTCACCACCCAGTCGGCCCGGGCTTTGACCGCTGCCGACGTGTTGGCGTACACCACCACGGTGCGTTCCGGATGCTGGTCGCAGAACGCCGAGAACTCCTCCACCGGGCAACCCAGGTCCAGGGAGCACGTGGCTTCCAGGGTCGGCATCAATACGCGTTTTTCGGGGTTGAGGATCTTGGCGGTCTCGCCCATGAACTTGACCCCGGCCACCACCACGGTCTTGGCCGGATGGGCGTTGCCGAAGCGGGCCATTTCCAGGGAATCGGACACACAGCCCCCGGTCTCTTCGGCCAGGGCCTGGATGATCGGGTCGCAGTAGAAGTGCGCGACCAGCACCGCATCCTGAGCCTTGAGCTCGGCGGCGATGGCGGCGCGGTACCAGGCCTCTTGCTCGGCGGTCAGCGGCTTGGGCTGTTTGGCGTCGAGATGGGCCTGAACCAGAAGGCGTTCGGAAATTTGCGTCATGTTCGCAAGACCTGCAGGCGCGTTTTGCGCGAAAGTCGAGTATACACCCGGCTCCGGACCACTCGGGTACCGCCGGGAAAGTGGGTATCAATCAGGCACGGTATAGCGTGAAGCCGGCAAGGCTACAGAATAACCCGCCGTTGCAAAAGATCATTCTGACCTGTGCCCTGTGGCCAGCGCTCTATCTGTGGGAGCAAGGCTTGCCCGCGAAGCTGGCGCCTCGATTTCTGAAAAACCGCATGGCCTTCATCGCGAGCAAGCCTTGCTCTCACAGCCGCGTCAACCTGACTGAAATGTAATCACTTCGCGTTCCCGCCTGTGTCATCTTTCTTTCAACCCTGCACACGGACGCCCCTGTGCTCGCTGCAAATCGACTGACGGACTTCAAACGGCATGCAATCAAATACTTCCCGGCGAACCTTCGTAAAAGGCCTGACTGCCGGCGGCATCCTGGCTGGCCTGGGCTTGTGGCGCGCGCCCGTCTGGGCGGTCACCAGCCCCGGCCAACCCAATGTACTGACGGGCACCGAGTTCGACCTGTTCATCGGCGAAAGCCCGGTCAACTTCACCGGCAATCCGCGCACCGCCCAGACCATCAACGGCGGCATCCCCGGCCCGCTGCTGCGCTGGCGTGAGGGTGACATCGTGACTCTGCGGGTGCGCAACCGTTTGAAAGATCCAACCTCCATCCACTGGCACGGCATTCTGCTGCCGGCCAACATGGACGGCGTGCCGGGGTTGAGCTTCAAGGGCATCGAGCCCGATGGCATGTACGTCTATCAATTCAAGGTCCGGCAAAACGGTACTTACTGGTACCACAGTCATTCCGGCTTCCAGGAACAGTCCGGGGTCTACGGCCCACTGGTGATCGACGCCAAGGAGCCCGAGCCCTTCCAGTACGAGCGCGACTACGTGGTGATGCTCACCGACTGGACCGACGAAGACCCCGCCGATGTCATCCGCAAGCTCAAGAAGCAATCGGACTACTACAACTACAACAAACGCACCGTCGGTGATTTCATTGACGATGTGGGCAAGAACGGCTGGGCCGCCACCGTGGCCGATCGCAAGATGTGGGCCGAAATGAAGATGAACCCCACCGACCTGGCCGACGTCAGTGGCGCCACCTACACCTACCTCATGAACGGCCAGACGCCGGACATGAACTGGACCGGTCTGTTCAAACCCGGCGAACGCCTTCGCCTGCGCTTGATCAATGGCTCCTCCATGACCTATTTCGACGTGCGCATCCCCGGCCTGAAAATGACCGTGGTGGCGTCCGACGGACAGTACGTCAAACCGGTGAGCGTTGATGAGCTGCGCATCGCCGTGGCCGAAACCTATGACGTTATCGTCGAGCCAAGCGAAGAAGCCTATACGCTGTTTGCCCAATCGATGGATCGTACCGGCTACGCCTGCGGCACCCTGGCGACCCGTTCCGGTCTTTCGGCAACGGTGCCGCCGCTGGATCCACGGCCACTGGTCACCATGGACGACATGGGCATGGGTGGTATGGATCACGGATCGATGCAAGGCATGGCGGGCATGGATCACAGCCAGATGGCGGGGATGGACCACGGTTCCATGCAAGGCATGGACGCCGGGCTGTCCCATCCAGACTCCGAAAAAGACAATCCGCTGGTGGACATGCAGGCCATGAGCGTCAGCCCCAAGCTCGACGACCCGGGCATGGGCCTGCGCAACAACGGTCGCAAGGTCCTCACCTACTCGGACCTGCGCAGCACGTTCCCCGACCCCGACGGGCGTGAACCGGGCCGCACCCTCGAACTGCACCTGACCGGCCACATGGAGAAATTCAGCTGGTCGTTCAACGGCGTGAAGTTCTCCGATGCCGCACCGCTGCTGCTCAAGTACGGCGAGCGCCTGCGCATCGTGCTGATCAACGACACCATGATGACTCACCCCATCCACCTGCACGGTATGTGGAGCGATCTGGAGGACGAGAATGGCCAGTTCATGGTGCGTAAACACACCATTGATGTGCCGCCGGGCTCCAAACGCAGTTACCGGGTCACCGCCGACGCCCTCGGACGCTGGGCATATCACTGCCACTTGCTGTTCCACATGGAGATGGGGATGTTCCGTGAAGTTCGGGTGCAGGAATGAGGAGCCGACCATGACCACTATTTTTCACTACCCCCTGGCACTTTTTGCCAGCCTCACCCTGGGCGCCACTGGCTCGGCCTGGGCCGCGAGCGATGCCATGCAAGGCATGGATCACAGTCAGATGGATCACAGCCAGATGCAGGGGATGGACCATAGCCAGATGCAAGGCATGGACTCGATGCAGGGTATGGAACCGATGCAATCGGCCCCCACCAGCAGCCGCACGCCGATTCCCGAGCTGACCGACGCCGACCGCGCCGCCGTCTACGAAGACCATGGCGGCCATGCCGTGCATGACAGCGCCATCCATTCATTCTTGCTCATCGACCAATTGGAATGGCAAGACGCCGATGATGGCAGTGCCCTGAGCTGGGACGCCTCGGGCTGGATCGGCGGCGACATCGATCGCTTGTGGCTGCGCTCCGAAGGCGAACGCACCAACGGCAAGACCGAGGAAGCCGAACTCCAGGCCCTGTGGGGGCATGCCGTCAGCCCCTGGTGGGACGTGGTCGCCGGCGTGCGCCAGGATTTCAAGCCGGGCGACCCGCAAACCTGGGCCGCCTTCGGTGTACAGGGCATGGCGCTGTATAACTTTGAAGCCGAGGCCACCGCGTTCATCGGCGAAGGCGGTCAGAGTGCGGTGCGCCTGGAAGGCGACTACGACATCCTGCTGACCAATCGTCTGATCCTGCAACCCACCGCCGAAGCCAACTTTTACGGCAGGAACGATCCCGATCGCGGTGTCGGCTCCGGGCTGTCGGACACTGAAGTGGGTGTGCGGCTGCGCTACGAAATCCGCCGTGAGTTCGCCCCTTATATCGGCGTCACCTGGAACCGCGTCTACGGCAACACTGCCGACTACGCCCGGGAAGAGAACGAAGACCGCAGCGAGGCACGCCTGGTGCTGGGCGTGCGCATGTGGTTCTGAGGGTGTTTGTAATCGCAGTCAACTAAAAAACTAGAAACCTGAGCTGTAGGAGTCCTTGCATGTCATTTATCAGAACCGCTGTAGTCACCGTCGCGCTGTCCACAGGCCTGTTAATCAGTGGCCTGGCCCAAGCGCACCCAAAGCTGCTTTCCTCCACGCCCGCCGAAGGTGCTGAAGGTGCGGCGCCGGCAAAGATCGAACTGCATTTTTCCGAGAACCTGATGACCAAGTTCTCCGGCGCCAAGCTGGTCATGACCGGGATGCCCGGCATGTCGGCGCACTCGCCCATGCCCATGAAGGCCAAGGTCTCCGGCAGCGATGACCCCAAAACCATGGTCATTACCCCGAACGCTCCGCTCACCACCGGCACCTACCAGGTCCAGTGGCGCGCGGTGTCGTCCGATACTCACCCGATCACCGGCAATGTCACGTTCAAGGTGAAGTGACTTGAGCGCCTCGATCAACATTGACCTGCTCAACATTGTTCTGCGCTTGGCCCTGTACCTGGATCTGATGGTGTTGTTCGGCCTGGCCGCGTTCGGTCTGTATAGCTTGCGCGGTCCAGAGCGGATCTCGGGCGTGGTGGTGCACTTCAAAGCACTTGTGCTGACCACAGCGCTGTTTGGCGTGCTGTTGTCGGTGGCCGCCATGCTGTGCATGGCCTGGGCCATGAGCGGCGTCACCGACTGGAACGAGCTGTTGCCGCACATTGAAATGATGGTGTTCGAGACCGACGTGGGTGTGAGCTGGAGTGTTCGGATCGCGGCGCTGTTGCTGGCGACAATTGCTGTGGCCCTGAACCACCCGGCACCGACCGTCAGCTTGTGGCTGGTCACCCTCAGCGGTGCCGTGGCCCTGGCGACACTGGCCTGGGCCGGGCATGGCGCCATGGACGAAGGCCTGCGCCGTAACTGGCACTTCATCACCGATTTTCTGCACCTGTGGGCGGCGGGCGGCTGGGTGGGCGCCCTGACTGCGTTTGCCCTGCTACTTCGCCGTGCTGAACACCGGCTGCCGGTCCTGGCGCGAACCCTGACCGGGTTTGAAACAGCCGGGGCGGTGATTGTGGTGGTGATCAGTGTGACAGGGGTGGTGAACTATCTGTTCATCGTCGGTCCTCGCGTCGACGGGCTGCTGGATAGCACCTATGGTCAATTGCTGGTGCTTAAAGTCGTGTTGTTCGCGGCGATGCTGGTGTTTGCCGCGCTGAATCGTTTTCATCTGAGCCCGTTGCTGGAACAGGCTCGGCAGACCGGGGAGCACAGCGTGGCGGTCAATGCCCTGCGGCGCAGCATGGCTCTGGAATTGTCCGTGGCGGTGGTAATACTGGCGTTGGTGGCATGGCTCGGGACGTTGAGTCCGGCGATGGAATAGCACGACTGACTCCGCTGAACAGGGGTTTGGAGTGCACCTGATTTTTAAATACCCCCCACCAGATTTCAGTTTGCCCCACCCCTCACATCCCAGCCTAAATGGAGCTTTATCCAGCAAGGCTCTGTTATGGAAAACGTTCGAACTTCAAGCACCCACGCCGTCTGGCTGATGGTCAGCGTGGTGTTGGTGGCACTGAACCTGCGCCCCTCTATGGCGGCTGTCGGGCCATTGTTATCAGCCATTCGCGGCGAGGTGCCGCTGAGTTTCAGCACCGCTTCGTTACTGACCATGTTGCCGGTCATGGCCATGGGTCTGGCGATGTTCTTGGGCATGCGCATTGCCCTGCGCATCGGTGAGCACCGCACCATCGTGCTGTCGCTGCTGATCATCGGCATCGCCACGGCATCGCGCCTGTACCTGGACAGCGCCGTCGAGCTGATTATCAGCGCGGTGCTGGCGGGGATCGGTATCGCCCTGATCCAAGCCGTGATGCCGGCACTGATCAAATCGCGCTTCGCCGACAATGTCTCGTTGTTCATGGGCCTGTACGTCACGTCCATCATGGGCGGCGCGGCGATTGCGGCGTCGTTTTCACCGTTCGTCCTGGCGCAGACCGGCAGCTGGCGTATCGGCCTGGCGATCTGGGCACTGCTGGCGCTGATCGCCCTGGGCTGCTGGTATGCCCAGCGCGCGGCCGTCACGCCTTTGCCCGCTGCCCCGGCGCAGCGCCAGGAATCGTTTTTCAGCAATTCGCGGGCCTGGCTGCTGGCGATCTTCTTCGGCCTCGGTACCGCCTCCTACACCTGCGTGCTGGCGTGGCTGGCGCCGTATTACGTGGAGAAAGGCTGGAGCGAACAGCACGCCGGTCTGCTGCTGGGGTTCCTCACCGCGATGGAAGTATTGTCCGGCCTCGTCACCCCGGCGATTGCCAACCGCAGCCAGGATAAGCGCCTGGTCCTGGCGGTTTTGCTGGCCCTGATCATCGCGGGGTTCTGCGGCCTGATCCTCAGCCCGGACCGCTTCAGCCTGTTGTGGCCTTGCCTGCTGGGGCTGGGCATTGGCGGTCTGTTCCCGATGAGCCTGATCGTATCCCTCGATCACTTGGACAACCCACGTCGGGCCGGTGGTCTGACGGCCTTCGTGCAAGGTATCGGTTACCTGATCGCCGGGCTCTCGCCGTTGATTGCCGGGATGATCCGCGATCAGTTGGGCAGCTTCGAATGGGCCTGGTGGTCGCTCACCGCGGTCATGGCGCTGATGATCGTGATGGTCCTGCGCTTCAATCCCAAACACTACGCGCGACATATCAGCTAGTGGCGTCAAAGGGCTGCAGTTGACTGCGGCCCTGTTTTTCACACTCACCATGACAGCCGGCCGATTTGTCCCTCATGACGTTCCGGTATTTGAAAGCAGGAATAGAACCTTGATGAAAAACGTCGGTTTCGCAGCCGCTCACTGGGGCATGCTCATCTGGGCAATCCTGATCGCAGCGTCGTTCTTTGCCGCGGCGCAGGTCAGTCAGTCAATCGATCCGATCCTGCTCACCGGCTTGCGACTGCTGTTTTCCGCCCTGATGTTCCTGCCGCTCTTACTGCTGAAAAACACCTCGCCGGTCTCCGGCAAAGGCCTGCTGGCCCATGCCGTACTTGGCCTGTTGCTGGCAACGTACTTCGGTTCGTTGTTCGAAGCGTTGCGCTACACCTCGGCGGTCAATACCGCGACGCTGTACACGCTGGTGCCGTTGATGACCTTGTTGTTCGAGGTATTTCTGCTGCCCAACCCAAGCCTCAAGACCCGCCTGCTGCCGATGTCGACCGCAGCGATCGGCGCAGTGTTGCTGACCCTCAAGGGCTCGGCCCCGGGACAATTGCCGGCGCTCTATCCCGTGCTGGTTTTCGGCGCCGGTTGCCTGGCGATGGCGCTGTATTCCCCCCTCAGCCAACGGTTCAAGGTCCGCGCGCTGAAAGGCCGCGACCCGGTGACGATGACGTTCTGGAACATGCTGTTCGGGGCGCTGTTTCTGCTGGTGTTTTGCCTGTTCAGCGGCGGCTGGCGCAGCGCTCTGCAGTTGTCGACGCTGGACATCGGCTGGCTGATGTACCTGGCCGTGTTCGGCACCCTCGCCACTTTCTGGCTGTTGCACCGGGCAATTGGGGTAATCGCGCCGTCCACGGTGGTTTCCTATGTCTACCTCAGCACCCTGTTCGTGACCGTACTGCACTGGTTCTGGCTCAGGCAGCAACCGCTGATGATCGAGATCCTCGGTGCTGCCCTGGTGGGTATCGGCATGCTGGCACTGGTGCTCAGCAGCCGAAACACCAGAACCGTCACGGCTTGAGGGCGGTCAGTACGTCGATGCCGGACGGGGCGTAACCGGACTCCAGCGCTCCAGCTCACGCTCCAGGAAAGCAGCCACTGCCAACAACCGTTCTTCCTGCCAATGAGGCCCGACAATCTGGATGCCGATGGGCATCCCGGTAGTCGGGTCCGTTCCGGCGCGGATCACTACTGCCGGGGAACCGCTGAGGCTGAACGGGAACACGAAGGCATACCGGTCGCGATCCTCCAGGGACTCCCCGTGACGGAACGCGACGTCCGGAAATACCGGGCAGATGAACAGGTCATGCTGCTTGAAGAATTTCGCCAACTCATAGCGAAACGTATCGATCATGATCCAGTCGCGTTTGACCTCATCCACGGTCAACTCCACCGCCTCGCTCATGTCCAGCAATTGAGCGATGGCCGGGGTAAAACGTCGCTTGTTCATGGACTCGAACAATTGCCGCCAACCGCGACCGGCGTCAGCGCCGGTGATGAACACCCGCCACAGCACATCACAGGCCTCATCGAGCATCGGCGGCGCGACCGTGCTCACCTCGGCCACCACCGGACCCAGGCATCGTTCGACGTGCTGCAATACCTGGCTCACCGCCGCGCTGACCGGCGGGCGGCTCGACGCCGAGAACAGCGCCACCCGCAGGTTGGCCAGCGGCTCGCTGGCGGTGAACGGTACATCGACGGTGTCCGGATCTTGCCCATCGGCACCGCTGATCAATTGGCCGAGCAGCGCCAGGTCATCGACATAGCGGCCCATCACGCCAAAGGCCGAGGTCATGTGGAACAGCCCGGAACGGTCATTGGGAAACTGGCCGGTCAGCGGCACCCGCCCCTGGGTCAGTTTCAAGCCGCAGATGCCATTGAAGTGCGCCGGTATCCGCACACTGCCACATGCATCGGACGCCAGCCCGGCCGGGGAACACCCGGCAGCGATCGCCGCTGCCTCACCGCCGCTGCTGCCGCCGGCGGAGCGTTGCAAGTCGTGGGGGTTCAGGGTCCGGCCGTAGACCAGGTTTTCGGTTTCGAAGGCCATGCACAGCTCAGGCACATTGCTGATGCCCAGAATGATCGCCCCGGCCTGTCGAAGCCGGGCAACGGCCGTTGCGTCCTGCTCGCTGGGTTCGCCCAACAGCTCCCCCAGCCCTCGGGACATCTTGAAACCACGCACATGCAGGACATCCTTGATGGTGATGGGAATGCCATGCAGCGGGCCACTGATCTGGCCAACGCGCGCCATCTCGTCAGCCTCGCGAGCCTGGCGCCGCAGTTCCTCGACTGGCGCCAGCTGGATCAGTGCGTTGATGTGCCGGTTACGCTCAGCGATGCGTTGCAGGTAAAACTCCAGCAACGTGACGCTGGTCAGCACGCCACGGCGCAGCAGACCGGCCATTTCCCGCAGGGTCAGCGTATCGGGGTTGAACAGGCTCATGACGCCTCCTTGCTGCGCAGCCACTTGTTGGGCAACAGATACATGTTGCGCACCACCAGGGAAAACGCTTTCACCGCCAGCGCCGGGCGCCGATCGATGGCTTGCAGGGACTCTTCGATCATCGCCAGGACATGCTGCAAGGCTTCGGGCGTGATATTCAGCGGCGGATAAAAACGCAACACCGGGCGTTCGGCCTTTTCATTCATGGAATGCCCGGCGTGGACGCCACGCTTGCCCAGCTCCATGCTCATCAGCGCCTCATAGACCGAACCACGCAGGCGCAGGCCCGTCATCAGGCCGACGCCCGGCACATCCTCGATGATGTGCGGATAACGCAAGGCCAGCCGTTGCAGACCGTGGCGCAGCAACCCACCGTTGACCCGCGACAGCTCCACCAGGTTGTGTTGCTCGATGTAGTCGATGGCCGCGAGCGCCGAGGCACACGCTAGCGGATGCCCGCCATTGGTTCGCGTGTCGGGCTCGATTTCGCTGAGTGGATACTGGGTGGCCAGGCGCCGGCTGTACATGGCGCAAGCGAACGAGGTGTAGCCGCCGGTCAGGCCCTTGGAGAGGATCATGATGTCAGGCACCACGTCGTCATATTGCACGGCGAACCATTTGCCGCATCGGCCGAAACCGGTCTGGATTTCATCTGCCACCAGCAGCGTGCCCGTGGCGTCGCACAAGGCGCGAAGGTTGGCCATGTAGCCCACCGGGGGCACCTGCAGATGAGCGCCGCCCAGAATCGGCTCGACGTACACCGCACAGACACCCTCGCCCACGGCCTTTTGCAGGGCGGCGAAATCGCCGTAGGGGACACAGGTCACTTCGGGGCAAGCGATGCCATAACTGCTGTGGTGCTGTTGCTGGCCCAGAATGCTCATCGCCGCCAAAGTCTTGCCATGATAAGAGCCGCTCATCACGACGATCCTGCGCCGCTGAGGCTGGATCCGCAGCACATAACGCAGGCTCTGCTCGACGGCCTCGGCACCCGAGACCATGAATTGCACGTCGCCCCATTCTCCCGGCACCAGTTGGCAAAGCCGCTCGGACAGCTTGTCTTGAAGCGGATGGCGCCGGCCTTCCGGGACCCAGGCCAACTGATTCAATTGCGCCTGCACCTGCTCCCGCACTGTCGGGTTGCGATGCCCGACGATAAACACCCCGTAGCTGCACGCGCAGTCAATGAAGCGCTTGCCGGTGTGATCGGTGACATGGATGCCATCGGTCTGCTGTTCTACGCTGGTCTTGCCCAGGCGATACAGCTTGGCCGCCGATGCGCTCCAGTGCCGCTGGCAATCATCCAGCAGTTGTTCATGCGGCCTGAGTAAGGACATGGCTTAGCGTCTCCTTGATGAGGTGGGCGGCACGTTGAATCTGTTCGGGGCGTGCAGTGATCGGGCAGCGCAAGATCAATTCGCGGCCCCGGGGTGGGCTGATATAAACGCCTTGCTGGTAAAGCGCTTCGCACAGCAGGGACGGCTGCAGATCATCGGCCAGCGGCAGGCTGACCCAGCCCCCCACGGCCACTGCACCGAATGGCGCCAGGGTTTGCACCAGCCGCTGACCGTTCTCCAGACAATGCAGAGGCGAGTCGTGGGCCTGCACATAATCCAGGGCGGCCAGGGCCGCTACACACGCCATCGGATTACCAGCGGTGGTGCTGCCGTGTTTGGCCGGACTGCTGCGCCCATAGACCTGCCAGGCCATGCGCTCGCTGCAGGTATAGGTGCCGATGGGAATCGCGCTGCCCCCCAGGGGGCCCCCAAGCACGACAATGTCCGGGACAGGACGATAACGCTGGAAACCGAACAGCGTCCCCAGGCTACCGAGGCAACTGTGGGTGTCGACCGCGATGACCGGCGCGCCAGCCTGTGCTGCGCGGGCATGCAATTGCTCGAGCAGTGCAGCATCGAGCAGTTGCAATCGGCCGCTGGCATCCACGCGGGTGTTGCTGTGGCACACCGCGAAACAATCGCTCCAGTCCACCGTGTCCAGGTCAGCCAGATGCCGAATCGCCACTCGCTTGAACCCTAGAAAACTCTGCACGGCCAGATCATCTTGCGCGGCGCTGAGGCAACGTCCGTAGGTCAGCGCGCCATAATCCCCCCCCTGGATGAACACGATGGTGTTGCCCTTGGGCTTGAGGCCCTTGCACAACTTCAATGCGCCCTCGAACGCCTCATCCCCGGAGCTGCACACATAAGAGTTGACGAGCGGCGCAGGCAGCAGCTCGGCCAGGCGTCGGCACAAGGCAATAAGCGGTTGGGACATCAGCACCCGGTTGGATAACCCCATGATGTCCGCTTGGCGACTGACCGCCTCGATCACCGGCGGCACCTGGAAACCGAACCCGCCGCTCAGGTCGATAATCTGCCGGCCATCGCCATCGAGATAACTCTCGTACTGTCCACTGACAATGTATTTGTTGTTGTTCGTCATGATGAGTCTCAGCGATAGCTCAAGGCGTTGAAGATGCGTCGACGTTCGTCGACGATGGTTTCACGACCGTGCATGACCCGACGGTTGTCGATCATCACCACGTCGTGATCGCGCCAGCCAACCGGGCAGGTGTACTGGGCGGACACTTCGGCAATTTCCCGCAGAAACCCGGCAGGAATCGGCTGCCCCCCCACGGTGTCGATCACCGGAGCTTCGTAGTTGAAGGAAGGTCCCAGGATGCTGTTGGCGAAGGCCGGACGCTGGCTGAACGCGGACGTGAGGATCGCCGGGGTGCTGAAGGCGTAGTGAATGGAGTCATCGGCCGGGTTGAAGGAAATAACCGTCTGCGGGTCCTCCCCGATGATTTGCCACAGGTCCTCGATTTCGACGGCCGCCGGGTCCGACAACGCTGGCGAATAGTGGCAAACCAAACGACGCCACTTTTCCCCCGCAACGGTACGGCTGTAGCGGATAGGGTTTTCTTCAAAAAAACTGCGGCAGGCTGGAGACAGTTTCGCCAACACCTTCTCACCGTCACACAACGTCGTTTGCGACCCCTTGCGTGGTGCTTCCTGACAATAGAACCAAGTCATGTCCGGCCAGAACGGCGAGTTACCGTTTTCGCAGTGCAGGCCAACCGCCTGATGTCCCGCGTCCACCAACTGTGCCGCGCCGCCCACCATGACGCGGGCCGGATCCAGGCTCAGCCGCGAACTGTTTTGTTTGACGTAGGCGCTGAAATCTTCGGCGCTGTGGATACAGTTACGAAACAGCACGACCCCGTAATGGCCCAGCAGCTCATACAGCTCGCTCTTGCCCAGGCTGGCGAAGTGGTGCGACTCGACGATGGAGATGTCCGCGGTTTCAAAGTGAAAAGCAGGCGTGGTCATTGGATGCAATCCCTTGCAGAGTGGAAAAAACAGTGGCGATGTCGGCGCGTTTTGGCCGGCCGGTAACGGTGTAAAGCTGCTCGATCAACGGGTCGTCTTGGGTCAACAACCAGAGTCGGCTGGGTCTTTCGATGTCGGAAAAACGCCGGGCGGACCAGGCCACCAGCTCATCGCGCGCGGGGGCCGACTCGACACACAGCAACGCCACCAGGCCATGGTGCTCATCGAAAAACACTGCGGCATCGTTGACGCCGGGGTATTTGCGATACTCCAGCTCAACCTGTTCAGGGCTGACGTTGCGCCCGTTGGGCAGGCAGATCACGTTCTTCTTACGCCCGTGCACATAGAGGTAGCCATCGTCGTCCAGCATGCCCAGGTCTCCAGTGTCCATCCAGCCATCGGCAGACATGGAGCAGGCACTGGGGTCCGTGCCGGAATAGCCACTGAACAGTGAGCTGCTCTTGACCTCAATGGTCTGGTCGGCGCCGATACGCACCTGGACATGGGGCAAGGGTTTGCCCACGCTGCCCAGGCGCTGCTGTTCGAAGGTGTTCATGCTGACCACCGAGGCGTTCTCGGACAGGCCGTAGCCTTGGTACACAGCAATGCCCCGTTCTTCCAGTCCGCGCAGTACATCGATGCTGACCGCCGCACCGCCACAGGTAATATGCGCACCCGATTGCAGATAGCGCGCCAGTCTCTCGCCCTGCTCGCCGCCCTCGTCCATTTGTTCCAGGAAGCGGTTGACCATCACCGGCGGCACTGTCAGGGCCGTTGGCTGGACCTGCAGGATCCACTCGACCAGACGCTGTGGCGAAGCCCCAGGCTCGCCGAGCAATGCTTCGTTCGGTGGCAAGAAATGCACGGTTCCGCCCGCCAGCAACGGTAGATAGGCGGCAGTCACCTGTTCGAGCAGCAAACTCAAGGGCACCAGCGACAGGTAACGGCGATGAGCATCGGCGGGCATACGTTGACGCAGCGATGCCAGCACGGCGCCGACCGCCTGGGTACTCAACTGCACGCCCTTCGGCCGACTGGTCGTGCCCGAGGTGTGAATGATTTTGCAGATCCAGTCTTCATCACCGTCGGGCGTATGCAACAAAGGCTGTTCGATGACCGGCTCGCTGATGTGGCGCAAACGGCTTTCAGGGAAATTCAACTTCCATCGCTGCGCCAGTGTCCGCTGCCCGGCGGCATCCACTACAAACCCGTCGCAACGCTCGGCCAGATGCTCCGCCTGAGCCTGGCTGAAAGCCAATGGCAACGGTAACGCGGTAATCCCGGCAAACAGGCAAGCAAGATCGGCCACCAGCCAGTCGCTGCTGTTACGCGTGGCAATTCCCAAAACCACATGATCGCCATGGGCGGGGCTGGGAAAACGCCGTTGCAGTTCAGCGGCCAGATTGAGGGCACGATGTTCCAGCTCGCCATAGGTCAATGCCACCGGCTCGCCGCCCGACGCCGACCAGTCCACCGCGCAGACAGCCTGGCGATTGTCTTGCAACGCGCTTTGCAAGTGATGGATAAATCCGCCGCTCATGGCTGCGCCCTCGCCAGTGAATCGCCAGGCAGTTGGGTGAACGAGGTATTGAGCGTCATGGCCGCGAAACGCGAGCGCTGCGGGTCTACCCGGATGAACCCGGTGACCGGCAATTTGGAGTAATAAGTCCCCCAGTTCTTGCCACCCTCCTCGCCCAGGCGCGCAGGGTCTGCTGTCAGCAGCGGCTCGAAATCGATTTGGCAACTTTCCATCATTTGCCGAACGCGGGGTGTCACCGTACACAACAAGTAATGCCCACCCATGCACCAGGACAACAGGGGAATCATGTTGACCAGAATCATGCCGGCCGTCAGGTGATGGGAGATCAGGTTGCCGATCTCGACAATGTTTGAGCGGTCGATGGTTTTCTCCAGGCGCTGGGACAAAATCACTTCTATCGGTTGCGCCAGGTATTGCTCGGAAAACAGTGTGCGGTGGTCCGCGAATGTAATACCGGCACAGGCAAGAATACGGTCTGACGGATCCTGGGTGACCGCAAAGTATTGTGGATTCGGTTCAACCGACGCCGAATAAGAACGGCGAAATTTCTCTTTCACTACTTCAGTGGCTTGCACCCATAACGGTGTCTTAGTTTCTGCGACGCGAATTTGCATATCGTCCTCCTCCGTCCTTGTGCAGGATTTCTATAAAAAGCGAGGCGAGCATATTTAAGAAAATTCCCACAAGCCATTTAAAAAATAAATGCCTTCCGCTAATATATAAATAAACCCCTTTGTCATAAAAACAAGGGACGCTAGCTGATGGATTGCGCCGAGAAGGATCTTATGCTCAATAGTAATTTGCTTAGAAAGCTGGACATGCAGGACCTGATGGTGTTTGTCGCGGTGTACGAGCAAAGCAGCGTCACCGAGGTGTCCGAGACCCTTTGTGTGAGCCAGTCAACCGTGAGCTACTGCCTGAAGAAGCTGCGCACAAGTTTCGAAGATGAGTTATTCATCAATACCCGTAGTGGCATGCGGCCCACGAACAAAGCCACGGCCATGTACAGCCATGTACTCAACATCCTCAAGACCATAAATATATGCCACTCCGGCATTCAAACATTCGACCCCACGCAGAAAGAAATAACATTCAATATTTGCGCCCCGGAGTATTTCGAACTTCTTATACTTCCCCAGCTAGTGAAACGATTCATTGGCAGCCGTTTCCCCGTCATCATTAACATCACGAAATTTCACAAAGACATTCCGGTTGACGAATTGATGGAGGGTCGATTCGACCTGGTTGTTTGTTTTGGCCCCAACTTTCATCGCGGCGCGAAGGGGTTGCGCTCGCAAGTATTACTGGAAGATGAACTGGTCTGCGTGGTCGATAAAGACTTTTCACTGCCCAGGGAGGAATTTGATCTGGAGGCGTTCGTCGCCTGCCAGCATGTTTTTCCGACGCCTTGGACCTCCGACACCAACATGGTGGACGGCTGGCTCGCCCGGCAAGGCTACAACCGACAGATTGTCGCTCGGGCCAACAGCTACGTGGCAGCACTGAATATGATTCCGGGAACCGACTTCATCCTGACGTTGCCTCGGCGTATCCAGGCGTTGACCTGCGATGAAGGCAAATACAGCCATCGCAGGCCACCAGTGGGCTTACCGAACTTTACGCTGGATATGATGTGGAGCGAGAAACCCGGCCAGGACAACGCCAACATCTGGTTTCGCGAACAGATCGTGAAGGTATGCGCCGAGGACGGCTTGCTTTAACAACCCAGGGAACCACTCGAATCGTCGGGTGGTTCCGGTTTTCAAGCGGCGAGTTTTCTACAGGCAAAAAAAAATCCGGAAATCCTCACTTTCGTGGGCCTTCCAGACTTTTAAAACTGCTAAAAATGGTGGGTCGTGTGGGATTCGAACCTACGACCAATTGGTTAAAAGCCAACTGCTCTACCAACTGAGCTAACGACCCGCTGTGTGGTGGCGCGTATAATACTGATTTCTAAGGACTATTCAACACCTAATTTGAAATAAATCAAAAATAAGGGGTTGGATCGCTCACACCCGCCGCCGCGAAGCCTTCGGCACGCAGGCGACAGCTGTCGCATTTGCCGCAGGCACGCCCCTGATCGTCAGCCTGATAGCAGGAAACGGTGAGCCCGTAGTCCACGCCAAGCTTCACCCCCGCCCGAACGATGTCGGCCTTGCTGAGATTCTGCAGTGGTGCCTGAATACGGAAGCCCTGCCCTTCTACACCGGCCTTGGTCGCCAGGTTGGCCATACGCTCGAACGCTTCGACGAACTCCGGACGGCAGTCCGGGTAGCCGGAATAATCCACGGCGTTGACGCCGATGAAGATATCACGGGCACCCAGCACCTCCGCCCAGCCCAGGGCCAGGGACAGGAACACCGTGTTGCGTGCCGGCACGTAGGTCACCGGGATGCCTTCGCTGGGAGTTTCAGGCACGTCGATGGAGCTGTCGGTCAAGGCCGAGCCGCCGATGCCATTGAGGTTCAGGCCGATCACCTTGTGTTCGACGACACCCAGGTCCCGGGCCACCCGCTCGGCGGCGTGCAGTTCGGCGCGGTGGCGCTGGCCGTAATCGAAACTCATGGTGTAGCAGCGGTAGCCCTCGGCACGCGCCATGGCCACGACCGTCGCGGAATCGAGGCCGCCGGACAACAGGATGACGGCACGTTTTTCTGCAATGTTCGAGTGTTCAGTCATATCAGCGCCCCGGCTCGTCGTTCCAAAGATATTTATGCAGCTGCAATTGCAGGCGCACCGGCAAATTGTCCGCCACCACCCAGTCCGCCAGCTCCCGGGCGTTCAAGTCATGATGACTTGGCGAAAACAACACTTCGCCAGCCCGCTGGTCGAGCCCGTATTGAATCAGCTTGGACACGGCCCAGTCATAATCTTCCCGCGAGCAGATAACGAACTTGACCTGATCGTTGGGCGTCAACAGTTCGATGTTCTCATAGCGATTGCGATGGGCTTCCTTGGACCCTGGGGTCTTCAGATCGACGACGCGGCTGACTCGCGGATCAACGGGTGCGATGTCCAAGGCGCCGCTGGTTTCCAGCGATACCTCGTAACCGGCATCGCACAACCGCTTGAGCAAGGGGATCGCGTTGGGTTGCGCCAGTGGTTCGCCGCCCGTAACGCAGACGTAGCGCGGGCGAAAACCGGCCACCTGCTCAAGGATGTCGTCGAGGCTGCGCAGGGTGCCGCCACTGAAGGCGTAGGCACTGTCGCAGTATTGGCAACGCAACGGGCAACCGGTGAGGCGCACAAATACTGTGGGCAGCCCGGCCGTTCGCGTTTCACCCTGCAACGAGTAAAAAACTTCGGTAATTCTCAATGTGTCTTGCATAGTCGCCACGGGCGTAACAGCTAAACAGGCTGTCCGCCTCCGTCAGGCACTTCCAGCAACCCCGCCAACGCGCAGATCCCAAGAAGCGTGTTTCATAAAAAGGGCGTGAATTCTAACGAAAAAACCCGCGACAAGCGCGGGTTTCTTCGAAACGGATCAAACAGCCTCACATACGCTGCAAGTCACGCTGAGCCAATTGGGCGGCGGAGGTACCCGGGTATTGGGCCACCACCTGCTCCAGAATGCCCTTGACCTTGTCGGTGTGGCCCAGGCGACGCTCCACGTCAGCGAGCTTGTAGAGCGAGTCCGGCACCTTGGCGTGCTTGGGATAGAGCTGCGAGACCTTGGCGAAGGCCTGACCGGCACCTTGCAGGTCGCCCTTGGCCAGGTTCACTTCACCCAGCCAATATTGGGCGTTGCCCGCATACTGGCTGTTAGGGTATTTGCGAAGGAAAGCGGCAAAGGCCAGGCTGGCCTTGTCAAAATCCTTGGCTTTGATCAGATCGAAGGCCGCATCGTAATAGAGCTTTTCCTTCGCCGGATCAGCCGGCTCACCGCCGGCTGCAGGTGCCGGAGCAGTTGCTCCCGCGCCTGCGGCTGCGCCAGGGGCGTTCAAGTCGCCACCGGCTGGAGAATTCTCAGGAGTCGCGGCAGGTGCAACGCCGGTTCCTATGCGCCGATCAAGATCCTGGTATCGCTCCAGGTTTTCCTGCTTCATGCGCGAAATTTCATTTTGCAGAACTTCAATCGCGCCTTGCTGGCGTGAAATCTGGTCTTGCATTTGCTGCAGTTGGTTGAACAGCTGGCCCTGTGCCGAGACAGGGGCCGAAACCCCTCCCCCGGCATAGGCGCCGCTCGTACCGTAACCTGCAGGCGGATAATTGCTTGCGCTATTGTTATAGCCGGAATCATTATCGACCACGGGAACCGCAGCCCACACCGCAAGCGGCGCGAGGCTGAGAGCCAGAACAGTTACAGCACGGCGGCACGTTCGCATGACGAATTACTTACGCAGTTCGACGCGACGGTTTTGAGCCCAGGACTGCTCGTCGTTGCCGGTAGCAACTGGACGCTCTTCGCCGTAGGAAACCAGTTCCAGCTGAGCTGGGGAAACACCTTGCAGTACCAGGTAGCGTTGAACGGCTTTCGCACGACGCTCGCCCAGTGCCATGTTGTACTCACGAGTACCACGTTCGTCGGTGTTGCCTTCCAGAACGATGCGAGCACCGTTCGACTTCAGGTCTTTGGCGTGAACGTCCAGAGCGCGCATGGCTTCTGGCTTCAGGTCCGAGCTGTCGTATTCGAAGTAGAAGGTGGTGATTGCGCGCAGAGCAGCTTCTTCGCTCAGGGAGCCGTCAACTGCACCAGTGTTAGCGCCGTAACCAGCGTTTGGATCAACAGCGCCTTCACCGGCGTTGTCACCGCCTTTGGACGAGCAACCTACAGCTACAGCCATGGCCAGAGCCAGCGCAGCAAATTTACCAAACTTCAGCATTTCCATCGTGAAACTCCTAATGAACCCCAGTGTGTTAAGTAAAACGTATTGCGCCGCGTCAGTTCAGGTAAGGGGACCAGGACGGTTCTCTGACTTCGCCTTGTGCGGTAGGAAGCGGGAGCCTCACGCGTCCATTAATGGACACGAGCATCAAGACTCCCCGGCCCTGCTGGCGGGTGGCGTAGATTACCATGGTGCCGTTGGGCGCAACAGTAGGTGACTCGTCCAGAGTGCTATCAGTGAGGATCTTTACACTACCTCGCTGCAAATCCTGAGCCGCCACCTTGAAATTGGTAAAGCCATCCTGGCGATGGATCATCACCAGGGTCTTTTCGTCCGCCGACAGTTTAGGGTTGGCGTTGTAGTTACCGACGAAGGTTACGCGTTCGGCACCGCCACCACTGGCGCTGGTCTTGTAGATCTGCGGCTTGCCGCCACGGTCGGAGGTGAAGTAGATGGTCGAGCCATCCTTGCCCCAGAACGGTTCGGTGTTGATGCCGGGACCGTTGGTCACGCGAGAAATCGCCCGCGAAGCCAGGTTCATCACATAGATGTCCGGGTTACCGTCCTTGGACAGCACGAATGCCAGGCGCGTACCGTCCGGCGACCAGGCTGGCGCACCGTTCAGGCCTTCGAAGTTGGTGATTTGCTCACGGCGACCGGTGTCAATGTGTTGCATGAAAATACGCGGGCGCTTCTGTTCGAACGAAACATAGGCGATGCGCTTGCCATCGGGGGCGAAACGCGGCGACAGGATCGGCTCGCGCGATTGCAGCAGGGTCACTGCACGAGCACCGTCATAGTCTGAACGCTGCAAGGTATAGCGGGTGTTTTTCTCAGAGAAGCGTTCGGCCGTCACATAGAGCATGCGGGTAGAGAACGCACCCTTGATGCCGGTGAGTTTCTCGAACGATTGGTCGGAGATGTAGTGCGCCATGTCACGCAGTTGATCGACGCTGCCCGACACACTACCGGTCAGCACTTGCTGCTCGGTGGCGACGTTGAACAGGGTGTACTGCACCTGCAGGCGACCACCGGCCGGCACAATGTTGCCGACCATGAGGTACTGGGCGCCCAGAGCTTTCCAGTCGCGATAGATGACTTCGCTGGCCTGGGTCGGCAGGCTGATCATGTTCTGCTTCGGAATCGGCGCGTAATAACCCGAGTTGCGCAGGTCATTACCGATGATTTCCGACATGTCGTCCGGCAGGACGCTACCGCCCTGCCAGCCGAACGGTACGACGGCGATCGGGGTCGCCCGATCGCTGCCGCTGGTGACCAGAATGTTCTTTTCCTCTGCTACCGCTATCCCTGCCAGGCAGCAGATAACGACCAGCATTGATCGAAGAAGGTTTCTCACAAGGCTAGATCCTCAGGTGTGAATGTCATCTTGAATGAACGATAGGGAGCAAAATCGCTCGGTTTCATTCCTTGCATTTCCGTCAATCGCCCAATGTTCTTGACCGCTGCGACCGCCGAAGCGTCGAACGGGCCATCACCGCTGGACTTGGCCACGCTGACCGAGGTAACCGTACCGTCGGGCAACATGCCGATTTGCAATACTACAGTCATGCCTTTGCGTGCCGAAGGTGGACGAGCCCAGCCTTCTGCCGCTCGGGCGCGAATCAAATCATCGAAACTGCCGGCGACTTCATCGCCCTGCTCATCAGCCAATGCCTGCTGGCGCTGCGGCGTGTCGGAAAGCAAATCTGCCAAGGCCTGGGCCTTTTTCTCTTCGGCGGATTTACGCGCTGCGTCCTGAGCCTTTTTCTTGGCGGCGTCGGCGGCGGCTTTCTTCTTCGCGTCTTCGGCGATTTTCTTTTTCGCCTCGTCAGCTTCAGCTTTCTTCTTGGCGTCTTCGGCCGCTTTTTTCTTCGCGTCCTCGACAATCTTTTTCTTCGCTTCTTCAGCGGCCGCTTTCTTGGCCTCTTCTTCAGCGGCTTTCTTGGCTTCTTCTTCGGATTTTTTCTTGGCTATATCAGCCAGTTTCTTTTCTTCGGCCTTTTTGGCCTCGGCGGTTTTCTTCGCCTCGTCGGCCTTCTTGGCTTCGTCAGCCTTCCTGGCTTCTTCGGCCTTTTGAGCCGCTTGCTCTTTCTTTTGTTCCGCAGCTTTTATCTCTTCCTGCTCGACCTTCTTTTGCTCCATCTGCTCGACTTCGGTCTGGCGCGCGGCGGATTTCTTCGCCTCACCGGCAAGCTTCTGGTTGGTCTGCGTGGTGGCCTGGCTCTTGGACTTGAGCTGATACAGGGTCGCCTGCACGATCGGCTTGGCCGGCGGCAGCTCCGGAGTCATGGCAAAACTGACGAACAGCATGCCAAACACCAGCACATGCAGGCCAATTGCCCAGACACTAGGCCAGAAGTAGCTTTCCGAGGCGGACGGCTCTCGCTGTTGCTGCATCAGGGCGCCTCAGTGATTAAGCCAACATTACCGACCCCGGCTTTCTGCAGGCCGCCCATGGCGCCCATCACCGCACCGTAGTCGACGGTCTTGTCGCCGCGAATGAAGACCTGGGTGCGTTTGCCGTTGCTGTTGCCGGCGTTGATGATCTTGGTCACCGCATCGGTCATCTGCGGCAAGGTCATGGCCCGGTCCTGCTGCTTCTCGGTGTCGACTTCGCTGCCAAGGTTCCAGTAGTAGGTCTTGTCAGCCTTGATCGAAATGGTCAGGACCTGGGTGTCGTTGTCCTGCGGCAAGGCTTCACTGGAAACCTTGGGCAGATCAACCTTCACGCCCTGATTGAGCATCGGCGCGGTCACCATGAAGATGACCAGCAGCACCAACATCACGTCGATGTAGGGCACCACGTTCATCTCGGCAACCGGCTTGCGCTTTTTTCGGGCTCGAGCGATTAAAGCCATTGGGAAATACCTGCTTATTCTTCGCTGGTGTGCACTTTGCGGTGCAGGATCGCCTGGAATTCATCGGCGAAGGTGTAGTAACGGCTGGTCAGCGTTTCGCTGCGGGCAGCAAAGCGGTTGTAGGCGATAACAGCCGGGATGGCCGCGAACAGACCGATGGCGGTGGCAATCAGTGCCTCGGCGATACCCGGGGCCACGGTGGCCAGGGTCGCTTGCTGGGCAGTGGCCAGGCCACGGAAGGAGTTCATGATCCCCCACACGGTACCGAACAGGCCGATGTACGGGCTGACCGAACCAACGGTGGCCAGGAATGGCAGGCCCTGCTCGAGTTTTTCTTCCTCGCGGGAGATGGCGACGCGCATGGCACGGGCCACGCCTTCCATCACCGCCTCTGGGTCCACGCCTGGTTGCTGGCGCAGACGGGAGAACTCCTTGAAGCCGGCACGGAAGATCTGCTCGACCCCCGAGTCCGGGTCCGGGTTGCTGCCGGCCTGGCGGTAGAGTTTGGACAGGTCGATACCGGACCAGAAGCGCTCCTCGAAGCTCTCCAGGGCTCGACGACCGGCGCGCAGCATATTGCTGCGCTGAAAGATCATGATCCATGAGGTCACCGATGCGGCTACCAGGATCAGCATTACCAACTGCACCACAACGCTGGCATTGCTGACCAGGCTCCACATGGAGGAATGGTCGACGACGTTAGCTTCCACGCTTTATCTCCTGCTCTGAGTATGTACCGGCGCCGCTCACGCCGGCAAAGGCCGCACGTAGAGCTTCGGGAATGGCCCGGGGTTTCAAACTATGGGTGCGCACACAGGCCACCAGAAACTGCCCTTCACAGAGCAGCGCATTATCCGTAGCCCGCCTGACCTGCTGCTTGAAGCGCAGGCTGACACGGTTCAATTCGATGACATCGGCACTTACCAGAAGCTCGTCGTCCAGTCGCGCCGGCGCGTGGTAGCGCGCTTCGCTGGAATGCACGACGAATAACAGGTCCTCTCCCACCAGCGCGGATTGGGCAAAACCCAGTTCCCGCAGCCGTTCGGTTCGAGCCCGTTCCATAAACTTGAGGTAATTGACGTAGTAAACGATGCCGCCGGCATCGGTGTCCTCGTAATAAACGCGACAGCGATGTGCGAACGACTCCAGCCCGTTTTGCGCGCGCATACTCTAGTGCTTACTCCTCAGGTTGCCAATCGGCCAGGCAACTGTTTTTTCATTCTCGAAATGCAATGACGCTCCGGGTGTCGTCTGGGACAGCACGAACCTGAAAAAAGTCGCTGCACAGAGGTCGTTCAATCGTCCACGGCATCGAGGAATTCGTCTACCACCGGCATCTCACCCATTCGTGTCGGGATGTTTAAGCCGAAATGCAGATAGGCGTGACGCGTCACCACACGCCCGCGAGGGGTGCGCATGATGTAGCCCTGCTGGATCAGGTACGGTTCCAGCACATCTTCGATGGTATGGCGCTCTTCGCTGATGGCCGCCGCCAGGCTGTCCACGCCCACCGGACCGCCGTCGAACTTCTCGATCATGGTCAGCAGCAGGCGCCGGTCCTGGTGGTCGAAACCACGCTCGTCGATATCCAGCAGGTTCAACGCCAGGTCGGCAATCGGTTTGGTGATGTGGCCCTTGGCGCGAACTTCGGCAAAATCCCGGACCCGACGCAACAGCCGGTTGGCGATCCGCGGTGTACCCCGCGCCCGCCGGGCGATCTCATAAGCGCCATCCGGGTCCAGCGGCAACCCGAGAATGCCGGCCGAGCGGCCGACGATCGTCGCCAGATCGGCGTTGTTGTAGAACTCCAGGCGCTGGACGATCCCGAAACGGTCCCGCAGCGGGTTGGTCAACATGCCGGCGCGGGTCGTGGCGCCCACCAGGGTGAACGGCGGCAGATCGAGCTTGATGGAACGGGCCGCCGGCCCCTCGCCAATCATGATATCGAGCTGGAAATCTTCCATCGCCGGGTACAGCACTTCCTCGACGATCGGCGACAGCCGGTGGATTTCGTCGATGAACAGCACATCATGGGGCTCAAGATTGGTCAGCAGCGCCGCCAGGTCACCCGGACGCTCGAGGACCGGCCCGGACGTGCTCTTGATCGACACGCCCATCTCCTGGGCGATGATGTTGGCCAGGGTGGTCTTGCCCAAACCGGGTGGGCCGAAGATCAAGGTATGGTCCAGAGACTCGCTGCGCCCACGGGCCGCCTGGATAAACAGTTCCATTTGCTCGCGAACCGCCGGCTGACCGATGTAATCGGCCAGACTGACGGGACGAATCGCACGGTCTTGTACTTCTTCACGGTCACGGGGGGCACCCGTGGCGGCGATCAGACGATCGGCTTCAATCACTTAAATCATTCCCTTCAGGGCACGACGAATCATGTCTTCGGTGCTCAAGCCTTTTTCCTTGATAGCGGAAATCGCCTTGCTGGCCTCCTGCGGCTTGTAGCCCAAGGAGATCAATGCGGTGACCGCATCGTTTTCCGCGCTGGCCGCGGGCGCTGGCGCGTCCGGCTGGTTAGGCACCAGCGCGAACATGGCCGGCACCGCTTCCCAGGCCTTGAAACGGTCCTTGAGCTCAACCAACAGGCGCTCGGCGGTTTTCTTGCCGACACCTGGCACCTTGGTCAAGGCCGAAGTGTCCTGGGACTGCACGCAGCGCACCAGTTCGTCGACTTCCAGGCTCGACATCAAGGCCAGGGCCAGTTTCGGGCCGACGCCGTTGAGACGAATCAGCTCGCGGAAGAAATCCCGCTCGCGCTTGCCGACGAAGCCATAGAGTAATTGGGCATCCTCGCGCACGACCAAATGGGTGTGCAGCGTCAGCGGTTCACCGACCGACGGCAAGCGATACAAGGTGGTCATGGGCACTTCCAGCTCATAACCCAGGCCATTTACATCCAGAATCAGGTGCGGCGGCTGTTTTTCAGCCAGGGTGCCGCGCAAGCGTCCAATCACGTTTCAGATCCTTGGGCGTAGGCCAGCCGTGGGCTGGCGAGTAACGGCCGGAGCATGGAGGCCGACGACACAGGCGCAAAATGCTCGGGCTCACGAAAGATTGCGCTGATGCTATCAGAGACGCAGGCGCCCGCCACGACTGCGTGCGGCTCCCAGGCCATGCGGCAACAGGCTGGAACGGGTATGGGCATGGCAAATGGCGATGGCCAGGGCGTCGGAGGCGTCGATCTGCGGCTTGCTGACCAGTTTCAGCAGATGCATCACCATCATTTGCACCTGCTCCTTGTTCGCCGCGCCCGTTCCAACGACTGCCTGCTTGACCTGGGTCGCGGTGTATTCGGCGATTTCCAGGTTTTCCTCGGCACCGGCCACAATGGCCGCCCCACGAGCCTGCCCCAGCTTCAGGGCAGAATCGGCGTTACGCGCCATGAAGACCTTTTCAATGCCCATGGTGACCGGGCCGTAGGTCTGGATGACTTCACGCACGCCGCGATAAACGATCTGCAAACGCTCGTGCAACTCACCGGCACCGGTGCGGATACAGCCTGACGCGACGTACACGCAGCCGCGCCCGGTATCACGAACCACGCCGTAGCCGGTGATGCGCGAACCGGGGTCGATACCAAGGATTAAAGTCATAACGCCTGCGGTTTGGAGATGAAGTGTTTGAATCTGTGGGAGCGAGCCTGCTCGCGATAAGGGTATCACTGCAACATCTTTGCAAGCTGGACCCTCGCTATCGCGAGCAGGCTCGCTCCCACATAAAGCACCTACGCATAACTGAACAAGATCGCTGTACCAACAACGCTATCAGCCAAGCTGTTCAGCGACCGCTTCAGGAATGTCCGCGTTAGAGTAGACATTCTGCACATCGTCCAGGTCTTCGAGCATGTCGATCAGCTTGAGCACCTTCTCGGCACCCTCCAGGTCCAGTTCGGCGCTGGTGGTCGGCTGCATGACGATTTCCGCGTCGGCCGGCTTGAAACCGGCAGCCTCCAGGGCATTGCGCACGGCGTAAAAGCTGGCGAACGAGGTGAACACGTCGAACGAACCATCCTCATGACTGACCACGTCATCGGCGTCGGCTTCCAGGGCCGCCTCCGTCAGGGCATCTTCATCGAGGCCCGGCGCGAAACTGATCTGCCCCTTGCGCTCGAACAGGTACGCCACCGAACCGTCGGTGCCCAGGTTACCCCCGCATTTGCTGAAGGCGTGACGCACGGCGGCGGCGGTGCGGTTGCGGTTGTCGGTCATGCACTCGACCATCACCGCTACGCCACCGGGGCCGTAACCCTCGTAGGTCAGCTCTTCCACATTATCGGCTTCGGTCGCACCCGCGCCGCGGGCGATAGCGCGGTCGATGATGTCGCGACTCATGTTCGCCCCCAGCGCCTTGTCCAGGGCCAGGCGCAAGCGCGGGTTGGAACCCGGATCACCGCCACCCTGGCGGGCAGCGACCGTCAGCTCACGGATCCACTTGGTGAATATCTTGCCCCTCTTGGCATCCTGACGTTCTTTGCGGTGCTTGATGTTCGCCCACTTGGAATGACCTGCCATAACTCGCTCCGGTTTCTCTTTGCAACATTGCCCGCCCTGCGCTCGCACAGTAGCCGGCAACCAGAAATATCGACCCCAATGAAAAGGCGCATCCGAAGATGCGCCTTCAGGTGTCGGCCTTACTCAGCCTTTGGCTGTTCACGCAGACGGATGTGCAACTCGCGCAGTGCCTTGGCATCCACCACACCCGGAGCCTGGGTCATGACATCGGCCGCGCTCTGGGTTTTCGGGAACGCGATCACTTCACGAATCGACTGGGCGCCGGTCATCAGCATCACCAGGCGGTCCAGGCCAAAGGCCAGGCCACCGTGGGGCGGTGCACCGTACTTCAGAGCATCGAGCAGGAAGCCGAATTTCTCTTCCTGTTCCGCTTCACTGATGCCCAGCAGACGGAAGACCGCCTGTTGCATTTCCTTGCGATGGATACGGATCGAACCGCCACCCAGCTCGGTGCCGTTCAAGACCATGTCGTAAGCGCGTGACAGAGCGGTGGCCGGGTTGGCCTCCAACTCCTCAGGCGAGCACTTCGGCGCGGTGAACGGGTGGTGCAGCGCGGAGAAACTGCCGTCGTCGTTCTCTTCGAACATCGGGAAGTCGACGACCCACATCGGCGCCCATTCGCAGGTCAGCAGCTTGAGATCGTGACCCAGCTTGATGCGCAGCGCGCCCAAGGCTTCGCTGACGATCTTGGCCTTGTCAGCGCCGAAGAACACGATGTCGCCATCAACCGCGCCCACGCGATCGAGGATCACGTTCAGGTTGGCTTCAGGGATGTTTTTCACGATCGGCGATTGCAGGCCGTCAACACCCGCCGCGCGCTCGTTGACCTTGATGTACGCCAACCCCTTGGCACCGTAGATGCCGACGAACTTGGTGTAGTCGTCGATCTGCTTGCGCGGCATGCTTGCCCCGCCTGGCACACGCAGGGCCGCGATCCGGCATTTCGGGTCGTTGGCCGGGCCGCTGAACACCTTGAAATCGACTTCCTTGAGCTGATCGGCCACGTCCACCAGTTCCAGCGGGTTACGCAGGTCCGGCTTGTCGGAACCGTAGCGGCGCATGGCCTCTTCGAAGGTCATGTGCGGGAACTCGCCGAATTCCAGACCCAGCACTTCCTTGAACAGGTTGCGGATCATGCCTTCGGTCAGGCCCATGATGTCTTTTTCGTCGAGGAAGCTGGTCTCGATGTCGATCTGAGTGAACTCAGGCTGACGGTCGGCACGCAGGTCTTCGTCGCGGAAGCACTTGGCGATCTGGTAGTAGCGGTCGAAGCCGGCCACCATCAGCAGTTGCTTGAACAACTGCGGCGATTGCGGCAAGGCAAAGAAGCTACCGGGGTGGGTGCGGCTCGGCACCAGGTAGTCGCGAGCACCTTCCGGCGTGGCGCGGGTCAGGATCGGCGTCTCGACGTCGAGGAAGCCGTTTTCATCCAGGTAACGACGGATGCTGGTGGTCATGCGCGAACGCAGACGCAGCTTTTCGGCCATTTCCGGGCGACGCAGGTCAATGAAGCGATAGCGCAGGCGGGTTTCTTCGCCCACGTCGGAGTATTCGTTGAGCGGGAACGGCGGGGTTTCCGCTTCGTTGAGCACTTCCAGCTCGTAGCCCAACACTTCGATCATGCCCGAGGCCATGTTGGCGTTGCCGGCACCGGCCGGACGCAGGCGTACCTTGCCGGTGATCTTGACCACGTATTCGCTGCGCACGCGGTCGGCGGCGGCGAAGGTTTCAGCGCGGTCCGGGTCGAACACCACTTGGGCCAGGCCTTCACGATCACGGATATCGAGGAAAATCACCCCGCCATGGTCACGGCGACGATGGACCCATCCGCAAAGAGTAACTTCCTGACCTTCCAGGCTTTCGTTCAGTTGGCCGCAATAATGGCTGCGCATCATGGTAGTGGTTTCACTTCTCGTAATTCGAAATTCGGTTGGAGGCCCTGCCCGTGCAAGAGCTCGCGCGTGTTCAACTCAGTCAGCTTTGTCGCCACCGGCCAGGTTCTTCTTGGCGCCGGTCTTGAAGTCGGTTTCATACCAGCCGGTGCCACCGAGGCGGAAACCTGGCATGGACAGCATCTTTTTCAGTTCCGGCGCCTGACAGGCAGGGCAGTCGACCAGCGGTGCCGCGCTGATCTTTTGAATGGCTTCCATCTGATGACCACAGGAAGCACATTGATAGTCGTACATCGGCATGGGGGTTGTCTCGGCGATCAGGTTACTCGCGCAAAGGCTGGGCTTTGCGGCAAAGAGCGGGATTATATCCATTAAATGCGGCCTGTGCAGCCGTAAGACGGCACAGGCCGTTGCCGGTCGGTTTCAGCCACTGACAGGCGCCACGCATTCATCACGCCAATGTCGCCCCACGACCGCTGTCCCAGCCTCTTTCAAACTGTGCACCACGCAAACCACGCGCACTAAACCGCTGAAGTTGCGTACCCCGCCATGGCGCAGGTGCACTTCCCGGTCCACATGGGACAGCAGAGTACTGATGGAACAGCTGTTGAGCTGGGCCATGTCACCGAGAATATCCCAATAGACCTGCTCGAGCCGAAGACAGGTGGCGAACCCGTTCAGGCGGATCGATCGGGACAGGGGCCGGGCCAGTTGCATGTCGAACCCCCGGACGAACGGGTCGATGGTAATGGGCTGAAAGCGCCCATGCACACCCTCCCCAGGTTCCTTTCCTTGAATCATACCGTTGACACTCCTTTGCCATACGAACCTCTCAATTGGAACAACCAATCTGTGGCTCTATGGAAGCTCAACGGCATCGCCAGATCCAGATGACTTTATGACCATCGGCGTAGGACAAGCCAGCAGCAGGCAGGCGACGAATTACGACGTCCTACACAAAGAGCCAGCGATAATGCCAGCCCCTCCGTCATCGCCCGGCCCGGCGCTTACCGGTCTTCCAGCAGCGAGCGCAACATCCATGCGGTTTTTTCATGGACCTGCATGCGCTGGGTCAGCAGATCGGTGGTCGGTTCGTCACTGACCTTGTCCGATAAAGGAAGGATGCTACGGGCCGTACGCGTCACGGCTTCCTGCCCCTCGACCAACTGGCGGATCATGTCTTCGGCGCCAGGCACGCCTTCTTCTTCCTTGATAGAAGACAAGCGTGCATACACGGCGTAAGCGCCCGGCGCAGGAAAGCCGAGGGCACGAATGCGTTCGGCAATCAGGTCCACCGCCAGCGCCAGTTCGTTGTATTGCTCCTCGAACATCAGGTGCAGGGTGCGAAACATCGGCCCCGTGACGTTCCAGTGAAAATTATGGGTCTTGAGGTACAGAACGTAAGTGTCCGACAGCAGCCGTGAAAGCCCCTCGACGATGGATTTGCGATCTTCTTCACTGATCCCGATATCAATTGCCATGTTGGTTGATCTCCTGCGGTGATGAATTCGACAGCGGCCCTTGCACTCTAGCCGGTGTTACCGCCGCCAGCCTGCGACAAATCGCCAGCCCTCCTGAACCGACAAGCCGCAACACCGGACGGTTCCGACGAGGCGGGAGATTTCACGCCCTTGCCTGATACCTTGCGCCGACGAACAGCGCGGTCCGCCCCCCGTAACGGGTTTGAGAAGGTCGGGGCTTTGCTGTTAAATAGGCAGTGTGTCGCTACGCCTATTTTTCCGGGCATGGCGCATAGGCTGATTCGGGAATGTGTCCAACGCCTCTCTATTGTTCCGAAGCGAACCGCCCCGATCAGCTCTTCCTTGTGATCCGTCTTAACCGTGAGTCAATCAAAATGTTGAAAATCGTCCACTTGCTAATGGGCGCAGCTGCCCTGCTGCTGTCCTTCATCCCTAGCCTGGGTTCCGAAGCCACGCCTTACCTGCAACATCCCGATGCGCTTTACCTGGCCTTTTTCGGCCTGCTCAACCTGACCCTTGCACCTGTTATCCCCTACTGGAACAAAGGCCCACGTCATCAACTGCAAAACCTGGTCAGCGCCTTGCTGGTGTTGGCCGTTGCCCTGCAAACCCTGACCCTGCTGGCACCCATGCCGCAAATCGCCGGTCAACCGGCCGTGCTGTTCAGCCTGGCCGCATCACTGCTCGCCGTGGCATTGCACCTGGCTGTCAGCTTCTACAAGAAGTCGTCACCGGCCGCCGCACCGCAAAACTACGACATGTCCAACCGCGATACCGGCACCGTGAAGTGGTTCAACACTTCCAAGGGGTTCGGTTTCATCTCCCGCGACTCCGGCGATGACATCTTTGTGCATTTCCGAGCCATTCGTGGTGAAGGCCACCGCGTTCTGGTCGAAGGCCAGCGCGTGGAGTTCTCCGTGATGAACCGCGACAAGGGCCTGCAGGCCGAAGATGTGATCGCCGCGCTACCGCGCCGCTGATCCCAAGCGTAAAAAAACCGCGATGCAGCCTGGCTGCTCGCGGTTTTTTATTGCCTGTCGTTCCGGTCGGTCAGTAGTGAGGCGGAGGCGCTTCTTCTTCGAAGGTTTCGAATTGCCCGGCCATCTCTTCCTGGCGCTTGAGCAACGCGGCCATTTGCAGCTGCAGACGCTCGACCACTCGCTGCTGCTCCACCAGCACGTCATTTAATGCCTGGATAGTGTCATCCTGAAACGCCAGGCGACTTTCCAGATCCGTTACACGCTCTTCAAGGTTCATGGTTTCAACCCTCCAGAAACTTGAAATCATCGGTCAGGGCCGCTCGCAATCGGTCGCGAATGACCTTCACCTGTTCAGCAGTATACGACCTGGCCGGGTGTTTGCCCCAGACCGGCGCTGGCCAGGCCGCGTCATCACGCTTGCGCACGATGACGTGCATGTGCAACTGACTGACGACGTTACCCAAGGTTGCAACGTTCAGCTTGTCAGCATTGAAGGAGTCCTTGAGGGTTTCGGCCAGGGCCGTGGTTTCCTTCCACAGCTGCCGCTGGTCGGCGTCATCCAATTGAAACAATTCGCTGATATTTTCCCGTCGCGGCACGAGGATGAACCACGGGTAATTGGAATCGTTGGACAAGAGCAACCGGCACAGCGGGAAGTCACCCATGACTAACGTGTCTTGTTGCAGTTGTGGATCTAAAGCAAACACCGCGCGCACTCCTCGCTGGTTATCGATTTTGCCCGACTCAGCGGGCCTGAGGGGGACATAGAGCCGCAGCATACCCTTGAACGTCGAAGGGTTCACTGCGTACTGTCATGACCCTGTCCGAGGCTTTTTTTCCAGTACGCGCACCAACTCAGCGCGGCCGGTAACACATAGGCCTGAGACGGGCGCTGCGAGCACTGCCTCTTGCACTGAGCCTGTAAAATTTTCGTACAAGGTAGAGATTTTTTGCACCAAAACAGCACAACGCGTCTACGCTCAGTGCACGAAGCATCCGTGATCTACTCACTGAGAGGGTGAACCGGTAACGTTTTTGGTTGTCTCGCAGCGTTTAGCGGTTCTAAACACGAGAGCGCCACAGCAGTCAACCTCATTTAAAACAAGGCCTTTGGAGCCCGGTTTCATGAGGTTTCACCATGCAAAAATGGAGAATGTGAAAAAAACGTGAACAAAATCCGGGTTTGAGCATGCTTGTTGCATTCATCCCCATATCGCCTGCAGGGCATCGCCGGAAGCGAAAACCTGCGGGCCTATAAATAAAGTGGCAAGGTTGCCCACAGGGAGCTTCAAGCGCAGTAACAAAGGAGTCTTTACACCGACGCCGGAAAAAAGAAGCAACTTCGAGTTGTGAGTCCGATTGCGCCGGAACAGCCCAAATACGACATGGATCGAGCCATTGGCGACAGGGTCGTAAAGAAGCTGAAAGATTGGATGGGCAAGTATCGCCAATGAATGTCGTCGTGATATAAGTTCGCGCCGACACAAAAAGAAAGAGCCGCCCAGATAAAAAAACAGGTGGGACGGCAAGACTCTTCTAAAAACCAAAGGAGCAAATCACGATGCGCGTGATGAAGTGGAGCATGATCGCACTGGCTGTTTCGGCCAGTACCTCGCAGTTCGCAATGGCCTCTTCCCAGGAAGAATCCAAGGGCTTTTTTGAAGATCAGAGCCTGAACGTTCTGAGCCGTATGCTGTACATGAATCGTGATTGGAAGAACAACGATAGCGACGAACAAAGTTATCGTGAAGAAGCCGGCCTCGGCGTACGCGCTATCTACGAGTCGGGCTTTACCCAAGGTACCGTCGGCGTAGGCGTTGACGCTTTCGCATTGGGCTCCGTCCGCTTCGACGGCGGCACTGGTCGTGCTGGTAACGGCTTGTTCGCCCAGGACAGCAGTGACAATCTGGAAAAGACTCAATCGAAGGCTGGCGGCGCGGTTAAATTCCGTCTGTCCGACACAGTCCTGAAATACGGTAACCAGTTCACCAGCAGCCCAGTGTTCGCCACCGACGACAGCCGCCTGCTGCCGGAAGTTGCCACCGGCACCTTGATCACCAGCAACGAAATCAAGGGCCTGGAACTGAGCGCAGGTCGCTTCACCTCCCTGAGCGATCAGACTGCCATGGGCCGCGACACCATCAACGGCACCGGCCTTAAATCCGCTAACATTGCTGGTGCAACCTATCAGTTCACCGACAATTTTGTAGGTGGTGTAGCTGCTTCCGATATTGAAGATTTCTACAAAAAGAAATACCTCAACCTCAACTACACCCTTCCAATCAACGAAGATCAGTCGTTGAACTTCGACTTCAACGGCTACGACACGAAGGGCGAAGGTCAAGAGCTCGCCGGTGAGGCTGACAACCGCATCTGGTCCCTCGCAGCGGCTTACAGCCTTGGCGCCCACAAATTCACCCTCGCTCACCAACGCTCAACCGGCGACGCAGGCTACAAATATGGCGCTGACGGCAACGGCACTATTTTCCTCGCCAACTCCGTCCAGTACTCCGACTTCAACAATAAAGACGAACGCTCCTGGCAGGCTCGCTACGACCTGAACATGAAAACCTACGGCGTTCCTGGCCTGAGCTTCATGACTCGTTACATCACCGGTGACAACATTGACACCGGCACTAACGATGACGCAAAAGAACACGAGCTCGACATCGAAACCAAGTACGTTATGCAAAGCGGTCCAGCCAAAGACCTGTCTTTCCGCGTTCGTAGCGCGTTCTATCGTGGAAGCACCGGTGTTGGCAACGACAACAACGACTTCCGCTTCATCGTCGAATACCCTCTGAGCATCTTGTAATTCAGCGGTCATTCGATAGTTACACCGGCAACAAATAAAAAACCGCTCACCTGATTCAGGTGAGCGGTTTTTTTGTGCCCATTACAGGTCAGCTTAAAAGCAACTTCGTAATTAGCAAGCTAACTAACAATCAGCTCATGCATTCAAAGCGTTACTGCGCAGCCCCTTCGTGGACCATACGAATAACCCGCTGCGGAAACGGAATATCAATTCCCGCGTCCTTCAAACGATCCCGGGCCTGTTCATTGAACATGAACATCACGCTCCAGTAATCGGCCGTTTTGACCCATACCCGCAACGACACCGTGATCGAACTGTCGCCCAGGGTGGAAATCACCGCCTCAGGCGCTGGATCGGCCAGTACACGCTCGTCCTTGGCCAGCTCCAACAATACTTCGCGAGCCTTTTGCAGGTCGGCCTGGTAATCCACGCCGACATCGAACACGACTTTGCGGGTCGGCTGGCGATTGGTGTTGGTGATGATGCCGTTCGACAGGTTGCCGTTGGGCACGATGACAGTTTTGTTGTCACCAGTGCGAATCACGGTGTGAAAGATCTGGATGCTGTCGACCGTACCAGCCACGCCTTGAGCTTCGATCCAGTCACCGATGCGGAACGGGCGGAACAACAGAATCAACACACCACCGGCGAAGTTCGCCAGACTGCCCTGCAATGCCAGGCCGATCGCCAGGCCTGCCGCACCGATGGCCGCGATGAACGAGGTGGTTTCAATGCCGATCATCGACGCCACGCTGACGATCAGCAGGATCTTGAGGATGATGTTCGCCAGATTGCTGATGAACCCTTGCAGCGCCAGGTCGGCATTGCGCAGTGCCAACAGCCCGCCGAGTTTGCGGGTTACCTTGTTGATCAGCCACCAGCCAATGGCCAGCGTCACCACCGCCAGCAGCACCCGGCTGCCATACTCCATGATCATGGGGATCCAGGCCTCGGACGCCTTGATCAAGTTGTCCACTTCAGCGTTCAAGTCCATCTACCTCTCCTTCTATTGCCATAACCACGAAAGACCGGGCGAAGCATTGTGAAAGAGCGTTTGCCCGCTCCCCACAATGCCTCTGTGCACCGGGTATCAGTCGCGGAAGTTATTGAACTGCAAAGGCATGCCGAATTCCTTGCCCCGCAGTGCCGCGATGGCTTCCTGCAAGTCATCACGCTTTTTGCCGGTGACGCGCACTTGCTCGCCCTGGATGGCGGCTTGCACCTTGAGCTTGGCGTCCTTGATATGAGCAACGATTTTCTTCGCCAGTTCCTTGTCGATGCCTTCCTTGAGCACGGCTTCCTGCTTCATCAGCTTGCCCGAGGCATAGGCGTCCTTGACCTCAAGGCACTGAACGTCGATCTTGCGCTTGACCAGGGCCAGCTTGAGGATCTCGATCATTGCCTCAAGCTGGAAGTCGGCCTCGGCGGTCAGGTTGACGGTCAGGTCCTTCTCCTTGAACTCGAAACTGCCCTTGCCCTTGAGGTCATAACGACGGTCGAGTTCCTTGACGGCGTTTTCAACGGCGTTGGTGACTTCGTGTTTGTCCAGTTCGGATACCACGTCGAATGACGGCATGTAGTGTTCTCCAATAAAAAAGACGCGCCCGTGACAAAGGCGCGTGCTTGGCTTGTGGTTAAAATCGGGCTCATTATAACGGGTCTTTTCCTGTCGACACTGCGAGCCCCCAGATGCCTGCGCCAAACCGAGTAAAAAACTGATGCCTACTACCTGGCATGTCCTGGGGGCCGGCAGCCTCGGTACGTTGTGGGCGACGCGCCTGGCCCGGGCCGGTTTGCCGGTGCGGCTGGTACTGCGCAATGAACAACGCTTGCAGGCCTATCGGGCCGCCGGTGGTCTGACGCTGGTGGAACAGGGTCAGGCCCGGCAATACCCGGTACCCGGGCAAACAGCCGACGCCCCCGAGCCGATCAAACGCCTGCTCCTGGCCTGCAAAGCCTATGACGCCGAAGCGGCCGTGGCTTCTGTGGCTCATCGCCTGAGCGCCGACGCGGAACTGATCCTGCTACAGAACGGCCTCGGCAGTCAGGACGCAGTCGCCAATCGTGTTCCCCAGGCCCGTTGCATCAGTGCCTCCAGTACCGAAGGGGCATTCCGCGACGGTGACTGGCGCGTGGTGTTTGCCGGCCACGGCTACACCTGGCTGGGTGACCCCGCGCACCCGGTGGCACCGATCTGGCTGGACGACCTCACCGCCGCCGCCATACCCCACGAATGGACGGCTGACATCCTCACCCGGCTCTGGCGCAAACTGGCGCTCAACTGTGCCATCAACCCTCTGACCGTCCTGCACCACTGCAAGAACGGCGGCCTGCAGGCGCATCACTGCGAAGTGGCGACCCTCTGCGCGGAACTCACGGACCTGCTGGAACGCTGCGGCCAGCCCATGGCGGCCGAAGACTTGCAGCCGGAAGTCGAACGGGTCATACAGGCCACCGCCGCCAACTACTCCTCGATGTACCAGGACGTCGCCCATGGCCGCCGCACCGAAATCAGCTACCTGCTCGGCCACGCTTGCAAGGTTGCCGAGCGCCACCGGTTACCGGTGCCACACCTGGAACAATTGCGGCAGCGTCTGATTACCCACTTGAACAACCTCGGATTGCCCGGCGACTGAGCAGCGGCTACGCTGGCCCTCGTGTTCCTTTTAAACGAAGAGTCCGATGCCATTGCGCCAGCGCCTTGAAAACCTCCCGGTCGGCCAGAAACTGCTGGCCGCCCTGCTGGTGTTGTTGACCACCGTCCTGCTGGTGGCCAACCTGACCTTTATCAGCGCCGCCTATTACATTTCCCAGGAAAGCATGGCGCCCCAGGCCCTGCAGACCATCGGTCGGCTGGTGGCCAACCCGAGCCTGATCGCCGATGCCCTGCAGTCGCCTCAGACCGCCCAGCGCCTGCTGGATGAACTCAACAGCTACGCGCCGTTGCGGGCCGCTGCGTTGTATGACGGCGAGGGCGCACGCCTGGCGCAACTGCAACAGGGCGAAAAGCTCAAGCTGCCGGACCATTACCGCCACATGCAGGCGTGGCAAGCCAGTGAGTTTCGCAGCAATCAGGTCATCACCCTACCCCGCCCGGGGACGGCGCCGGGTCATCTGTTGCTGGTTGCCAGCAGCGAACTGCCGACTGCGTTCTACACCGGCACCCTGACCGCCAGCCTCGGCATCCTTATTTTCAGCGTGTTGCTCTGGCTGGTCATTGCCCAGCAGATCAAACGCCTGATCACCCAGCCGATTCATCAGCTCGAGGAACTGTCGCGCCAGGTCACCCGCGAGGAGAACTATTCCCTGCGCGCCGCCCGCGGCAACCACGACGAAATCGGCAGTCTGGCCGAGGCGTTCAACACCATGCTCTCGCGGATCGAAGCCCGGGAGCAGCAACTCAAGCGCGCGCGGGACGATTCCCAGGCCGCCTACGACCAGGCCCAGGGCCTGGCGGAAGAAACCCGCCACACCAATCGCAAACTGGAGCTGGAAGTCCAGGTGCGCAGCAAGATCGAGAAAAAGCTCACCGGTTTCCAGAACTACCTCAACAGCATTATCGACTCCATGCCCTCGGCCCTGATCGCCCTCGACGAACAGCTCTACGTCACCCAATGGAACCAGGAAGCCAGCGCCCTCTCCGGCACACGCCTGGACGAGGCGCTGAACCAGCCGATCTTCCTCGCCTTCGAACCGCTCAAGCCTTACCTGCCACAGCTCAAGCAAACGGTCGAACAGCATACGGTGGCGAAGATCGAACGCGTCACCTGGACCAAGGACGACGAGGCCCGGCACTACGCCCTCACTTTCTATCCACTGATGGGCGGCGCCGGACGCGGCGTGGTGATCCGCATCGATGACATCACCCAACGCCTGTCGCTGGAAGAAATGATGGTGCAATCAGAAAAGATGCTCTCGGTCGGCGGTCTTGCGGCGGGCATGGCCCATGAAATCAACAACCCGCTGGGAGCCATCCTGCACAACGTGCAAAACATCCGCCGACGCCTGTCGCCGGAGCTGCCGAAGAACATCGAACAGGCCGAACAACTGAATATCGAACTGCAAAGGGTGAACCTTTACCTGCAAAGCCGGGAAATCCCGCAGTTGCTCGACGGCATCCAGCAGGCCGGCGCCCGGGCGGCGAAAATCGTCACCCACATGCTCAGCTTCAGCCGGCGCAGCACCCGGCAGATGGCGCCCTGCGACCTGCCGGCACTGATCGACCAGGCGGTGGAGATCGCCGGCAACGACTTCGACCTGGCAATCGGTTTCGATTTCAAGGGCCAGGCGATCATCCGGCAGTTCGACCCCAACCTGGGCCCGGTGCCCGGCACCGCCAACGAGCTGGAGCAGGTGCTGCTCAACCTGCTGAAAAACGCCGCCCAGGCGATCCATCAACGCCAGGACGACAGCGAACCCGGGCGCATTATCCTGCGCACGCGGCTGAACCCACCGTGGGCAGAGATCCAGGTGGAGGACAACGGCATCGGCATGAGCGAGAACGTACGCAAACGCACCTTCGAGCCGTTCTTCACCACCAAGGAAATCGGCCAAGGGACCGGGCTGGGGCTGTCGGTGTCGTATTTCATCATCACCAATAATCACAAGGGCCAGATGGAAGTGCAGTCGGCGCCGGGCCAGGGCACCTGCTTCACCTTGCGCCTGCCATTGACCGGCACCTCAATGGTGCCGCAGGAACACAAACAACTGGAGCGCTGAACATGGGTTTTCGCCTGTCGAAGATTTACACCCGCACCGGCGACAAAGGTGAGACCGGGTTGGGGGATGGTCGCCGTGTAGCCAAGGACCATCCACGGGTCGAGGCCATTGGCGAGGTGGACACGCTCAACAGTCAGTTGGGATTGTTGCTCGCCAGCCTCACGGTAGAGGCAGTTGAATATCCGGCGCTACAGGAGCTGATCGAGGTCTTGGCGCCTTGTCAGCATCGGCTGTTCGACCTGGGCGGTGAACTGGCGATGCCGGCTTATCAGGCCTTGAACATGCTGGAAGTCGAGCGCCTGGAAGCAGCCATCGATGCATGGAACGAAGAAGTCGGGCCGCTGGAGAATTTCATCCTGCCCGGTGGCTCGACACTGATCGCCCAGGCCCACGTCTGCCGCAGCCTGGCCCGTAGCGCCGAACGCCGTTGTCAGCAGTTGAACGCCGTGGAGCCACTGGCCGGGCCGGGGCTGGCGTATATCAATCGGTTGTCGGATCTGTTATTCGTCGCGGCGCGGGTCATTGCCCGGCGGCAAGGGGTGGCTGAGGTGCTGTGGGTGGCGGCTGCCAAGCCCGAGAGTTGATGACCTGCATGATCGTTCCCCACGCTCTGCGTGGGAACGCAGCCCGGGACGCTCCGCGTCCCTCCAGAGCCGAACGCGGAGCGTCCGTTGAGGCGTTCCCACGCAGAGCGTGGGAACGATCAGTCATCCCAACCAATCAAGGCCCAGGCCAAAACGCCCGAATCCCCGCCACACCCTGCGCCCCAGCCGCCCAGGCTTGCTGCCGCTCGTCCGGCCCCACCCCGCCCAACAGATACACCGGCCTGTTGAAGCCCTCGATCAACCGCGAAGCCGCTTCCCACCCCAGCGGTTGGGCCTCGGGATGGGTCTGGGTCGGTTGCACCGGCGAGAGCGTCACGAAGTCCACGTCCATCTGCTGCGCCAGGGACAGCTCCTCGGCGTTGTGGCAGGACGCCGCCAGCCAACGGTCTTTGCCGAAAGGACGACCGGCCGCAGCATGCTTGCGCAATTGCGCGGCGGTAATGTGCCAGCCGGCGGACGGGAAATCCCCCAGCCATTCGAAAGGCCCCTTGAGCATCAACTGGGCCTTGCCGGCGCACAAACCTGCCGCATCCACCGCCAGATCGCGGTACTTCGGGTCGTAGCCGTTGGGCGCGCGCAGCTGGACCAGTTTGATCCCGCCGGCGATAGCCTTTTGCATGCCGCGCAGCAACTGCGGCGTTTCGAGGCCTTCAGGGGTGATCAAATATTCGCCGGGCAAACGAGCCGCCGCGATGATCGGCTGGTTGGCCGCCGGGAACTCATGGTTCAAAAGCTCCCGGGCCGTGACCCAGGCCAACGGCTGCCCTTCGGCACCGTGGGGCTCGCCGGTGAACGCCGAGACTTCCCAGACATCCAGCAACACCTGTTTATCCGGGTAATCGTGACGCACCTTGATCAACGGCCGGGCGGCGACGACGACAATGCCCAGCTCCTCATGAAGTTCGCGGGCCAGGGCGGTTTCGACGGACTCATCCGCCTCAACCTTGCCACCGGGAAACTCCCAAAGGCCACCCTGGTGCTGGGTGTCGGCCCGTCGGGCGATCAGGATTTTGCCAGCAGCGTCACGAATGACCGCCGCCGCTACATGGACTCGTTTCACCGCGCTGTTTCCTCCAGGCCGGCCTGTTGCCACGCCTTGAACGCCGGCCATTGATAGATAGTTTCGACATAGGCCGCATCGACCTCGGGCAACGCCACCTGATAGGTGCGCAAGCGCACGGCCACCGGCGCGAAGAACACATCTGCCAGACTCAAGCGGCCAAACAGGTAGGGCCCGGCTTCAGTAGCCGCCGCACGGCATTCGGCCCACAGTGCCAGCATCCGCTGGATTTCCGCTTGAACCTCCGCCGGCATGGGCACTAGCGGCGCATCGCGCAGCAGGTCAAACGGCATGTGGCTGCGGATAGCAAAAAAACCGCTGTGCATTTGTGCACAGGCCGAACGTGCCTGAGCCCGGGCCGCGACGTCCCTGGGCCAGAGGCCCGCATCGGGAAACTGTTCAGCCAGGTATTCGGCAATCGCCAGGGAGTCGGCGATCACACCGAATTCGGTCTTGAGCAACGGGACTTTGGCGGTGGCTGAATACTTGAGCAGTTTCTCACGGGTGTCCGGTTGGTCGAGCCTGACCAGCTCTTCGGTGTACTTTGCGCCGGTCAACGCCAGGGCCAGCGCACCGCGCAAGGACCAGGAGGAAAGGCGTTTGTCGCCGATGATCAGGTGCAGGCTCATGTCTGGAATCCTTTCTTGGGGTGTTGTGGAGGCTGTACTGGCGCCATCGCGAGCAAGCTCGCTCCCACAATGGATCGGTGGTGTGAACACGTCCAGGTCACCCAACCAATCCCTGTGGGAGCGAGCCTGCTCGCGATGGCAGCAACTCGGTCCCGAACTGTTAAGTCCGATATTCCGCGTTAATCTTCACATACTCGTGGGACAGGTCAGTCGTCCAGATCGTTTCGCTGCAATCACCACGTCCCAGCTCGATACGAATGGTGATTTCTTCCTGCTGCATCACCGCCGCGCCCTGGGTTTCGGTGTAGGTGGCGGCGCGTGCGCCCTGGCTGGCGATGCAAACTTCACCGAGGAACACGTCGATCTTGCTCACGTCCAGGTCCGGCACACCGGCACGGCCGACGGCGGCGAGGATCCGGCCCCAGTTCGGGTCGGAGGCGAACAGCGCGGTCTTGATCAGCGGCGAATGCGCCACGGTGTAGCCAACATCCAGGCATTCCTGATGGTTGCCGCCACCGTTGACTTGCACGGTCACGAACTTGGTCGCGCCTTCGCCGTCACGGACGATGGCCTGGGCCACTTCCATGCAGACTTCGAATACCGCCTGCTTCAGGGCGGCAAACAGCGCACCGCTGGCTTCGGTAATTTCCGGCAGATCGGCCTTGCCGGTGGCGATCAGCATGCAGCAGTCGTTGGTGGAGGTGTCGCCGTCGATGGTGATGCGGTTGAACGACTTGTTGGCGCCGTCGAGCATCAGGTCTTGCAGCACCTGCCGGGAGACTTTGGCGTCAGTGGCGATGTAGCCAAGCATGGTCGCCATGTTCGGGCGGATCATGCCGGCGCCTTTGCTGATGCCGGTGACGGTCACGGTCACGCCATCGTGCTGGAATTGACGACTGGCCCCTTTGGGCAGTGTGTCGGTGGTCATGATGCCGGTGGCGGCAGCGGCCCAGTTGTTTTCCGACAGGTCATCCAGAGCGGCCTGCAACGCGCCTTCGATCTTCTCGACCGGCAGCGGTTCGCCGATCACCCCGGTGGAGTACGGCAGCACCTGGCTGGCGTCGACGCCGGTCAGTTCGGCCAGCTTGGCGCAGGTGCGTTCGGCGGCGGCCAGGCCTGGCGCGCCGGTGCCGGCGTTGGCGTTACCGGTGTTGGTCAGCAGGTAACGCACCGGCCCCTGCACGCGTTGCTTGGCCAGGATGACCGGCGCGGCGCAAAAGGCGTTGAGGGTGAACACGCCGGCAACCGTCGAGCCTTCGGCGCAACGCATGACCACGACATCCTTGCGCCCTGGGCGCTTGATGCCCGCCGAGGCGATACCGAGTTCAAAACCGGCAACCGGGTGCAACGTTGGCAACGGACCAAGACCAACAGCCATGAATGCGCTCCTAAATAGATAAATCGACACCGCCTTAATCGAGACGGCGAATCAAAATGGCAAAACGCCGCGACGGCTGAAAGCCGGTCGCGGCGCGGGTCGTTCAGCGCTTGAAACGGGTGTTACTGAATCTGCCCGTGACAATGCTTGTATTTCTTGCCCGAACCGCAATAGCACAGCTCGTTGCGGCCCAGCTTCTGCTCGTTACGTACCGGCGCGGTCGCCAAGGCAACATCCACCTCGGCGCCCTCCTCCTGGGCAACTTCCAGGCCTGGGGCCGGGGCGTGCTCGAACTGCATGCGCGCGGCCAAGGCTTCGGCTTCCTGACGCAAACGGGCTTCTTCTTCGGCCGGGTCTTCGCGGCGAACCTGAACGTGGGACAACACGCGGATCGAGTCGCGTTTGATCGAATCCAGCAACTCGGAGAACAGCGTGAACGACTCGCGCTTGTACTCCTGCTTGGGGTTCTTCTGGGCATAACCACGCAGGTGGATACCATGGCGCAAGTGATCCATGGTCGACAGGTGGTCTTTCCACAAGTCGTCCAGCACCCGCAGTACGATCTGCTTCTCGAAGGAGCGCAGCGCTTCTTCGCCGGCCTGGTCTTCTTTCTCGTTGTACGCGGCGATCAGTTCGGCCAGCAGCTTCTCGCGCAGGGTTTCTTCGTACAGGTGATCGTCTTCGTCCAGCCATTGCTGGATCGGCAACGCCACGCCGAAGTCGCTCTGCAAGGCAGCTTCCAGACCGGCGACATCCCACTGCTCAGGCAGCGACTGCGGCGGAATGTGGGAGCTGACGGTTGCGTTGAGCACGTCCTGGCGGAAATCTGCGATGGTTTCGCCAATGTTGTCGGCGGCCAACAAACTGTTACGCATGTGATAAATCACTTTACGCTGTTCGTTGTTGACGTCGTCGAACTCCAGCAATTGCTTACGGATATCGAAGTTGCGGCCCTCGACCTTGCGCTGGGCTTTCTCGATGGCGTTGGTGACCATCCGGTGTTCGATCGCTTCGCCCGGCTGCATGCCCAGGGCCTTCATGAAGTTCTTCACCCGATCAGAGGCGAAGATACGCATCAGACTGTCTTCCAACGACAGATAGAAGCGGCTGGAACCGGCATCGCCCTGACGACCGGCACGGCCACGCAGCTGGTTGTCGATACGACGCGATTCGTGACGCTCGGAAGCGATCACCTGCAAACCGCCGGACTCGAGCACCTGTTGATGACGCTTCTGCCAGTCGGCCTTGATCTGCGCAATCTGCTCGGGCGTCGGGTTTTCCAGGGAGGCCACTTCCACTTCCCAGTTCCCGCCCAACAGGATGTCGGTACCACGGCCGGCCATGTTGGTGGCAATGGTCAGGGCACCCGGGCGACCGGCCTGGGCGATGATCTCGGCTTCTTTTTCGTGGAACTTGGCGTTGAGGACCTTGTGCTCGATACCTTCCTTGGTGAGCAATGCGGACATGTGCTCGGAGGTTTCGATCGTGGCGGTACCCACCAGGATAGGACGGCCCTGGGCCATGCATTCCTTGATGTCGGCGATGATCGCCGCGTATTTCTCATCGGCGGTGAGGAACACCAGGTCGTTGTAGTCTTTACGGGCCAGCGGCTTGTTAGGCGGGATCACCATCACTTGCAGGCCGTAGATCTGATGGAATTCGAACGCTTCGGTGTCGGCGGTACCGGTCATGCCGGACAGCTTGTTGTACAGGCGGAAGTAGTTCTGGAAAGTGGTCGAGGCCAGGGTCTGGCTTTCGGCCTGGATGTTCAGACCTTCCTTGGCTTCGATGGCCTGGTGCAGGCCTTCGGACAGACGACGGCCCGGCATGGTCCGGCCGGTATGCTCATCCACCAGCACGACCTGGCCGTCCTGGACGATGTACTCGACGTTGCGATGGAACAGCTTGTGCGCACGCAGGCCGGCATAGACGTGGGTCAGCAGGCCCAGGTTATGGGCCGAGTACAGGCTCTCGCCCTCGGCCAGCAGGCCGACGCGGGTGAGCATTTCCTCGATGAACTGGTGACCGGCTTCATTGAGCTCGACCTGACGGGTCTTCTCGTCGACCGTGTAATGGCCGGCCTTGGTCACTTCACCCTCGACTTCTTCGACGTGAAGTTCCAGCTGCGGGATCAACTTGTTGATCTCGATGTACAGCTTGGAGCTGTCCTCGGCCTGACCGGAAATGATCAGCGGGGTACGGGCTTCGTCGATGAGAATGGAGTCGACTTCGTCGATCACGGCAAAGTTGAGTTCACGCTGGAATTTTTCATCCATGCTGAACGCCATGTTGTCGCGCAGGTAATCGAAACCGAATTCGTTGTTGGTGCCGTAGGTGATATCGCAAGCGTAGGCGGTGCGTTTTTCTTCCGGCGGCTGGAACGGCGTGACCACGCCGACCGTCAGGCCGAGGAATTCATACAGCGGACGCATCCAGTTGGCATCACGACGGGCCAGGTAGTCGTTGACCGTCACCACGTGCACGCCCTTGCCGGACAGTGCATTGAGGTATACCGCCAGTGTCGCCACCAGGGTCTTGCCCTCACCGGTACGCATTTCAGCGATCTTGCCTTCGTGCAAGGTCATGCCGCCGATCAACTGAACGTCGAAGTGACGCATGCCCATCACCCGCTTGCCGGCTTCACGGGCAACCGCGAAGGCTTCGGGCAGGAGCTGGTCAAGGGTTTCCCCCTTGGCGATGCGGTCCTTGAATTCGGCAGTCTTGGCGCGTAACTGATCGTCCGAAAGGGCCACCATTTGCTCTTCGAAGGCATTGACGATCTGTACCGTCTTGAGCATGCGTTTGACTTCACGCTCGTTCTTGCTTCCAAAAAGTTTCTTTAACAAAGGCGCAAACATATCGGCAGGATCTTCCACACTAAAGGGATGGAGGGCGGCCCCGTGAGTCGCCCGTGCAGCCCTCATGGCCGCATGCGAACGAGCATTCTACCCGGAAACGATGGTGAGGAAAGTGGCGTTATTCCACGATGCTGGCACAGCGCTGTGACGGGGCCTCCCTAAAATAAGGGCTTTTGCGCGAACTTCAACCCACAAACGAGAGAAGTTATTCATTGATTGCGCGGACAAGGGCGCCCGCGGCGAGCGGCCGCGGCGTACTCGGCGCTTTCTGCTACCATGGCGCCTCTGTCACTTGCGGTATTCGTTCATGGCCTTTCGCCCTCTTCCAGCCAAGGTTCCCGCCGTTCTGCTGCGCGAAGCCAAACCGCTGAAAGCCATCTTCGGCCACGCCAAACGACTGGGTCACTTGCAGCGCCTGCTGGACAGCCAACTACAGCCCGCCGCTCGCGAGCACTGCCACGTGGCCTCCTGGCGCGAAGGCAGCCTGCTGCTGATCGTCACGGACGGTCACTGGGCCACGCGCTTGCGCTATCAGCAAAAGCGCCTGCTGAGGCAATTGCAGGCGTTCGAGGAATTTGCCGGCCTGACGCGGATTCTGTTCAAGGTACAACCGCCCACGGTGCAAGTCGCCGTCAAGGGGCACACGCTGGACTTGTCCACCGACGCAGCCGCCACCATCCAGGCCACCGCCGATGGCATCACCGACCCCAACCTGCGGGCGGCGCTGGAGCGGTTGGCGGCACATGCGCGGCCCAAGGATTGACTTCCAGGTCGCCAGTTGAATCGCTATCGCGAGCAAGCTCGCTCCCACAGGAGATCTTCAGCGAACACAGATTTTGTGTACGACACAGATCAATTGTGGGAGCGAGCCTGCTCGCGATAGCGGCAGATCAGTCGGTACATTTGGCGCCTGTTGAATCGCCATCGCGAGCAGGCTCGCTCCCACAATGTTGAACTGTGCCGAGCCGGTTACCGGCGCTTTTTGCTCCCCAGCAACGACCCCATCAACCCACGTACCAGTTGCCGTCCCAACTGATTGGCGGCCTGGCGCATCGCCGATTTCAATGCCTGGCCGGCCGCCGTACCGAGAAATTCCCCGGCCTTGTCGGTGAAACTCGGTTCTTCAGCGCTCGCCTTGCCCTGTGCCTCTTCGGCTTGCGGCTCCAAGCCCTTGCGCCCCATCAGCACTTCATAGGCCGACTCGCGATCAATGGGTTTGTCATAACGCCCTTGCAAAGGGGAACGGGCGATCAGCCCGGCGCGTTCAGCGTCGGTCAACGGCCCGATCCGCGATTGTGGCGGCGCCACGAGCACACGCTGGACCATTTGCGGCGTGCCCTTTTCCTGCAAAGTGCCCACCAAGGCTTCGCCAATACCCAGCTCGGTCAGCACCGTCAGCGCATCGAATTGCGGGTTGGGCCGGAAACCGTCCGCCACCGCCCGCAGGGATTTCTGCTCCTTGGTGGTGAAGGCCCGCAAGCCGTGCTGGATGCGCAGGCCCAACTGCGCCAGCACGTCGTCCGGCAAGTCTCCTGGCGACTGGGTCACGAAGTATACCCCCACGCCCTTGGAGCGAATCAGCCGCACCACTTGCTCCAACCGCTCTTGCAACGCCTTGGGGGTATCGGCAAAGAGCAGATGGGCCTCATCGAAGAACAGCGCCAGCAGCGGTTTGTCCGCGTCGCCGCGCTCGGGCAATTGCTCGAACAACTCGGCCAGCAGCCAGAGCAGGAACGTTGCGTAGACTTTGGGTGCTTCATGCACCAGACGGCTGGCGTCCAGCAAATGGATAGGGCCGCGGCCGTCGCTGGCCGGTTGCAGGATGTCTTCAAGCTGCAAGGCCGGCTCACCGAACAGCGCATCCGCGCCTTGTTGCTCCAATGTGGCCAAGCGCCGCAGCAAAGCCTGGCTGGAACCGGTGGTCATCAAAGCGGCGTCGTCCCCCAGCAGCTCAGGGTTGTCCCTGAGATGATTGAGCAGCGCCTTCAAGTCCTTGAGATCCAGCAGCAACAGGCCTTCGCGGTCGGCAACCTTGAAGGCCGCGTACAGCGCCGATTGCTGACTGTCGGTGAGTTCCAACAGGCTGCCGAGCAACAGCGGGCCCATTTCACTCAGGGTGGTGCGCAACGGATGACCGGATTTGCCGTGAATGTCCCACAAGGTCACCGGATAAGCCTGGGGTTTGTGGCCGAGCCAGGACATGCCGGCGATACGCTCGGCGACCTTGCCCTGGGGATTGCCGGCGGCGCCGAGGCCGCACAGGTCGCCCTTGATGTCTGCGGCGAATACCGCAACGCCGGCATCGCTGAACGTCTCGGCCAGGCGTTGCAAGGTGACAGTCTTGCCGGTGCCGGTGGCACCTGCCACCAGACCATGACGGTTGGCCAGGCGCAGGGCCTGGGCGATGGGTTGGCCGGCAAGGTCGGCGCCAATAACAAGTTGCGATGAGTCAGGCATTTCGTCACCTGTGGTTAATCTATGGCCTTGCATGGCCGATATCTAAAGCGACAGACCCTACTGAAAACAAGGTCGGATAATTCCCTAAGGAGAGGAGGAAATATCAGCTTTTTTTCACTATGAAGCCATTTTTGCGCGCTTATATATAAGCACGCTTAGCGTATCAAGACCTTAGCGGACCCCCGTGCCATGAATAAAAACCTGCGCTTTAGCCATAAAATTCTAATAGCCGCCGCGCTCATCGTGATTGCAGCCTTCGCTTCCTTCACGACCTACAACGATTACCTGCAACGCAATGCCATCCGTGACGACCTGGACAGCTACCTGCATGAAATGGGTGCTGTCACGGCAAATAACATTCAGACCTGGCTGACCGGCCGCATCCTGCTTATCGAGAACCTGGCCCAGAACATCGCCGTCACCCCCGACCCGAGCAGCGTCACCCACCTGCTGGAACAGAAAGCGCTGACCTCGACCTTCATGGCGTCCTACCTTGGCGATGCCCAGGGCAGTTTCATCATTCGCCCCGATGCGAAGATGCCTGACGGTTTCGATCCGCGCGTACGTCCTTGGTACAAAGGCGCACAAAGCAGCAGCACCTCGACCCTGACCGAACCCTACATCGACGCTGCCAGCGGCGGGCTGATCATTTCCATCGCCAGCGCCTCGAAAAACGCCACGCAAAATGTCGGTGTCGTGGGCGGCGACCTGAGCCTGCAGACCATTGTGGACAACCTCAAGACCGTGAATTTCGACGGCATGGGGTATGCCTACCTGATCAGCGCCGACGGCAAGATCCTGGTACACCCGGATAAAGCCCTGGTCATGAAAACCCTGGCCGAAGCCTACCCGACGAACACCCCGAAGATCAGCGACCAGATCAGCGAAGTCGAAGTCGATGGCCAAACGCGCATCGTGACCTTCACGCCGATCAAGGGCCTGCCCTCGGTGAACTGGTACGTCGGCGTGTCGGTGGACAAAGACAAGGCCTACTCGATGCTCAGCGATTTCCGCACCTCGGCCGTCGTGGCGACGGTCATTGCCGTGGCGTTCATCATTGCACTGCTGAGCATGTTGATCCGCTTGCTGATCCAACCGCTGCATGTGATGACCCGGGCGATGGAAGACATTGCCGATGGCGACGGCGACCTGACCAAACGTCTGACGATCCAGAATCAGGACGAATTCGGCATTCTGGGCACGGCGTTCAACCGTTTCGTGGAGCGTATCCATAATTCGATCCGCGAAGTGTCCTCCGCCACCGAACACGTCAACGAAGTCGCCTTGCGGGTGGTGAGCGCGTCGAACTCCTCGATGGTCAATTCCGACGAGCAGGCCAGTCGCACCAACAGCGTGGCCGCGGCCATCAATCAATTAGGCGCCGCTGCTCAGGAAATCGCCCGCAATGCAGCGCAAGCTTCCCATCAGGCCAGCGACGCCCGTGGCCTGGCCGAGGATGGTCAACAAGTGGTGGATCGCAGCATTGCCGCGATGAATCGCTTGTCCGACTTGCTGAGTGCCTCAAGCAGCAACGTTGAATCGCTGAACAGCAAAACCGTGAACATTGGCCAGATCCTGGAGGTGATCACCAGCATTTCCCAGCAAACCAACCTGCTGGCCCTCAATGCTGCAATTGAGGCAGCCCGGGCCGGGGAGGCCGGGCGCGGGTTTGCCGTGGTGGCCGATGAAGTGCGCAACCTGGCCCACCGCACCCAGGAATCGGCGCAACAGGTGCAGACCATGATCGAGGAGTTGCAGGTCGGCGCCCGGGATTCGGTCACGACCATGAACGACAGCCAGCGCCACAGCCAGGAAAGCGTGGAAATCGCCAACCTGGCCGGCGAGCGCCTGAACAGCGTGACCCAGCGCATCGGTGAAATCGATGGCATGAACCAGTCAGTGGCCACCGCCACCGAGGAGCAGACGGCCGTGGTGGAATCCATCAACGTGGACATCACCGAGATCAACACGCTGAACCAGGAAGGCGTGGAGAACCTGCAATCGACATTGCGCGCCTGCTCAGACCTTGAGCAGCAAGCGGCGCGGTTGAAGCAACTGGTGGGCAGTTTCCGCATCTGACGTCATCGCCAGCAGGCTCGCTTCCACGGGGTTTTGTGCACAACACAGATCCATGGTGGGAGCGAGCCTGCTCGCGATAGGCCCCTCTCAAACGACACACCGCTGACAGACATTCCGCCGCCCACAACCCCAACCGAACATCTATTCTTACTAAAGGTCAACAAAGGAGAATACAGACCGGAGGGATGTTCATCGTGCACATAGCGGACATAACCATGTTCTACGCCCCCGCCAGCGGCGGCGTGCGCACTTATCTGGATGCCAAGCACCGGCGCCTGAGTGATCGGCCCGGAATTCGTCACAGTCTGTTGATCCCTGGCGCGCATCTGAGCGAGCACGACGGGATCTATAAGGTTCCGGCCCCCGCCCTGCCTTTCGGCAAGGGCTACCGCTTCCCGCTTCGCCTGGCGCCCTGGCGCAATGTCCTGCGTGATTTACAACCGGACCTGATTGAAGTCGGCGATCCCTACCTCACCGCATGGGCTGCCCTGGATGCCCGGCGCCAGCTCGATGTGCCGGTGATCGGTTTCTATCACTCCGACCTGCCGCTGCTGGTCAGCAACCGCATGGGCAACTGGTTCACGCCCAACATCGAAGCCTATGTCAGCAAGTTGTACGGCAATTTCGACCGGGTGCTGGCGCCGAGCCAGGTCATGGCCGACAAGTTGATCGGGCTGGGGGTCAAGAACGTCTACGTGCAGCCTTTGGGCGTGGATCTGCAAACCTTCAACCCCGCCGCCCGCGACCCGGAACTGCGTGCCGAACTGGGAATTGCCGAAGACACGCGCCTGCTGATTTTCGCCGGTCGCGGCTCCAGGGAAAAAAACCTGCCGGTGCTGCTCAAGTGCATGAAACGCCTGGGCGAACGTTACCACCTGCTGCTGGTGGGTTCGTCCATGCCCGCCGTGGTGCCGGACAACGTTACGGTGGTCGATGAGTTCTGTCCGGCGCCGCAAGTTGCCCGGCTCATGGCCAGCGCCGATGCCCTGGTGCATGCCGGTGACCAGGAAACCTTCGGCCTGGTGATCCTCGAAGCCATGGCCAGCGGTATCCCCGTGGTGGCGGTGGCGGCCGGGGCCTTCACCGAAATCGTCCACGAAGACTGCGGCCTGCTATGCACGCCCGACAATCCACAGGCCATGGCCAACGCCGTGCGGCAGCTGTTTGCCGAAGGCTGTCAGCGACGCGGTGTGCTGGCGCGCCAGCACGTTGAGCGTCACTACGCCTGGGACTCGGTGGTCAACAGCCTGTTGGGCCACTACCACAGCGTCCTGGGTGAACAACTGCCCCTGTTGGCCAATGGTTGAGGTGAAGTCCGTGTCGATGAATCAATCGCCCAGCCTACTGTTGGTGCTGCATGACGTGGCGCCGCAAACCTGGCCCGACTACCAGCCCTTCGTCGAAGCTGTCGACGCCCTCGGCCAGGTGCCAATGACCTGGCTGGTGGTGCCGGACTTCCACCACGCCAATGCGCTGGAGGATCACCCAGGTTTTCGGCGCCTGCTCGACAACCGGGTCGAGCGCGGCGACGAATTGGTGCTGCACGGCTACTACCATTGCGACGATGGCCCGCCGGCGACTCATCCCAAGGACTGGTTCATGCGCCGGGTATATACCCACGAAGGCGAGTTTTACAGCCTGTCCGAGGAGGCGGCCCTCGCCCGCCTGCGTGCGGGTGTCGAAACCTTCCAGCGCTACCAGTGGCCACTGGAGGGTTTCGTCGCTCCGGCCTGGCTCATGAGCGAAGGCACGCGCCAGGCACTGCGCCAGTTGCCACTGAGTTACACCAGCGATCCCCAGCATCTCTATCGCTTGCCGGACTTCACCCCGATCGACGCTCCGGGACTGGTATGGAGCGCCCGCAGCGCCTGGCGCCGTGGCCTTTCCAAAGTCATCAATGATCAACGTGAACAGCGCTGGCGTCAGGCGCCAGTCATTCGCCTTGGCCTGCATCCCGTCGACATGCGCCATGGGTTCTCCCGGGATTATTGGTTGCGCACCCTCGAACGCCTGCTCAACGACGGCCGCGTACCGATGACCAAGGTCCAATGGCTGGCGACCCAGGGCCTGCAGGTCCGCGACGCCGCATGAAACGGCTGATATGGCTGGGCGCCGCCTTGCTCTTGGCGCTACTGGTGCCGTGGTTGATGGGTGGCGGGGAGATGTGGTCGCGGGTGCAGCGCTTTCCCTTGTCACTGCTGCTGACCATGCTCGGCATGATTGTCCTGTGCTGGGGCTTGAACTCCGTGCGCCTGCGTTTGCTGCTGGGTGAACACCGCGGGCGCATCGGCCGGCTGAAAAGCATTGGCATCGTCATGTCTACCGAGTTCGCCATGTGTGCCACGCCCGGCGGCAGTGGCGGGCCGCTGACGCTGATGGCGTTGCTGGCGCGCAACGGCGTGCGTCCGGCCCATGGCAGCGCGGTGTTTGCCATGGATCAGTTGAGCGATCTGCTGTTTTTCCTCTGCGCCTTGGTCGGCATCCTGTTTTATGCCTTGTTCCAGAACCTCAGCCAGAGCATCGAATGGATGCTGGCATTGAGTGCCTTCTCGTTGTTTGGCGGACTGTTCGGCTGCGTGCTGGTGGCCCGCTACCACCGCAAACTGATTCTGCTGGGCGCTCGGTTATTGCGACATCTGCGGGTAAAGACCGCCACTCGCCAACGCTGGGGACGCAAGATCCTGCACTTTCTGGCGGCATTTACCGACACCCTGAAATTGCCCCGTCAGACCCTGTTCCAGGTCTTCGGCCTGACCTGCCTTCACTGGGCCCTGCGCTACAGCGTGTTGTATCTGGCGTTGAGAGGACTGGGGGCGGATTTGCAGTGGGCCTGGAGCTTTCTGATCCAGATGCTCTCCTTGAGCGCAGGGCAGTTCAGCCTGCTGCCCGGTGGCGCCGGGGCGGCAGAGTTGACCTCGGCGGCGCTGCTGGCGCCCATGGTGGGCAAATCTACAGCCGCAGCGGCGATTCTGATCTGGCGGGCGGTGACTTATTACTTTTATCTGGTCGCCGGTGGACCCGTGTTCTTTTTGATGGTCGGGCGACCGTTGATCAAGAAGTTGATCAAGCTGCGGCAGGCGTGACACCCCTTTAGGAATCACCGCTTTCAGGCTTGGTAGGCGCTGGTTCGTCCTCGGGGTGCATTTGTTTCCACAGTTGCGCAGCGTCGGGAAACTCCGTGCCATCCTCCGGGCTCAACGCTTCAGGATCGTAACGGCTCAGGCACCCCTCACCCAGGGTCGCCGGGGCTCGGGAGGTGGCTTTGTCCAATGGATCGGTCATGGCGAACCTCATGAAAAAAGGGCCTGGTGATCACTCGCCCAGGCCCTTTGCAGTGTAGTCAGAACACCACGGTCTTGTTGCCGTGCACCAGCACTCGGTCTTCCAGGTGATAACGCAAGCCGCGCGCCAGTACCATTTTTTCCACGTCACGGCCGAAACGCACCATGTCTTCGATGCTGTCGCTGTGGCTGACGCGCACAACGTCCTGCTCGATGATCGGCCCTGCGTCCAGCTCTTCGGTCACGTAGTGGCAGGTGGCGCCAATCAGCTTCACACCCCGCATCGAGGCCTGGTGATACGGCTTGGCACCGACAAACGACGGCAGGAAGCTGTGGTGGATATTGATGACCTTGTGCGCGTATTCGCTGCACAAGGAAGGCGGCAGGATTTGCATGTAGCGGGCCAGCACCACCACCTCGGCGTCGTGCTGTTTGACCAGCCGCGAAACTTCGGCAAACGCCGGCTGCTTGTCCTGTGGGTCGACCGGAACGTGGTAATAAGGGATACCGTGCCACTCCACCATACTGCGCAAGGCGTCATGGTTGGAAATGACACAGGCGATGTCGCAATCGAGCTCATCGCTGTGCCAGCGGTGCAGCAAATCAGCCAGGCAGTGAGATTCTTTACTGGCCATCAGCACCACGCGTTTTTTCTGCTCGGTATCGGTGATTCGCCAGTCCATCGAAAACTCTTCGGCAATCGGTGCGAACGCCTCACGAAAGGCTTCGATGCCGAAGGGAAGCGAGTCGGCACGAATTTCGTGACGCATGAAAAACCAGCCACTGTGAGTGTCCGAGTGATGGCTCGCTTCAGTGATCCAACCATTATGGGACGCCAGAAAATTACTGACCTTAGCAACGATGCCGACGCGGTCCGGGCAAGCGATCACCAGCCGAAAAGTGCGCATTAGGGGAACTCCAGAACTTCACAAAGGCGGCCATTCTAGCCATTGCGCGGCAAAACTGCAGTATCGATGACACGCCGCGCACATTTGTCTGCCCGGGCAGCAATGGGCCGGACCTTTGGCAACACGCTATATTTGTGAGCAGATGTGAAGACTGTGTTTCAGTATTTAACTGCAACGCCGTTTTTGCGAGGCTGCACTAATTAATTAAATAAAACATCGGTTAAATGTTTACTTGATGAAACTGTCTGATTACTATTGCCTCACTGTCTCCTTGTCACCCGCGTCCTACATAAGGTAGTCCTCATGTCCTTGATCAATGAATACCGCAGCACCGAAGAAGCAATCAAAGAACTGCAAGAACGCCTGAAAGCTCTGTCTAAAGACGACAAGCTGCAGAAAGAACTGGAATTCGAAGGCAAACTGCGCACGCTGATGGGCGAATACCAGAAATCGCTGCGTGACATCATTGCCATGCTGGATCCAGAAGCCAAATCGAGCAAGGCAACCCGTGGCGCCGTAAAAACTACCGGCACCAAACGCGCTCGCAAAGTTAAGCAATACAAAAACCCGCACAACGGCGAAGTCATCGAAACCAAAGGTGGCAACCACAAGACTCTGAAAGAGTGGAAAGCCAAGTGGGGCGGTGACGTGGTTGAAGGTTGGGCAACCCTGCTGGGCTAAGCCTCACCGGTTCGCGCCGCTTTATGCGAACAGAATAACGCCAGCGATTGCTGGCGTTTTTTTATGCCTGCGATTTACCCACTTCATCGCCACTCAAAGGCTTAAACGTTTACGCAATTGCTGGCTGTAGCCCTGCCACTCTATGAGTACCTCGCGCTGCAATGGCGTGGAAACGGCCATCCATTCCTCCATCGCCTCATCAAAACTTTGCAAGGTATTAGGCGCCCCCCATTCCGGGGAGGACAAACGCTGCTGACAGAAAAGTCTCCAACGCTCCTGCTCTTCGCCGGTCAAGGTCTCAGGGAAGTTGCGCGCGCGATATCTGAACAATAACTCCGGTAAACGCTCATCATCAAAAGGCCAGTGTTCTGAAGCCAATTGAGCAGGGTCAGCCATGCGGACTTGCTCGCACAATCGACGATCGCGGTCGCCGATGAAGCCTGCGTATAACTGCTGCTCGGGATCCTCACTGGCAGTGAAATCCTCGCGACCATAAATGGCCTGAAGTTTGTCCTGCCAAACTTGCTGTGCGTCAGTTAGCCGCAGCGCACGCTCCTGATAAACGTCCATGTCCAGTTGCAGCCGCTGCTGGTCCTCGGCACGCAGCACCGAGAGCGGCGCGACCACCGGGCACTTGTTGATATGAATGAGTTTGAGAGGCACCGGCAACTCGCCTTCGAGCAGTTCTTCACGGCGGGTATACAAACGTTGCCTCAGGGTTTCAGCATCGTGGTCCAGCAAACCCAGCGGGTCCAGGTGCAAGTCACAGACAATCAGGGCATTGCGATTTTTCGGGTGCCAGGCCAATGGTAAAACTACCCCGATGTAGTTGCGCGCGGCCGAGAAACGCCCGGAAACATGCACCATAGGCTGCAACAGGCGGATCTGATCCATGACTTTCTGTTTGCTGCGCAGTTGGAACAGCCACTCGTAAAGCCTGGGTTGTTTCTGGCGGATCAGACGGGCCAAGGCGATCGTCGCGCGCACGTCCGACAACGCATCGTGAGCCTGGCCGTGGTCAATACCATTGGCGGCGGTCAGGCGCTCCAGCTTGAGGGTCACGCGGCCCTCCTCTTGCGGCCAGACAATGCCTTCGGGGCGCAGCGCATAGGCGGCGCGCACCAGGTCGATCAGGTCCCAGCGGCTATTGCCGCCCTGCCACTCGCGCGCGTACGGGTCGAAAAAATTCCGATAGAGGCTATAGCGGGTCATTTCGTCGTCGAAGCGCAGGGTGTTGTAACCGGCGCCACAGGTGCCGGGCGCGGCCAGTTGCCCGTGGATACGGGTCATGAAGTCGGCTTCAGTCAAGCCTTTGTCGGCCAGGCATTGCGGGGTAATGCCGGTGATCGCACAAGCCGCCGGATGCGGCAGGATGTCCTCGCTGGGCTGGCAATACAGGTTCACCGGCTCGTCGATTTCATTGAGTTCGAAATCGGTACGGATCCCCGCCACCTGCAAGGGTCGGTCGCAACGCGGGTTGATGCCGGTGGTTTCGTAGTCGTACCAGAAGATAGAAGTCACGGGGCGTTCCTGGGTTGAAGACTGGCGAAGTCTAGGCCTTCGAGCCCACCTGCAGCCAGCGCTGCCTGAGTTTTGAAATCCAAAGGGGATCTGAGGCGGACACCGGATCAGTGAACACCCCGATCAAAACTGTGGGAACGAGCCTGCTCGCGATAGCGGTCTGCCTGAAACGGCAATGCTGAATGTGCCGCSGTCATCGCGAGCAGGCTCGCTCCCACARGGGATGTGTGGCGGGTGCAAAATRCGTGAACAYCGTCAATCARAACTGTGGGARCGAGCCTGCTCGCGATAGCGGTCTGCCTGAAACGGCAATGCTGAATGTGCCGYSGTCATCGCGAGCAGGCTCGCTCCCACAGGGGTTCTGCTTTTGTGTTCGGGCCCTGAATCCTGTGGCAAGCCATGAAATGACATACATAGTTATGTCGTTTGCCCGCACGAAGACTGCTAGCATCGGGACCGAGACTGAACGTTCGAACCGGCCCATCACTCAGGTTGCCCATGCTCGAGAGACCAGCACTGCAAAGGAACGCGAAGCTGCCCCCGCCACTCGATACGCGGTATCAGGTTGAAACGCCCGAAGGCATCGACCTGCCGCTGCGCCCGGCGGGGTTGATGCCTCGTGCGCTGGCCTTTGCCATCGACCTGGGCATACGCGGGCTGGTCCTGGGGCTGGTGTTCATCATCCTGGCGTTTTTTGGTGAGCTGGGCATTGGCCTGGGCTCCATCCTGCTGTTCGTTGTCAGTTGGTGGTACATGGTGCTGTTCGAGGTGCTGAACCAGGGGCGCTCCCCCGGCAAGCAGATCATGGGGTTGCGAGTGGTGCAGGACGACGGCAGGCCTATCGGCTGGTCCGCTTCACTGATCCGCAACCTGCTGCGTTTTGTCGACATGCTGCCCTTCGGCTACACCTTCGGGGCAATCAGTTGCCTGCAACATCCTGCCTTCAAACGCCTGGGAGACCTGGCCGCCGGCACCCTGGTGGTGTATCGCGAGCAACCGGTCAAACGTCCCGCGCTGCCCCTGGCGCAGTCGATACGACCGCCCTTTACCCTGAGCCTGAACGAGCAACGCGCCGTGCTGGGTTTCGCTGAACGCCAGGCTGAACTGTCCCAAGCGCGGGTCAACGAACTGGCGAGCATCCTGGCCGCGCCACTGAACGTCCAGGCCCCCAGAGCCGTGGCCGAACTCAATGGCATCGCCCGTGGCCTGCTGGGGCCGACATGAAACAAAGTCTGTTCGAAAGCCGCCACCAAGGCGAATGGGACCGACTGTCCCGACAACTCGATCAACTGGAGCGCAGTCGTAACGTGCCCCAAAGCAGTGACTTTCCTCCTGCCTACCGCAGGCTTTGTCAGCATCTGGCGCTGGCCCAGGCACGGGGTTACAGCAGCCTGCTGGTCGACACGCTGCAGCAGTTGGCGCTGCGCGGTCACCAGCAACTCTATCGGGATCGCAGCCGGCCATCGACCAGCCTTTCGACTTTCATCCTGGCCGGTTTCCCCCGACTCGTGCGGGAACAATGGCGTTTCGTACTGGCCGCCGGAGCGATGTTCATGGGTAGCCTGATCGGCATCGGGCTGCTGGTCTATCTGTTTCCCGAGCTGGTCTACAGCCTGTTGAGCGTCGAGGAAGTCAGCCAGATACGTGGCATGTACGACCCGGCCAGCGGGCACCTGGGGCGTTCGATCGAGCGGGCCGCCAGCCAAGACTGGGTCATGTTCGGCTACTACATCATGCACAACATCGGCATCGCCTTTCAGACATTCGCCAGTGGCTTGATGTTTGGCCTGGGTAGCGCGTTCTTCCTGTTTTTCAACGGCCTGACCATTGGTGCGGTGGCCGGGCATCTGACCCAGATCGGCTCGGGTGGGACGTTCTGGTCGTTCGTCATCGGCCACGGCGCCTTCGAACTCACTGCCATCACGTTGGCCGGCGCCGCCGGCCTGCAACTGGGCTGGGCGTTGATCGCGCCGGGGCGCCTCACCCGAGGCGAGGCCTTGCGGATCGCCGCCGGCAAAAGCGTGCTGATGATCGGCGGCGTGATGCTGTTGCTGCTGATTGCCGCGTTCATCGAAGCGTACTGGTCCTCCAGCGCCGTGACAGCCGCGACCAAATACACGGTCGGCGCCTTGTTGTGGCTTTTGGTGATCAGTTATCTGGTGTTTGCCGGACGGACCCGCCATGCGTCTGAGTGATGCCACCGTGGTCATCCGCCCGCGCACCACCTGGGAAGCCATGGACCTGGGCGTGTTGATGAGCCAGCAGCATCGACGTTTGCTGATGACCAGCTGGGCCGTCATCACGCTGCCGGTGTTTGCGCTGTTGTCCCTGCTGCTGTGGGATTCGCCGTCTCTGGCGATGTTCCTGTTCTGGTGGTTGAAACCGGCCTTTGACCGTTTGCCCCTGTACATTTTGTCCAAGGCGCTGTTCGGCGAAACACCGACGCTGAAACAGGCCTTGCGCCAGTGGCCCGCGCTGCTCAAGCCCCAGTTGCTGGCAAGCCTGACCTGGCGACGGCTGAGCCTGAGTCGCAGCTTCCTGATGCCCGTGGTGCAACTCGAAGGACTCGACGGCGAGGCGCGTGAACAGCGCTTGCGGGTGCTGCTGCAACGCAACCGTGGCGCAGCGCAATGGCTGACCGTGATCGGCGTCCACCTGGAGATCGCCTTGTGGTTCGGCCTCATGGCCCTGTTCTACCTGCTCGTGCCGCAACAGGTAGAGCTGCAATGGAACTGGCAGACGCTGATCGCCGTCGCCGAGCACGACTGGTTGTGGCTCGAACACCTGATCAACCTGCTGTATCCCCTGCTGCTGATCGTCTGGGAGCCGGTGTATGTCGCCTGCGGTTTCAGCCTCTACCTGAACCGGCGCACGATACTCGAAGCCTGGGACATTGAGCTGGTGTTCCGGCGCCTGCGCCAACGCCTGAGCAGCACCGCCCCCGCGCTGATGCTGCTGGCACTGCTGCTGGTGCCGCTGGCACCGCCGGCCTGGGCCGCCGAAGACAACACCGGCCCCGACAGCCCGCGGCTGCTCAACCAACCTCTTACCAGCGAAGCCTCCAGGGACAGCATCAAGGCGATCCTCCAGGCTCCGCCGTTCAAGAACCCGGAAACGCTCACCCGCTATCGTCTGGGTGAAGAAACCGCCGAATCGGCCGAGACCGACGAAGCGCCGGGCTGGCTCAAGGCATGGTTCAAATGGATCAGCGGCCAACGCTTCGACATCGCCGCCGCACTGATCCAGATCGTACTGTGGGCCTGCCTGGTGGCGGCGATTGCCTGGCTAGCCTGGCGCTACCGGGAAAGGCTCAGGGCCTTGGTGAATCTGCGACCGACAAAACGCCCACCCGTGGCACGACCGATGCCGGCGCAGATGTTCGGTCTGGATATTCGCGAAGAAAGCCTGCCGGACGACGTGGCCACCAGCGTGGAACAACTATGGGCCGCTGACCCTCGCCAGGCCCTGGGGCTGCTGTATCGGGCCTTGCTCAGCCGGTTGCATCATGACTTTGCGCTTCCCTTGAAACCGGCCGACACCGAAGGCCAGGTGCTGCAACGCATCGAACAGCTTGAGCATGAACGCCTGCTGACCTTCAGCCAACACCTGACTCAGCACTGGCAAAACATTGCATACGGCCATCGCCCGCCGCCGCCCCACCTGCAACAGCAACTGTGCGATGACTGGCGCGGGTTGTTCGGGCCGGAGGCGTCTCGATGAATCGCCGCGCAGGGCTGTTGGTCGGCGCCGGGGTGGCCGCGCTGCTCTGCGTCATGGCCCTCTATCTGTTCCTGAACGCAGTGCCCTATCAGGAAACCATCGATCACGGCCCCTCCCCCGAGGCCCAGGCCAATCCCTACCTGGCCGCCGAACATTTCCTGCGCCGGCAGGGCATAAACGTCGAGCACGCCAATAATCTGGACGTCCTGCCCAACCTTGAGCCTGATCAGCGCAGCCTGCTGTTGTTGGGTGAACGCAACCACATGACCCCACGGGAAGTCGATCAGTTGATGAACTGGGCCCAGGCCGGTGGACGATTGCTGTTTGTCGCCGAAGCCTTGTGGGATAACAGTACCGCCAGCAGCGGCGACTTATTGCTGGACCGTGTGCGCCTGCGTCAATTCCTGAGCAAGGACCTCAAGGCGCCGGAGCCCGAACTCATCAAGGATCGCTACCCCAAGCTGACCAAGCTGTACCTGGAGGACGAAGAAGCGCCCGCGTACGTCGGCTTCGACACCGATTTCCACCTCGAAGACCCGCAAAACCTAGCCCAGGCTTGGGCCAACAGCGCGTTGGCGACCCACATGATGCAGCTCAACCATGGCCTGGGCTCGATCACCGTGCTCACCGACGCCGAGCTGTGGAAGAACGACCATATCGACCAATACGACAACGCCTGGCTGCTCTGGTATTTGAGCGCCGACACCCACGTGACGCTGCTGTATGACATCGACCATGACAACTTGCTGGCCCTGTTGCTGCGTTATTTCCCCCAGGCCTTGGTGGCGCTGCTGGCCTTGATCGCCCTCTGGCTCTGGCGTTCGGCGGTGCGTCAGGGCCCGCTGCAACAACCGGCTCCCAAGGCGCGGCGCCAGTTGGAGGAACACGTGCAGGCCAGCGCCGGTTTTCATCTACGACACAATGGCCGTCAGCATCTGCTGCACAGCTTGCAACAGGACGTGCTGCGCCGGGCACGCCATCTGCATCCCGGTTTCGAACAACTGGCCGTGGCCGAACAGTGGCAAGTGCTCGCCCGCCTGACCCGCCAACCCACGCGGGCCATCAGCCAGGCCTTAAGCCCCCGACCGCAACAGCGCATGTCCAGCGCTGAGTTCTGCCGTCAGGTCGCCCATCTGCAAACCCTCAGGAATGCCTTATGACTGAAGAGAACGAACCTGCCGGCGGCCAGACCCACGCCGCCCAACAGCGCCAGCGCGCCAGTCAACTGGCCCAGGCTATTCGCACCGAGCTGCACAAGGCGGTGGTCGGCCAGGCCGCGGTGATCGACGATGTGCTCACGGCCCTGATCGCCGGCGGACACGTCTTGCTCGAAGGGGTTCCAGGATTGGGCAAGACGCTGCTGGTGCGCGCCCTGGCCCGCTGTTTCGGCGGCGAATTCGCGCGCATCCAGTTCACCCCCGACCTGATGCCCAGCGACGTCACCGGGCACGCGGTGTACGACTTGCAGACCGAGCAGTTCAAGCTGCGCAAGGGGCCGGTGTTTACCAACCTGCTGCTGGCCGACGAAATCAACCGCGCCCCGGCCAAGACCCAGGCGGCGCTGCTCGAAGCCATGCAGGAACGCCAGGTCACCCTCGAAGGTCGCGCCTTGCCCATCGCCCAACCGTTCATGGTGCTCGCCACCCAGAACCCGATCGAACAGGAAGGCACCTACCCGCTGCCGGAAGCCGAGCTCGACCGTTTCATGCTCAAAGTGCGCATGGACTATCCCGACGCCGACCAGGAATTGAACATGGTCCGTCAGGTCAGCCGTTCGACCCGGGCCGACATGCTCGATGTACAACCGTTGCGCACGGTGTTGCAGGCCAAGGACGTGCAAGCGCTGCAACGCATCGCCAGTGACCTGCCGATGGACGATCAGGTGCTCGACTACGCCGTGCGCCTGGCCCGCACCACCCGCAGTTGGCCGGGCCTGACCCTGGGCGCCGGGCCGCGTGCCTCGATTGCCCTGGTGCGCTGCGCCCGGGCCCGGGCATTGTTGCGCGGCGGCGAGTTCGTGGTGCCGGATGACATCAAGGGCTGCGCCCTGGCCGTCCTGCGCCACCGGGTGCGGCTGGCACCGGAGCTGGACATCGAAGGGCTTTCGGTGGATCAGGTGCTGGGGCAACTGCTCGATCAAGTGCCGGCGCCGCGGTTGTGAGGAGGCGGCCTGTGCCAAGAGCACTTCTTGAGGCAAGACCGCTTTCTGTGGCGAGGGAGCTTGCTCCCGCTGGGCTGCGAAGCAGCCCCCTGGTTTTGCCTGGCACACCGCAAGGGGACGCTACGCGTCCAGCGGGAGCAAGCTCCCTCGCCACAGGAAACCTCTTGGCGGCAAACTCTTTTACCAAAGCAAATACCTTCTCCAAGGGAACGCCCCCATGAAACCCGCGCGCCTACTGCTGACCTGGCTCGCCATTCTGCTGGCCCTCGGCATCGTGCTGGGCGCGTTGCGGGCGCTGGGCGTTGCGGTTCCATCGATGTTGCTGTCGATCCACTGGGGGTTGCTGCTGGCCCTTCTGGCCCTGGCAATACTTGATGCCGTACGCCTCAAGCGCTTGCCCTCGCCCCGGGTGCAACGGCAGATGCCCGGCAGCCTGGCACTGGGTCGCTGGAGCGAAGTGCGGCTACAGATCAGCCATGACTTTGCGCAGCCGCTGAATGTTCAGGTCTTCGATCACGTCCCCGACGGCCTGGACTTCGAAAGCCTCCCCTTGTCGGTCGAGCTGCAACCCGGTCAACACAGCCAGGTTGGCTACCGCCTGCGCCCGCTCAAGCGCGGTCACTTCAGCTTTGAACACTGCGAAATCAGCCTGCCCAGCCCATTGGGCCTGTGGGCCGGCAAACGTCTGCTGGACGCCCTCGACCACACCCGCGTCTACCCGGATTTCGCCAGACTCTACGACGGTCAACTGCTGGCGGTGGACAACTGGCTCAGCCAATTGGGTATCCGCCAGCGCCAACGGCGCGGCCAGGGGCAGGAGTTTCATCAACTGCGCGAATTTCGCGAAGGCGACAGCCTGCGCCAGATCGACTGGAAGGCCACTGCCCGCCATCGCACACCGATTGCCCGGGAGTACGAAGACGAGCGCGACCAGCAGATCATCTTCCTGCTCGATTGCGGCCGGCGCATGCGCAGCCAGGACGGCGAGCTGGCGCACTTCGACCACGCCCTCAACGCCTGCCTGCTGCTCAGCTACACCGCGCTGCGCCAGGGTGACGCCGTGGGCCTGAGCACCTTCGCCAGCGAACAGCCACGCTACCTCGCACCGGTCAAAGGCACCGGTCAACTCAACGTGTTGCTCAACACCGTGTACGACCTGGACAGCAGCCAACGCCCGGCCGACTACCAGGCCGCCGTCACCCAACTGCTGACCCGGCAAAAGCGCCGAGCCCTGGTGGTGCTGGTGACCAACCTTCGCGATGAAGACGATGAAGAGCTGCTGGCCGCCGTCAAACGCCTGGGCCAACAGCATCGGGTTCTGGTGGCGAGCCTGCGGGAAGAGGCACTCGACCGCTTACGCCAGACACCGGTGCAAACCCTGCCCGAAGCCCTGACCTATTGCGGGACAGTGGATTATTTGAACGCCCGGGCCGAATTGCATGAGCGCTTGAGTGCCCATGGGGTGGCGGTGCTGCAAGCCCGGCCCGGGGAGTTGGGGGCCGAGCTGGTGACGTTGTATCTGGGGTGGAAGAAGGCGGGGAATTTGTAGGCCATCAGCGTGCATATCAGGCATGGCTTGCGTCATAGCGATTGACGATCGACAAGGACATGCTATCACCCTCCAATTGCGTCGCACTGACCTCGCCCTGAGCGTTGGTGCGATTGTAGGGCGCTCCGTTAAGCAGTGTTCGAACGCCCGCTGCGGGTTCATTCGTGAACCTGGAGATGGCACGAATATGCTTTAGATAATAATCCAGTAATGGATCAAAAGACGGGAATGGTCCCGTTGTCCAACGCTCAGCCCTGACCAGGTTATGCCCCAACGACATAGCGAGTGACCCCGTCGTCACGCCCGACTCCACGACTTCCATGCGCAAGGAAAAACTCCCATCCCGGGTAGTGTTGAGGCAATTCAATTCCCAGCTGGCACCCTCGAGAGTCAATAACTGGGCACGCTCCAATGCAGGCGTGACCACCACACCGAGACTCACGGCGGATTCGCCATCCCACACCAGCTTTACCTGCTTATTCAGAAGCGAGCTGGAAGGTTCAGGCCAAACGGTAAAAGTGTGGCTTGCACCATGGCAAGGGTAGGCGGCCCCCTCTCCAAAAGTGAGCGCAAACTCGTCGAATTTAACGTTCAGCTCTTGCGCGACATCCACTACTCTCCCTGGTACTGGCGGCGACTTCGGCATTTCCTCAATTAAAGGCATCCCAAACTGCAATACAAAAGTGCCGCCTTGCGCCTCGTCTGTAGAAATAGACCAGCTCAAGGAGGTAGTCCCCGCCTCCATCGCCACCAATTGCCCCAACGGCGGATCGAAAACCAAACCCTGCGTCTCTTCACCCGGTTTATATTCCAGAAGAATCCGGGCGTGCGGATCGCCGATCAACCAGCTGTATTCATAATCCAACGTCAGCGTGCACACCTCTCCGATGACTGAAGCCACCTCGACGTCAGGCCACCTTACCGGCTGGCCGTTGACATAAGGCCTGAATTCCTGAAGCCAGGTCATGTCATTGGGTGCTGATGCAACTTTCATAGGTGCTACCTCCCAGCCCACGCTAGCGCTGCCCTTCAACTGAACCGGGTACGAAGAGAAAATGACCGCCGGCAGAGCCAGTGACACCCAGGCAATACACGGAGAAAGCAAATCGGGTATTCAGCGGCAGCTCGACCTTGATATTCCATTCAAGCTGGGATGTAACAGGAACAGGTCGCAACTCATTGGCCGGTGGCGTGAATACCACGCCAGGGTGCGTACAGGCGATCGCACAATCACGCCCTACATCCTCCTCGCGAAACTTCACGCTGATGGTCGCTTCGCTTTTGACAAATCTGTAGGGATACGTTATCGCCCACACATAAGGCAAGCCATCGATCCTCACTTCAGTTCCACGAAGCAGCGCATTGCTTACATCAAACAACCACACCTCGATAAACGTGCTTCCAGCATCACCCGGTCGACTCCAAACAGAAGCCGTCAGCCTGGCAATGCCGGTTTCGGTGTGGTGTTCGCCCTGAATATCGCAATAGGCCACACCGGTAGCGTCAGTCTGGGTAACAACGGTTGGGTGCCCCGTGAAATCCCACGTCACGTCTACGCCGGCCTGAGGAGTTTTGTCGATTCGGTGACGCACCAACACCTGCGCCTTCGTGGATTCGTTAAAAAGAATACCGACCTGAGGAACACTCAGCTCCACCACTTCGTAATCAGGTCTGACAGACCCTCCCGGCAATGGCGGAGACTTCGGCATCCCGCTCATCAGCGGCATATCGAATTGCAGTACAAACGGGTCAATCTGGGTCTCCTGGGTGGAAATAGACCAGCTCAACGCAGTACTCCCCGCCTCCATCGCCACCAACTGCCCCAACGGCGGATCGAATATCAAACCCTGTGCTTGTTCGCCCGGCTTATATTCCAGAAGGACTTGCGCATCAGGATCGCCGATCAACCAGCTGTACTCATAATCCAGCGTCAGCGTGCAAACCTCTCCGGGGACCAGATTCAGTTCCACGTCAGGCCACCTTACGGGTTGGCCATTGATGTAGGGGTTGAATTCCTGAAGCCAGGTCATGTCATTGGGCAGCAGCTCAAAGGTCAGACCTGCCACCTCCCATCCCGCATAGCCCCCCGTGACAATGGCGTATAGCACCCCCTTCCGCACGCCAGGCAACCTGAACTGCACCGGGGCTTGCCCGTCGGCATTTGTCCGGGTCGGCGCAATCGTGATGTGGGGGTACTCCCACCGCACCTCGACGTCTTCCAAGGGCTCGCCGGTCATGGCCGACACCACGGTCACGAGCGCTGAAACCAGCTCGCCGATATGACCATTGGCTTGGTCGCTGGTGAGCGACTGGATTTCCCGGGGCTGGTGCAAGAAGTACGACAGCGCCACCGATGCCGCGTACGGCCCTTCCCCCACCGTCGCAGTCAACTGTGCCGCGCCGGGCGTGGTGGGCACATAACGCACGCGCGCCACCCCGTAATAATCGGTCACGGTGGTCACTTCCCCCAGGTCATCACCGCGCCAGGTCACGATCACCCCGGCAATCGGCCTGCCACTGATGGAGGAGATCACGGTGACCTGTTCGACCAGTTCCTGCTCCCACTCCAGTATTTGCTGAACCCCGCTGTCCCAGCGGATCTCCAGCACTTGCTCGCCCTCGCCCAACGACATCGCATTCGCCGGGGATAGGCTGGCCAGACGCTGGGACGCCAGGCGCAAGGCAAAGCTGCCGTCCTTCAGATCGCCGGCCTTGAGCGTGAAACGCAAGCCCTCGCTGGGAAACTCGCGAGGCATTCCCAAGGGGTCAGGTAAAAAGCTGATGCCCAGTTCGGTGGGCCCGGTTCCGGTCATGCCAAGCGTCAGCTCACGCTCGAACAAAGGGCTGTTCTCGGAGGCCATCAGCTCAAAAACATGTTCGCCCTTGCGGCGCGGAAAGTAGGTTTTTTCACCCCAGGGTCGCGCGGGCGCGCCATCAAACCGGACCGTCAGCCCCGCCCACGGATCACTTGCCAGCGCCGTGACTTCAAAGGGCCGTTCCTCTTCGTAGCCGTCGTAACGACTGCTCACCGAGGCCTTCACTGTCTGGGTGCCGGCGGCGGCCGGCGCCACGGCAAAACCCGACCAGCCATCGGCGTCGGTGGGTTGCGCGCTTGAACTGCCCGCTGTCCAGGTCACCGGCACCTGCTCCACGGCACGCCCGGTGAAGTGGGAAACCACCTGGACCCACAGCCACGCAGGATCCTGCCCGACCACTGGGTCGACCGGCGATTCGCGCCAGCCCTGGATCCTGACTTTGTTATGCGCCAGCGTCATCGGCTTGGCCGTGGCGACGAAGTCCAGCGCAGGCACTGCCCACGCCAGGGCAAACTCGCCCGGTTGTTCACTGGCGGTAAAGTCCAGCGTCCAGATCGCGCCGCCGTCGTTGATCGGTTGCGCAAGATTCAACGCAGGGCGCACCGTTGCCCCCAGTTCCTCGGCGGGTGTCCCCGACCACGCCAACGTTGATTCCAACCCCACCAGCGGGCTCAGCGCATTGGGTAAAACGCTAAAACGATGAAGCGCGCCCAGACACGGATAAAGCGCCTGGGCGTCCAGTGCCGCGGCTATCTGGTCGAGTCTCAGGCTGACTTCTTCCGTCAGATTCTCAGACACCAATCGCCCCGTCAGCTCGCGAACGATTGAAACGCTCTCCAGGCGCAACTCCAGCTCAAACAGGCTGCTGGTGCTCGTATTCGCTTGTGAGGCGAGATTCCACTCCGTACCGGCTGCCACCAGCGCTTTGGGCGTTCCAAGGTCACTGGGCACCAGCCCGATATCCGGCGCCGTCCCGCGCCAATGCAGACTGATGTTCTTACCGATCCACGAGCTGCCGGAATTGGGCAGCACTTTGAGTGTGTGCGTCTGCCCGCGCCGGCAGAGCACACCGAGCGCATTGCGCTCAACCACCTCGCCATCGAGCAGAATACTGACCTCGTTTTTCCAGGGGCTGGTGGCAATCGCCTTCACCTCAAACGGGCGCTCCACCGCCACGGCCTCGCCATGGGCCTTGATACTGGCGATGACCACTTTGTCCCCCGCACTCTGCGGCGTGTACAACACACTGGCCCAACCGCCGATGCCGGTGGTAACGGTGGATAGCGTCTCGCCCCCGGTTTTCCATTCGACCTGGGCATTGATGACCGGATCGCCGTCGCCGCTGGCCACGAAGTGCACCACCTGCACCCGCAACAGCACGCTTTCATTTTCGTCCACCACGGGAAACTTGTTGGCCTCTCGGACTTCACCCACCCGAACCAGATTGCGCGCCAGCGACATATTTTTTTTCGGTGAAGGCAGCAACAGTTTCGAACAGGTCAGTTGCAGGTCGAACCGACCGTCAGACCGATCTTCGCTGGTCAAGGTCCAGGCCAGTTCGGCGCCGGTGACCGGCACCGGAGCTTCAAGGGCCGGGCTGACGGCCACGCCCAATTGCTCGTGGGAATCACCACTCCAATGCAACGACAACTGCGTCCCCTGCAAGGGGCTGGCGGCGGGCAGTTTCACGTCGAGGGGATACTCCGAGCCGCGGTTGGGGTAACCGGTTTTTTCCTCCCAACGCGACTCAACCCCCTCGACCACCGTCAGCACATCCTTCCACGGATCCGTGGCCAGCACCCGCACCGTCAGGATTTGAGTCAACGTGCCAGAGGCGTAGTACAGGCTCTCGACCGACGCCTGGATCTCGACATCACCGGCCTGTGTCGGTTGAAAATCGAAGTAGGCCCAGCCGTCAGTTCGGCTGACGGCAACGCCGGTGACCTGCCCGGTCGTGGAGGTCCAGTTCACGGTGCGGTCGCTCAAGGGTTGCCCGGTGTAATAGGAAGTGACCTGCACCCCCAAACGCACACTTTGGTCGTATTCAAGCACCGGGTAATACGCCGCCTCGAGCACGCCACGAAAGGCCAGACGATGATGCCCCAGGGACACCTGCACCGGATAAGCATCGGCGGCGTACTGGTTAACCAGGTCCATCGAAAACAGATAGGGACCGTCTTCACCGATCGCCGGACAGTCCAGGGCCCAGGCCGAATCCAACGGGTGATCCACACCCCAGGCCGGGGTCGCGAGCACCGCGCCCTGGGGGTTGTCATCGCTGGTCAACGCAGCTTGGGTGCCGGCCCATGCATTGTCCGGATCGGGCCTGAATTCAAGCTGATGAGCCAAGTCACCCGAGGCCCCCAGGCACACGTACAAAGGCCCGGTTGCCGGCAGTGTCTGCTCGTCAAGCTTGAACGCTTGCATCAGCACTGGCTCAAGGTACACTTGGAGGTTGATGCGCGTAATGCGGATGGCCCCGATGTCGTCTTCGGGGGCGTTTCGCGGGCTTTGAATATTCAGCGTGAGGGTGTCTTGAGCGTTGAACGGCAGGTCCAAGGGTACGTTGTAGGCAATAGGTCTGTAATCCAGCGGCTGACCGTCCCTCAGCCGTGCCTGATCCTCCTCCACATCCCGGGCTGCTCCTCTCGGCAACAGGATTTCCTGCTCCTGCGGATGTTTATCGCTGCTAATGACCAGCCTGCCCGGTTCGGTATGCCTCGTCTCGCACAGAAAGGTGAGGACGTAGCGCGCTGGAGCGCCTGGATCCTTGGGCGCCGTCAGCGCCTGACTGACCGAAGCCTCATCGCCGATGGTCAGAAAACTAACGAACTCCTCCTCCCCCTCATACCACTCCTTCCCAGTGCCCAGGTCGCCCGGAATCGGTCCCCGTGTCCAGTGCTCGATCCAGTTTTCGAAGTCGCCATTGAGCACCAGATTTTCATTGGCCAGGATAATCGGCTTATTCATGGCGAGCTGCTCCTTCGGCGGTTGAGTAGGGGGGAGTCAGGCTGATCTGATCTTCGACGGCTCGCACGAACGGTGGCTCGCCGGCCCTGGCCATGTAACGGATGCGCACGATGATGTCCGTCAACGACAGCAGCGTGCTCTTCTGCGGCTCATGGACCGCCCTTGGAAAACTCAACAGCCAGCGTGAAACCACCCCGGTGTTTTCGAAGGGGTTGAGCATGCTGTCATCGGGTTTCATCGCCACCATGCCGTGGTCGCCAAGCCCCATCGACAAGGCGATCTGCTGACCGCTGCGCAGGTTGATCTGCACATCGGAAGGCGCCACGTTACCCACGGGATCATGCAAGTACTTCACCGCTGGAAGGGATGCCTTGGTAGCCGTCATGCTGCTGATCTGAAGCAAGGTGGCACGTACATGTTCATAGGGCCCGATCAGCACAGGCAGGTCGACCTCGACCGAGCTGATTTGCCGGCAGTAATGCCCCGGGTGGTCGCGGTCGAACAGCAATTGAGAGAGTTTGAACTCCAGCGTTCCCTTGGTGCGCAACTGATCCAGGGCGCTCGCCCAACTGCTGTTGGGGGCCTGCGGGTCGCTCGCATCATCGAACAACTGGCGCAAGGAAATGGTCTTGACCAGCTCCAACCGCCGTTCAAAGCGTTGCAGGTACTCGCGCTCCATGCGCATCAAATGCCCGCGCAGGTGTTCGCCTGCCGTCAGACCGTGGCGGTTGTCCAGCCAGACCTGGGGCAAGGGGATCTGCGAATCATAGTCACCGGTTTCGGCACTCAGCGAGGCCTGGGCGCTGAGGCACAGACTGACGACGGCATCGTAGGCCTGGTAATGCAACGCCTTGAACTGACCCAGCAGCCAGCCATACAGCTCGGCATTGGACGCGCGCTTTTTGATGAAGTTGTACACCGTCAAGGCCTGGTTGTTGGCCAGCAGGGTTTGATCCAGCGTGGTTTGAGCGGCGCTCACCGCGTGGGTCTGAGCGGTGATTTGCGCATCGAGCGCACGCACCTCCGCCTGCGCCTGATTACGTTGCAGTAGCCATTCTTCACGGCGACGCCGGTAACTTTCGGTGGTGGCCTGTTTGTCCGCGTCCATTTGCAACACCGACGAAGCAACATCCAGACCGAAACAAACCGCGTCGGCTATTTTCTCGAGACGATGCCCACCGGCGGCCAAACCAAAAATATTGGGCATCGAGGCAATCACGGCGCCCGCGGGTTTGATGCTTGCCGAGGTCAATGCCAGGATTTTGGAAAGCTGCAAGCTCTCCATGACCTCGTATTCGACCTTCGACACGTTTTCGTTGTAGAGATGCTCATAAGCGGTTGCCCGTTCCTCTGCCACCGCCCGGCTTTGCTGCAGCGCAGTCCTGCTCGCCTGGAGCTGAGTGATGTTCTGTTCCTGCACCGTCTGGGCGTAGCTGCCCAGTTCCACCAGATGGTTCTGTTGCAGTTCCTGCTGCTCGGCCTGGTCCCGTTGTTCAAGCAGACGCAGCACCTGGGCGCCGTGATCCTGGAGCGCCTGCACGGCGCGCAATGCCACCTCGAACGTCGTGCGCCAGCGGAAAGCCCCCACCACCAACCGACCGCCCATGGGCCTTGGCGCACCGACACCACCGGCCGCCAGGTCGCGCAACAACGCGTTGGGATCGGTGGGTGGGCTGAATAGCGGTGTGTCCAGTGGCTTGCCGTCCAGGGTGAGGTTGTTGCGCAGGTTATGCAGGCGCTGGCCGGGCAAGTCGTACAGCGCGAGCAACTGCTCATTGATCGGAGCCTTGAAAGGCTCGTTGGCCAACAGCCCCAGCAGCGGCGGCGCTTCGGCGGCCGCGGGGAAATCCGCGAGGCTGAACGCCAGGCTTTGCTCGAACTGCTCAAGTGCCGGTCGCGACCTGCTTTTGTTCATCAAGCTGTCTACCGTGTCGGTTTCCCAGCGGTTGACCGTGCGCACCGCCGGTGCCTTGCCCATCAGAAATTCGGCCTGCACGTAACACAGCTTGGCCGCCACCAGGCTGTCACGGGTGAGCTGGCGGTAATACCAGTCGCCCCAGGCCAGCAAGTTCTTGACGTACTCCGAGAACACCAGAATCTGAAAGTGCCGGGGCGCCGAATAGCCGATGGCGTCAGGGTCGGTGGGCGCCTGGGTTTCACAGCCCAGGTTGCCGTTGCTATTCAAAGGGCGGCAGCGCCAATACTTCGGTTTGGGATTCGGGTACTGAGGGTCGTTGGCCGGGTCGGCCGGCGCTTGCGGGTCGAACAGGTAATGCAACCATTTCTGCGCTTCCAGGAAGCGGTCCTCGGTGCGCAAACGTGTGGCCACCAGATGCGGCAGGTGGAAAAACAGCTCCCAGAAAAACAGACCGTTAGCGCCGTCGAAGGCTCCGTTCGGCTCGCTGATCGTTTGGCTTTCCGGGGGCGGCTCCGGCAGAAACTGCGTGTCCCAATCCAGCACCGCCTCGACGGAGATATTCGAGCGCTGCACCAGCTCGGGGCCGAACAGCGAATTCAGGCGGGCGTACTTAAGGGTCAGCTCGGGTTGGTTGAGGGAGAGAAACTGCGCTGCATCGAGGCTGTTCTTGAGCAGTGAGACAGGGGCAAACTTCGTGACGTTGATGATGGTCAGTTCGAATTTATTTCGGCCATATCCACCCGTGGTTGCGGTATGCCCGAACGAAAACGTTGTTGGCTCCGGCCATGAGCCACTCTCACGCTGAAACTCCTGCCATTCGGTACTCCAGCCACCGGCCAAGGGAAAACTTCCCGAAATGGGTGGAGGGTCGTCGGCCGAATTTTGCAACGTCAGGTCAAAGGTGGCCTCTCCGGTCAAACCCGTTGGCCTGCAATAGCCCTGCACAAACAGCTTGTCCATGTCGGTGCTGGCGTCGCGAAACACCACCGCCTGCAGGCTCAGGTACGGTGTCAAACTGCCCGTCCTCTCCACGGAGGTGACCATGGTCGGCTGATTCATCAGCGGATGTTGCACCGTCTCAGCCGTGACAAATCGCTTGAGCGCCGCGTGTTCCAGCCAGCCGCCATCGTCCCAGGACACGGGGCGGAACAGCACGTCACGCACCGCAAACACCTTGAGGGAGTCCTCAGCGCTGGTCAAAAAAACGCCCAGCTTGCCCTTGGGGTTGTAGGGGTCGGCCCACACCGTCGCAATCAACCGGGCGCCTTGGGAAAGGTCGTCGTCATGCACGCTGCTGTGCAGGCTCAGCGGCGCCGACCATCGGCCATTCTGGGCCATGAACGCCACTTTGATGTCCAGCCGGTGCGGCAGGCTTACGTCGTCCTCGTCCACGCTTTCGACCTTGTACTGCCATTCGGCCCACACCAGGCACAGCCGTCCGCTCCAGAACACCGGGCGGATATCCAGTATCGTCACGCCCGTGGGCGTGTCCACCGGCAGCCATTCACTCCAGGCCGCCGGGTTGATGGCCGGGCAAGTGGGAGAGAGCTCGACCTCGGCCTTGCGCCAGAAGTATTGGTAAGGCGGCACCCGCTGGCGACCGACAAAGTAGTAGTCGGCCCGGGCCGGCGAGACGCTGTCCATGTAGCTGCTGAGCACGTCCAGGTTGCAGGTTTGCTCGAACGTTTGCAGGTACTCCTGCAAGGCAACCTGCACCGAATCACTGTTCAAGTGTGCCTGGTTGAGGTTGTTTTCAAGGGTCTTGAACAGGCTGGTCTTGCGCTGCCGCACGAAGGGGTTGATGAAGTTTTCCGGGTACAGCGCGATCATTTGCAGCGCCGACCAATCCGGGTAGTTGTTGTAGAGCTCCCAGGTGGCCAGGTCCCGCTTGTCGAACTCGGTGTCGGCATAGCCGGGTTCCAGTTTGCGGTAGGCGGCGTGGATGAACTGCTGGGCGCAACTGGTCGCTTCGGCGACCCAGGAGCTTTGCACCGGGTAACTGTCCAGGGGATCCAGGCGCAGCAGTTCGAACAGGTCCGCCGGGGTCCGCAGGAAGTTGTACGGAGGATTCTGACCACTTTTTTCAACGTGCCCGAGGCTGTATTCGATCAGGGCGGTCCGGCGTTTTTCGAGCAAGTCACTCAACGTGTTCAGAGTCATGGTACTTGCTCCTCGCGTTCAAAGATGATGGGCGGGAAATTAGCTAACACGCTACCTTCAGGGGCAACGCTGATCTGGAACTTTCCGCCAGTAGGGCTGGAAACAAATGTTCGGGCCACGCCCTCCTGGTTGGTGTAGCTCTGATCCGGTCGATAAACCACCGTGCCTCCCCCGTCGTCCAAGTCCCTGCTTAACCAGCGCGTCAGATGGTTTTTCGCAATGTTTCCATGGACGTCCTTGATGGTGGCGTAGAGTTCGACTTCCTGACCGGCAGGTACCGCTTCCAGAGGTACCGGTGACATGTACCGTGATGGTATGGCTATGTGTTTAGCATCGATAGTGACCTCGACGGTCGGGGCATACTCGCGCTCAAACAGATCGAGCCAGAATTGCGGCGTGTCCCACCCCGTCACCTTGCCCGGTTTGTACACGGCCTCAACCACGCCGTCGGGTTCCGTAGCCTTGGTTTCAACGGTCCCCAGTTCAGCGCTCCAGTAAACGTTGACGCCGCTCAACGGGTTCCCGTCGCTGTCCATAAGGGTGACGGTGAAGGTGATTGTTTCATCAGTCCCAGCCACCACCGTGGACTTGTCCGGATTGCACGTCACAGTAACGAGCTGCTTCAGATCCCCGGTGAAGGTCACCAACGGCCTATCGGATTCGGACAGGCTCAGCAAGGCATGTTCGGCGGCGGCCTTGTAGGCGGGTTTGTTGATCTCTTCTGGCAGCCCGCCCATCAGGAAAATCGTCAAGGCATCCATGCCGGTGCGCGCCGCCAGCACCCGGACCCGCATCAACAGATCCAGCTGGGGCAGGTTTTTCAGGATTTTTTGCGCAGATTGGAAGCGGCTGACGCACTCGCGCACCTCCTGCACGCTCCAGTCAAAAAACCCGGCCAGCCGGATGGACGCCGCTTGTTCGGCCAGACGCAGTGCATGCCCCCCTATCGGAGAAGGCAGCGCATTGACCTCGCGCAGGTAGTCGAGCAGCGTCTGCGCCGGCTGGTCGCTCAGCTCGAACGCACGGTTGAGGGTGGTCAGGTAATAAAGCGTGCGCACCGTGAACGCGTGCTTGTCGTCCTGGTCCAGCCAGGCTTTATGGCCGTAATCCAGATAGTCGCGCAACACCTCTGCGCTCAGCTCAAGTTTCGCCACCACCGCACTGCGACGGCGCACATCGGCCAGCAGCGCAAGCAATGGGTCAGCCAAGGCGATGCGTCGCTTCACCGAGCCTTCAAGATGCGAAAGGTCACGTTCGAGCACCAGACGCAGCAACCGGCTCACCGTTGAATTGGCCCACACCAGCACCTCGAGCGCTTGCTCGGAACCGATACCCGTGTAAACAGCCAGGCATTCCTTGACCACCGAGACCTGGGCGTCCCTGGCCTCCAACACCACCGCGAGCAGCCTCTCGACGATAGCGGGGCGCTCCAGTTCATATTGTTCACCGAGGCCGATGGTCACGGCGTAATCAAGCTCTCTTCGCGCAAAGTCCAGGTATTGAGCCTCGGTTCCCGTGCGCGACATCACCAGCCCATCGGACTCGACCAATGTCGTTTGCATCCCCAGCAGCTCCAGCCAACTGGCGCCCGCCATCGCCGGCACACCGCCCATCAGGATCGCCGAGTGGGTGAGCAGTGCGCCGGGCAACAGATTGAGCAACTGCTCAAAAAGCCGACCCTCAGCGTCCCGGGAAGCGTCCAGCGCAGAAGGCGGCGAGACCTGCTGCACCATCCAAAGCACCGGCAGGTCGTGATCGGCACACCAGTCCACACACAATTGCATGGCCTGGATGAGGTTCAGCACATCCGGGCTATCGCTTGTGGTGGAGTTGATCCGGGGCACACCCGCCAAACCGTCGAGCCAAAGCTCCCCACCCAACACCGTCAGCAACAACACGCCTTCGACCGGGGTAATGCCCAACAGCCGGGGCAGCTTCACCATGCGGTAGAAACTGGACACGATCGCCAGGTTACGCGGCAGACTGTCGCCGTCGATGCCATGGGCATTGGCAATCGCCAGGGCCAGGTAGTTGTAGGTCTGCAGGTCGATGCCCAACGCGCTGCACAATTGGCTGACGGTCAGGTCGGGCACCTCAGGTGCCGGCACGATCGGAAACGTTCCGCCGTCGAGCTTCAAGGGGTCACGGTAATCGCCCTGGCCATTGAAGAGCTGATCGAATTGGGACAGTGCTTCACCGCGACCGTAAATCGACAACTCGTCGATAAACACGGCAAAGTCGTTCACCGGGCATTCACAGCGCTCGCGCAAGGACTGAAACAGCCCGAGGGCATGCACGACCTGTTCGGTGATCCACCAGTTATCTGCCGGCGCACCACCGCGCACTTCAGCCTTGATGGCCGCCACCAGCAGCGCATCCACCTGTTCGCTGGGCAGTGCCAACCATTGATCCAGGCGCAACTTGCGATTCATTCGGTCGTAATGCGCAAGTCCCGCCGCGTTGCCTGGGCTCACGGAGAGTTTATGAAGAAACAAATTGCCCTCTCCGCGACCGGTAATATGGAGAGCGGGGTGGGCATTGGCGTTGAGGTAAACCGAACCGGAGCGCCCGCTTTCCGGTTCTTCAGGCACCTGCGACGAGTACGTCACATTGGCCGAACGCACTGGCGCAAAGCCCCGTACCGACAGCAAAGCCTCGAGCCCCTGGGTGTCGAGCTTGGTCCGTTCGCCGAAGAACGGCACCTCGATGAGGTCCTGCCAATTCAGCGCGTCGGCGCCGAAGTTCTGCATATAAAAAATCATGTGTTCGTATTCGCCTCCCTCCCCTTCTCCCTCAAACTCTACGGGCGGCTCCGTCAGCAACCGCCGCTGATAAGGCCCCAGCCGCGACGCATGGGCCAGGGCCGGGCCCACATCGCTGTACCAGGCCTGGGTCTGGAAAAAATACGGAAAGGACGGGCTCACGCTTTGGGCAAAACTGCCCACCGACAGGCCATGGTGGCGGGCAACGGTGTCCACCGTGACCCAATGTTGGAAGTACGGCAGCCCGTTGGGATAACGCGCCTCGATCATGGCCTGTTCCAGTTCCTCCGGAAGCAAACCGATAAACTTTTCCAGCACCGGGACGATGATGTCCACCGACGACACCGATTGATGCACTGCGTTGAAATCGATGCTCAGCGGCTTCAGGTCTTTGCGCCGGTCATGCAAGGGCAACTTGCTTGCGTCGCTTGAAACCGCTTCGATGCGTTGCTCGATCCACCGCATCAACTCAATCAAATACGCCACGGGTGATGCGAAAGACTCCAGGGCCTGGGGTGGGCACAAGCTGTCGAACTGAGGATTGAACAAGAGCTCGAAACTGGGGCCTTGAACCATCGACAGCAAACCACTGCTTGCCCGCCGCTGCTCTTTTGCCGAACCGTACAGGGTGTGCTCGATGAACTGACGCCGCAGGTAAATGGCCATGCTGTTGAGGCGCCGTAACAGCTGACGAGCGTCATCGGCGCTCACGCCAAAGTCCCTCACCAATCCCTGCACGCCCTTTTCCACCAGCGTAAAGATCGAACCGCCCTCTTCGAGGTACGTGTGCAGCGTTGCGTAGTGGGTGAGTTGTTGGTCACTGAACACCTGATTTAGCAGCTGTAAAGCGGGGCGGGAGTCAGCCATGGACGAGTCCTCGAATTCGATAACGGCCCGAAGCGGCCCGACGAAGCCGTCAGGCCGAGCGTTTGCTTAACGTGATTTGGCGCTTGAGAGCCCAAGCCGTCTACTGTCAGAACCGACAGGTTCCATGACCGTCTATCGGGAGTTGGGCGCCTGGGTCGGGCTGCTGGGCGGCTGGACTTCAAAGCGCCCGCTCTCAACCCAATCGGAGGCCGTCGCGCCGTCCGCCGTGTCGGTGATGGTTTGCCTGAACCGGCACCAGTGGCCGCCAGCGGCCAACGATTGCGACGCCCCTCCCTGCCAACCACCCGCTTCGACGTTGAGATCCGAAGCCCAGACTTGATCCGGATTGAACCAGCTCACCACTCGCCCAACACCCGGTCTTCCCTCGCCTTCGAAGCGAACCGGGTTGTCGACCCAACCTCCAGTCACGGGCACGTCGATGGAAGGTTGATAGGTGCCCAGCACCACCGACCGCGCCGGCGAATCGGCGGAATCAAAACCCTCGCTCGACGCCACGGCCATCAGGCCGTAGAGGCCCCCGGGTTGATCGAACTCCACCGTCACCGACCAGGTGCGATCCTCCAGCACCGGGCTACTGCCCAGCACCGCATGCGTGGCATCTCCCAGTTTTACCGTCACGGTATCGCCCGGCACACCGAAACCCGACACCACCACACGCCGGCCGATGGGCTCGTCGGTGGCCGGGGTTTCAATGAACGGGGCAGCAGGCACGACGTTGAAGGTCAGCGGCGCAGTGTCCTTGGAGGGCCGACCTTCGAAGCGTTGCCGGGCCACAATCGTGGTTTCGCCTACCGGTAGGGTCACGTCAGCACTCCAGCCATCGGCGCCCACAAAAACATCTTCGATCAACGGCTCGCTTGCACCCTGGAGCCAGATATCAACCCACCCGCCCTGCATGCCTGTGCCAGACAACGTCATGCTGCGCGGCAGGTTGCCGCCCGGCTGCGGCACGTCAAACTCCGGTGGCAACACCACCACCTCGAACCTCAGGGTTTCACTGCGCTCGGACGGCTCCCCACGCAGGGTCTGTTGCGCGTCGATGGTGTAGGGACGAAACTCCAGCACGGGCAACTCGACGGACCATTCGCCGTCGGCGGTCAGCACTTTGGGATCGCCCAGCTCCGTTTGAAATTGCGCGTCACGCACTTGCATCGACGCCTCGGCCATACCATCACGCCCACGGACGGTCAGCACGCGACCGACCTCGGCACTGGGAGCGGGATACGTGATCACCGGTTTGCGCATGGGTGTGGCAACCGAGAAGGTCCTTTGCGCTGGCGGTGAGGGTTGCTGGGCGGCGGTCTGGATCAGGGTCGCGGTGTGGGTGACCTCGGGGGCAAACGGCTCGGTGCGCCGGAAACTCCAGGTGCCGTTGTTGTTCTCGATGGGGTGTTCGGTGGCGCTGTCACTGAATGTGAGTGTCAGCACCGCCTCCGGCCAGCAAGTGCCACTGAGGTTGGGCGAGAGACCATTTTCCACCGGCACGTTCATGACCGGTGCCAGCGGTGGGATGGTGACCTCGATTTCCTGCCAGGTTGGCGATTCCTGACCATCCTTGAATTGTCTGATTTTAACCTGGCGCTCGAACGTCGGCCCCCACTCCGCTGAGGCGGGGCTCGACCACACACCGCCGGACACCGTCCTTTCGGGGGCCGCTGGTGAGTCGTCGGGATTCAGAATCTTCACCGTCGCACCGTTGAAACCTTTACCCGAGAACACGGGCCGGTAGACCGGTGTGTAGGTGATATCGGTCGGGTCTGGAAGTCTCAGGTTGACCGGGAACGTGTACGGCTGCGAGTCAATCCAGCCATTGTCACCGTCGGGAAACCGCTGGACAGCCTTCACGCTGTAAGAACCAAATGGCCAATTTGTTGCGGTTGTGTTCCAGCTGCCTCCATTCACCGGTACAGGGCCCGGCGCAGGGGCATCGGGCCCGCTGACAACCGTGATCTGGACGGTTGAACCGGTGTAGCCGCTGCCTTCGAACTTCACCGAGGTGTCCGTCGGCGTGGTGACGGTGACGTCGGTCAATGCCGGAGGGCGGATTCTGAAGGCTCGGGGTGCGCCTCGATTCGAGGGCGTCCCGCCTACTAGTTGGAGTGCTACCAGCGATATATTCCCTACAGGCGCTGTAACGGAACAGCTCCAATTAGCCCCCGTCAACGTGTTGGTCTCTCCCAATTTAGGATCGTCGGTCAGATCTCTGAATACCTGAACGATGGCACCCGAACGCCCATTGTTGCCGGTCACGGTAAAGGTCCTGTCTTGCACCGAATGGGCTACGGGGCCGGTGATGACAGGTACGGGTAATTCAATCACAACAGAAACATTGTCTGCCCAGTCAGAATGCATACCAGCCGATGTCTGTCTGGCAGTAAACACAAATGCCCCCAACGGCAAATTGTTATGCGGCGTTGTTCTCCAGTGCCGTTGCGAATCAACGATGCACACTGGATGGGGTATTTCATCCGCCGAATGGCTGACGTGAAGTTGCACCTCTGCGGTCGGTACCCCAGAGCCAGAAATTTCCGGCCTGCGATGCTCTATGTTCGATCCGGAAATAGGGGATGAGATGGAGGGCTTGGGCAGTACCGTCACAGATATATTGTCGGCCCAGCCTGATAGCACGCCACGGTGTTGCTGTCTGGCTGTCAGTACTTTTATCCCTGGGGTCAGCGGTTCACGCAAACTTGTTCGCCATGCAGAACCGGATTCCACCCAGTCCGACAATTGCCGAGCTGTGTGGCCTTCATAAACCGCAACCCAGGCTTCAGAAGTAGCTGTACCTGAAACCTCCAGATTGGGTAGCACGTCATCGTTACGGACAGGGCTCGTTATCGAAGGGCTCTGACGACTGTAAGAGGCTATAAAGTAATTGTTCATATCCATCCGATTATTACCCTGCCAATACAAAACCCGTACACTAATCAGCTCCTCGCTAGCATTACTCCTTACGGTGTGCACAAACGGAAAGCTATGCCACGTATCATCCTGACGCGCATTTTCTTCACTTGCTGGAATCCAGTTACCGTTACTCTCAACCCTCAAACTAAAATAACAGTTAGCCAAACCACTAGGCCTTGATAAATACTGTTTTCCCACAACGGTAAATGATGCGCCATCGGAACTCCACTCGTACTCAAACTTAAACTTCGCGATAGCAACCCCACTACCAATTGGATATATAAACACTGTGTGCTCTGTAGCCAAACCATCTGCAGAAACAACGTCCGACACCTTACGCACATCATAAGTTTTATCGGCATTAACTCTGTTAGTTCCTTCTGATATTTCTGCCGCGTCGCGCCCATCAATATCGTCGGTGTCATCGTCGATCATGATTAGCTCCAGGTTAACCTTTCAATTGGCTGGTCTTGACAAGATATTCAGGGCAGTAGAAGCCAGCTCCTCAGCTTAAACACCTGTCATACCTGACAGTCCCGACCAGTGGCCGCCTCGATGTAGGGAAGCACCCAACTGACTACGCTTCCTCGCGCAACGGACTACAGATCCGCCAGAATCCGCCGGCTTGTGCGCCTCGGCCTTGCCCCGCAACTTGATTCGCGTCGCTGACAACCCGCGACCGGCTTTAGTCGCCCGGTGATGAAGTGATGTGCACAAACGTCATCCAGTCGGGTTTCCTTTCATTGCAGCAACACGCCTGTTCAGTTGCGCGTACTCCGGCGGCGCCCCATGCACGCTGAAGCTGGCGTCGAAATGCTGCGGCGTTACGTCTTCGTGACACCTCAGGCAGCTTGCCTTTTAATTGGATGTTGTGTTCCGGCCCTCATCGAAGGGACTTTCAAGTGCAGGTCAACCTCAATCCTATATTGGTTGAGAATCACGAATGGGATGAAAGACAAGACAACTAAACCTGCCTCATCATATCGATTGTTCTTTATAAGCTTCAACAGCGCCACCTGGAGAAATCACCCCTCTTTGAGAGGAACAAGGATCGCTTTCCGACTTATCATCCCCCTTACTCATGACCCATTCCTCTAATCAAGTAAGGACAATAAACCTTCCAATTTTACTGACAACGCACATATCACCCGAGAGGAGGAACAGTGAACAAGGCTCCTCGCTTATTGAACAGCTGTAATACCTGACAGTCCGGACAAACGGTCACCCGCGGTTCTTTGAGGCAGATGGGCGAGATGGGCGTGTTGTTGCTGGAGAAGTTGCTGGATAACGAGACGAAGGTTCAACGCTGAAGGTTAAGCCGACTGAATAATGTCGTAGATGCGATGAAGAACCTGTGGGAGCGAGCCTGCTCGCGATGGCAATCTCAAGTACGCCATCGCGAGCAGGCTCGCTCCCACACTGGGTCAGTCGGCACATTCAGCATTGATGCAAGCTGATCCACCGTTTTCGTGAACAAGCCCGCTCCCACAAGTTGGATTGAGGCAACCCCGCAAAAGTCAGGCCGATTCCTGCAGAGGCGGTTTCAAGCCGACTCCGGCAACGGATGAAAACTGAAATACTGCTGCAACGCACTCACCAATTGCCCGTACTCCGGCGGCGCCCACTTGAGGCTGAAACCGGCGTCGAAATGCTGCGGCGTCACATCCTCGTGACACCACAGGCAACTGGCCTTCAATTCAATGTCCAACTGCGGTCCGTCATCGCTAGGGATCTTGAGGTGCAGATTAAAGTCCGCGCCGACCATCAGCGGCAAATGGCTGATCAGCATCAGGCCATCCTCAGAGACGTTGCCCAGAAAGCCGATGGGCTTGTCGTTCATACCGTTGAACACGCGCAGGAAATACGGCAGCTGATGCCGCTCGATTCGCCTCTTTTTGTACATGTCCTGTATCGCTTTTTGAACGCCCCTCTACCAGGGGCTATCGATACTTCGGAACGGGCACGAACAGGCCCGCTCTCCCCGATCCCGGTGCCAGACGCTTGCAAGCGCCTTGGCTCTACTTCTGCCGGTCACAGGTGCCTCTTGAATTAGAGACCTGGCTCTAATCACTTCTTGTACAAAATATAGCTCAAGGTTTGGCGACAGCCAGCCCCGGTACGATAGTTTCATCCTGTGCAATCGTACAAGGTGGGGGTGGCCAGGCATTGCCCCTGGCCATGATATTGACGGACGGTATCAGAGCGCGGTGGGGCGGATTACCGGGGCGCTGCGGAGCGGGTAATGACCCAGGCTCTGCAAGGTTTCCAGCCGGGCCCGGGCGCGGAAGGCGTATTCGCTGTTAGGGTATTGGGTCATGATGAACTGGTAGGTTTGCGCCGCATCGACAAACAGCTTCTGTCGTTCCAGGCATTGGCCGCGCATCATCGAGACTTCCGGCTGCATGTAGCGCCGGGCACGGCTGGCGCGGTCGACCTTGGACAACTCGAGCATCACCTGCTCACAATTGCCCCGCTCGTAAGCCTTGTAGGCCAGGTTCATGTGGTGGTTCATCGACCAACGGGTGCAGCCCGTGATGCTCAGGGCCAGGGCAACAAAAAGCACGAATCGCATGGGAGGTTCTCCTGTCTTGAGCTCTGTATCGACCTGGGTGGGGAAATCTTCAACCCGAAAACGCAGCTTGGCAGTGCTCTTGTGGCGAGGGGATTTATCCCCTCGCCACAGAAGGAATGTGAAGCCGTAGAGGCGCAAAAATTTTCAGGAATGTTCATTTCGAAAAGAAACGAAAAAGTAGTGCATATGAACAATGACTACACCCAAAGAGCATAGTAGCCTTCGCTGGCGCTTGAACCTGAGGAGTCTTGCATGTCCGTCCGTCGCACCAAAATCGTCGCTACCCTTGGCCCGGCCAGTAACTCGCCGGAAGTTCTCGAACAGCTGATTCTGGCTGGCCTGGACGTTGCCCGTCTGAATTTCTCCCACGGCACCCCCGACGAGCACAAGGCTCGTGCCAAGCTGGTGCGTGACCTTGCTGCCAAGCATGGCCGTTTTGTCGCCCTGCTGGGTGACCTGCAAGGCCCGAAGATCCGTATCGCCAAATTCGCCAACAAGCGCATCGAGTTGAAGATTGGTGACACTTTCACCTTCTCCACCAGCCATCCGCTGACCGAAGGCAACCAGCAGGTGGTCGGTATCGACTACCCGGACCTGGTCAAGGATTGCGGCGTGGGCGACGAGCTGCTGCTCGACGACGGTCGCGTGGTGATGCGCGTCGACACCGCCACGGCCACCGAACTGAACTGCACCGTGACCATCGGCGGCCCGCTGTCGGACCACAAAGGCATCAACCGTCGTGGCGGTGGCCTGACGGCGCCGGCCCTGACCGAAAAAGACAAGGCCGACATCAAGCTGGCCGCGGAAATGGAAGTCGACTACCTGGCCGTGTCCTTCCCCCGCGACGCTGCTGACATGGAATACGCCCGTCAACTGCGCGACGAAGCCGGCGGCACCGCCTGGCTGGTGGCCAAGATCGAACGCGCCGAAGCCGTGGCCGACGACGAAACCCTCGACGGCCTGATCAAGGCTTCCGATGCCGTGATGGTGGCCCGTGGCGACCTGGGCGTGGAAATCGGTGACGCGGAGCTGGTGGGCATCCAGAAGAAGATCATTCTGCATGCACGCCGTCACAACAAAGCGGTGATCGTCGCGACCCAGATGATGGAGTCGATGATCCAGAACCCGATGCCGACCCGCGCCGAAGTGTCCGACGTAGCCAACGCCGTGCTCGACTACACCGACGCCGTGATGCTCTCGGCCGAAAGCGCCGCCGGCCTCTACCCGCTTGAAGCGGTGCAGGCCATGGCACGCATCTGCATCGGCGCTGAAAAGCACCCCACCAGCAAGACCTCCAGCCACCGGATCGGCAAGACCTTCGAGCGCTGCGACGAGAGTATCGCCCTGGCGACGATGTACACCGCCAACCACTTCCCGGGCGTGAAGGCGATCATCGCCCTGACCGAAAGTGGCTACACGCCGCTGATCATGTCGCGCATCCGCTCCTCGGTGCCGATCTACGCGTTCTCCCCGCACCGCGAAACCCAGGCTCGCGCGGCCATGTTCCGTGGTGTCTACACCGTGCCATTCGACCCGGCCGCCCTGCAACCGGGCGAAGTCAGCCAGGCGGCGGTGGATGAACTGGTCAAGCGCGGCGTGGTGCAAACCGGCGACTGGGTCATCCTGACCAAGGGCGACAGCTACCACACCATCGGCGGCACCAACGGGATGAAAATCCTGCACGTTGGCGACCCGATGGTCTGAGTGACCGGTTGCTGAAAACAAAAGCCCCGCCATGTGAATGGCGGGGCTTTTTGGTTTTTGCCGTCTGAAAAAGGTGTTGCCTGGGCTGACGCTATCGCGAGCAGGCTCGCTCCCACAGGGGATCTGTGGTGCTCATGAATAATGTGTTCAACACAAACCCAATGTGGGAGCGAGCCTGCTCGCGATAGCGGTGGGTCAGCTTGCACCAACGTTGAATGTGCCGACGCCTTCGCGAGCAAGCTCGCTCCCACAGGGGATCTGTGGTGTTCATGAATAATGTGTTCAACACAAACCCAATGTGGGAGCGAGCCTGCTCGCGATAGCGGTGGGTCAGCTTGCACCAACGTTGAATGTGCCGACGCCTTCGCGAGCAAGCTCGCTCCCACAGGGGATCTGTGGTGTTCATGAATAACGTGTTCAACACAAACCCAATGTGGGAGCGAGCCTGCTCGCGATAGCGCCAGCCCATGCGCTACAAAACTAATGCCTGTTGATAAACCCCGACAGCGCCGCCACCGCCTCCGGCGAGCGCAGTCGCTGGGTGAACAGCCAGCCCTCCTCTTCGATCACGGCGCGCAGTTGTTCCCGATCCGGCGCCTTCATCAGTTGTTTGCTGATGCGCACCGCTTCAGCCGGCAGCGATTCGAAGCGCAGTGCCACGTCCCGCGCCTTGGCCAACGCCGCCTCGCCACTGTCCAGCGCCTCGGTGGCGATGCCCCAGGCTGCCGCCTGTTCGCCGCTCAAGCCCTCACCCAACAGCAGCAACTGCGCAGCCCTGGCCTGGCCGAGCAGCCTCGGCAGAATCAGGCTGGAGCCGAATTCCGGGCACAATCCCAGGCTGACGAACGGCGTTCGCAGCCGCGCGTCCCGGCTGACGTAGATCAGGTCGCAATGCAACAGCAACGTGGTGCCGATGCCCACAGCCGGCCCGGCCACGGCGGCGATTACCGGTTTACGACAGTCGAGCAGGCTGAGCATGAATTCGAATACCGGGTTGTCGAGATCGGCCGGCGGCTGTTCGAGAAAGTCGACAATATCGTTGCCGGCGGTGAAGCAATCATGAGACCCGCAGATCAGCACCGCGCTGATCTGCGGGTCGGCGTCAGCCATCGCCAGGGCTTGGGCCAATTGGCTGTACATGGCCCGGGTCAGGGCGTTTTTCTTTTCCGGGCGATTGAGGCGCAGGGTCAACAGGCCGCGTTCGCGCTCAAGCAGCAGGGTATCGGTCATGGTCGGTCTCGCGTCTGAAGATCAGCGCTCAACCACGGGTCAGGAAGACATCGGCCAGCAGTTGATTACGCGGCAGGCCAGCCAGGTAGAGGCGCTTGGCAAAGGCCTCGACCCGGTCGGGATGGCCGCAGAGTAAGGCCTGGGTTTGCCGGGAAACAAGCCGCAGTTGCGCCAACGCAGACGGCGCCTCGGCCGTGGTCAGCAGCTCCACGGTGAGGTGTTGATGCTTGGCCGCCAGCGCTGCCAGGGGTTTGGCCAGATAGTGCCCGGCGGCATCATGGGCTACGTGAATAAGACGAATGGTGCCTTGGTGATGCTGATGCAGGGCTGAGCGCAAAAGACCGAACAACGGTGCCAGGCCAGTGCCGGCCGCCAGTAGCCACAGCGGCTTATCGTGCCACTCGGGATCGTAATGCAGGGCGCCGCCGCGCAATTCACCGAGAAAAATCGGGTCGCCCACTTTCATCTGTCGCGCCGCATTGATGAACTGGCCGGGCTCGCGGCAATCGAGGTGAAACTCCAGGAAGCGGTCTTCTTCGGGCAGGCTCGCCAGGGAATACGGCCGGGCGACATCGCCGGCCCACAACACCAGGTGCTGGCCCGCCCGATAACGCAGCGCCCGCTCAGGAATAATGCGCAAGCGCAGCACGTCGGGGCTCAGCCAATCCGCGGCGGTCACCTGGGCGGCACGGCCGTCACGTTGCGGGTCAAAGGTGTGGATCTGCACATCCTCGATCACCTGGCACTGACACGCCAGCCGCCAGCCTTGCTCGCGCTGCGCGGGGCTCAAGGCGTCGGGCCGACTGTCGCGCACGTCACCGTTCACGCACTGCACCAGACACGCATGGCAGCTGCCGGCGCGACAACTGTAGGGCACGGCCACGCCGCCCTGATTCAACGTGTCCAACAGATTGCTGCCCGCCGCCACCGTCCACTGCCGGTCGGCGACTTTTACTTCAGGCATCGACATTCTCCCAGGCAGCGGCGCACTGATTGCGGCCGTCTCGCTTGGCACGGTACAAGGCCTGATCGGCACGCTGCAATGCGTTGTCCAGGTCGTCGCCGGTCTCCAGCATCGTCATGCCCACCGACAGGCTGAGGGAGCCGATCTGCAAGCCGATCAACTCGACTTCAGTAAATGCCAGGCGCAGCCGCTCGCAACAGGCCGTCAGCCGCGAGGGGTCGCAGGCCGGCAGCAGCATGACGAACTCTTCGCCACCGTAACGGGCCAGCACATCACCTTCGCGCAGGCAGGCCGTGGCGATGCTGGCGAACGCCTGAAGCACCTGATCACCGGCGGCGTGGCCGTGCAGGTCATTGATGCGTTTGAAATGGTCGAGGTCGATCAAGGCCAGGCCATGGGCAACATTGGGCCGGAGTGTGTTGAGCTCACGGGACGCCAGGCGCAGGAAGTGCCGGCGGTTGAATAAGCCGGTCAGTTCATCCGTGGCCACCAGATCTTCGAGCTGACGCATCATGCCGCGCAGGGTGTCCTGATGTGCCTGCAAGGCAAACCGCCGCTGACGCATGCGTTGGCGCGAGTTCTGTACGTAACTGGCATAGAGCACCAGCCACACCAGCACGATAAACAGCACGCACACCTGTAACGCGGCCAGCGTGGGGTCAGGAAGCCTGAAGAAGTAACCGTCCCAGAGGGTAATGGCGGTGAAACTGAAAAACACCAGCATCGCGCAGCGCACGAAAGCCCGACGGGACAAGTGGAACAGCCCGAACAGCAGGATCAGCACATAGAACACCAGGAACACGCCCCGAGCCTGGTCCAGATGCGCCATCATCCAGGTCTGCCAGCCCAGGCCGATCAGTACCTGTATTTCAGTAAGACTGGGGTCGGCGAACCGCAGATTGCGGTCGGTGATAAACAGCGCGAACAGCCCTGCCTGGCACAACACCACCAACACGCTGCCGATGATGACATCGCGCAACGAATCGAGGTAATGACCACTGAAATATGCCAACCACAACAACACCAGTGCCAGCGCGTAAGTCGCGGCCGCCAAGGCGAAGCGTTTCAGCAAAAGACGTTGAATGGCGTTATGGGTCAATCGTTGACTCACCATGGGAAAGGAACTGACAGGAGGCGTCCTACGCTACAGGCCAGACGCCACTTTAGTGGCGTGCAGGGCAAATGACCATTCAATTCTGGAGCAGAAAAATGGCGTCAAAGCAATGGCCTAAATTGACGCAGTTGTTCGAGGCTGGCTGGTCCCCTTGTGGTGAGGGGATTTATCCCCGTTGGGCTGCGAAGCAGCCCGAAAATGACTGAAGGCAAACAACCTGACGCACCGAGGTGACTGACTTTCAGGGCTGCTGCGCAGCCCAGCGGGGATAAATCCCCTCGCCACAAAGGCAGCTCGCTCCCACAGGGTGCTCGCCTGCGATATACTGCCGCGCCTTTTTAGTGTCGCGCCAGCATGCCCGGCGTGCCTTAAGAGGTGCCGTCCGTCGACCGATGCACCCAAACGGACGGCACCTTATTGAATGTTCCCGTCTTTAGAGAGGAGCGCGACTCATGACCGTGATCAAGCAAGATGACCTGATTCAGAGCGTTGCCGACGCCCTGCAGTTCATTTCCTACTACCACCCCGTGGATTTCATCCAGGCGATGCATGAAGCCTACCTGCGCGAAGAATCGCCAGCGGCCCGTGACTCCATGGCGCAGATCCTGATCAACTCGCGCATGTGCGCCACCGGCCATCGGCCGATCTGCCAGGACACCGGGATCGTAACCGTGTTCGTGCGCGTGGGCATGGACGTGCGTTGGGATGGCGCGACCATGAGCCTGGACGACATGATCAACGAGGGCGTGCGTCGCGCCTACAACCTGCCGGAAAACGTCCTGCGCGCGTCGATCCTCGCCGACCCGGCTGGTGCGCGTAAAAACACCAAGGACAACACCCCTGCGGTGATCCACTACTCCATCGTTCCGGGTAACACCGTGGAAGTGGACGTGGCGGCCAAGGGCGGCGGTTCCGAGAACAAGTCCAAGATGGCCATGCTCAACCCGTCCGACTCCATCGTGGACTGGGTATTGAAAACCGTACCGACCATGGGCGCCGGCTGGTGCCCACCGGGCATGCTGGGTATCGGCATCGGCGGCACTGCGGAAAAAGCCGCCGTCATGGCCAAGGAAGTGTTGATGGAGTCCATCGACATTCACGAACTCAAGGCCCGCGGCCCGCAGAACCGCATCGAAGAGATGCGCCTGGAGCTGTTCGAGAAGGTCAACCAACTGGGCATCGGCGCCCAGGGCCTGGGTGGCCTGACCACCGTGCTCGACGTGAAGATCATGGACTACCCGACCCACGCCGCGTCCCTGCCGGTGTGCATGATCCCCAACTGCGCCGCCACCCGCCACGCCCACTTCGTGCTGGACGGCACCGGCCCGGCGTCGCTGGAGGCACCACCGTTGGACGCTTACCCGGAAATCGTCTGGGAAGCCGGTCCGTCGGCGCGCCGCGTGAACCTCGACACCCTGACACCTGAAGACGTACAGAGCTGGAAGCCGGGCGAAACCGTCTTGCTCAACGGCAAGATGCTCACCGGTCGCGACGCGGCGCACAAGCGCATGGTCGAGATGCTGAACAAGGGTGAAACCTTGCCGGTGGACCTCAAGGGCCGCTTCATCTACTACGTCGGCCCGGTCGACCCGGTAGGCGACGAAGTGGTAGGCCCAGCCGGCCCGACCACCGCCACGCGGATGGACAAGTTCACCCGCCAGATCCTCGAGCAGACCGGCCTGCTGGGTATGATCGGCAAGTCCGAACGCGGCCCGACCGCTATCGAAGCGATCAGGGACAACAAGGCGGTCTACCTGATGGCCGTCGGCGGCGCCGCTTACCTGGTGGCTCAGGCGATCAAAAAGTCCAAGGTTCTGGCGTTCGCCGAACTGGGGATGGAAGCGATCTACGAGTTCGAGGTCAAGGACATGCCCGTGACCGTTGCGGTCGATAGCAAAGGCGAGTCGGTACACATCACCGGCCCGGCGATCTGGCAGAAGAAAATCAGCGACAGCCTGGCGGTAGAAGTGCAGTAACACGCACGTTGACGCCGTAAAAAAGGCCGGTGGGCGACAAACTCACCGGCCTTTTTTTATCAGCAGAAAACCTGTGGGAGCGAGCCTGCTCGCGATAGCGGTGGGTCAGCTTGCATCCATGTTGGATGTGCCTCAGTCATCGCGAGCAAGCTTTGCTCCCACACTGGATCTTCAGTGGACCCCGACCTATGTTCAGCCAAGCCTCCCACACAATGCTCCCCGCCGGGCGTGAGTAGAGCCGTTCATCGGCATGCCCGCCTACCTGTCAGATCTGACAGGTTACCCAAGGACCATCTCTTGGCATCCTGAAGTCATGCCGGGTATTCGCCCTGGCGTCGGCTAACAGAGATGATCCCGATGGCAGAACAAGCGCCCCTCCAGATCGTGACCCCGACCATCGCCGGCAGTGCTTCTATCGCCACCCTCGGTAACAGCCTCGGCCCTGTCGGTACGCGAGGGGCAAGTTCTTTTGAACTGCCGTTACCCCTGTCCGCCGCCCGCCACCTGACGCCGGCGCTGACCTTGAATTACAGCAGCCAGGGCGGCAACGGCATCTTCGGCATCGGCATGCAGCTTTCCATCGCCAGCATCACGCGCAAAACCAGCAGAGGTGTGCCGCACTACGCTGATGAGGATGTCATGGTCGACGCCGATGGGGTTGACCGCTGGCCCGAATTCAACGCCGAACCGCTCATTCGCCCCCTGGCGGGCCCCGGCAGTGCAACGTGCTCGGTGGTGCGTTATTACCCCAGGACTGAAAGCAGCTTCGATATTTATGAGCTGTGGACACCCACCGACGGCCAGGCACCCTTCTGGCGTGTCCAGGGCAGCAACGGCCATGTGTATTGCTACGGTAAAACCGAAGCGTCGCGCATTGCCGAACCTGAAGCCGAACCCGAGCCCGATCCCCCAAAACCACCACGCATCGCCGAATGGTTGTTGCTCGAAGAAGTCAGCCCGGCAGGCGAGCACATCTATTATGAGTACCAGGCCGACCCCGGCGCGCTGGACGGCCCCCACGACTATCGCGCCCAGCGCTACCTGCGGCGGGTGTGCTATGGCAACGCCAGCGCCAGTGACACCCTGTACTGCTTCGAAGAGCCCGACCCGGCCCAGCACAACTGGCACTTTCACCTGCTGTTCGACTACGGGCAACGCACCCTCGATCTTGCGCAACAACCTTCCTGGCAAGCCCCCGAAGAGGCGCCCTGGCTGCTACGCAGCGACCCGTTTCACACCTATCGATACGGTTTTGAGGTCGGCACCCGGCGCTTGTGTCATCAGGTGTTGATGTTCCACCACTTCCCCGCCGTGGCCGATACTGAACCTGCCCTGGTCCGGCGGCTGGTGCTGGAATACACCGCCACTGCGCTGGGTTACAACCTGCTGACGGCCGCCCACTATCAGGATTGGGACACTGAAGGCGGTGTCGATTACAGCCCTCCGGTGGAATTGCAGTACACCGATTTCGACCTCAATCTGGCACCCGAAAAATTCTTCGACCTGGAGACAATGCCCGCCCTCGAAGGCAACCGGCATTACCAATGCGTGGACCTGTATGGCGAAGGTCTGCCGGGGTTTCTGTGCCGTTACACCGATGCCTGGTACTACCGCGAGCCTGAGCGCGCCGGGCCCGATGACGATGCCATCGGTTATGGCCCGTGGTCTCGCCTGGACAGTATCCCGGTCGCCAGCCAAAACCCGGCCGTGATGCAGGTGCTGACTGACCTGACCGGCAGCGGCCGCCTCAATTGGGTCATTGCCCAACCCGGCATGAGCGGCTTCCATACCCTCAACCCGGACCGTAGCTGGTCGACCTTCACCCCGTTTGATCGTTTTCCGACGGAGTTCCTGCACCCCGCCGTGCAACTGGGCGATTTGACCGGCGACGGTTTACGCTCACTGGCCATGGTCGGCCCCAAAAGCGTTCGGTTGTACCCCAATCTCCGCGAACAGGGGTTCGCCCCAGGGGTGAATGTGCCCCATGAACCGGACAGCCCCCTGCCATTGTTCAGCGACTCGCGCAGCGAGCTGGTGTTGTTCGGCAATTTGCTGGGCAGCGACAGCACCGAGCTGTGCCGGATTCGCTTCGATGAAATCAAGTGCTGGCCGAACCTGGGTCACGGGCGTTTCGGCGAAGGTTTTGTCATGAGCGCCCTGCCCTTCAGCTACGGCCAATTCGACGCTGACCGGGTGCGGATCGCCGACCTGGACGGCGCCGGAGCGCCCGCGCTGATCTACCTTAACAGCGACTGTTTCGATATTTACCTCAACCACGGCGGCAATGGCCTTGAGCAAACTCCCGTCAAGGTGCCATGGCCGGCGGGCGTGCGGTACGACAATCTGTGCCAGGTCAGCCTGGCCGATCTGCAGGGGCTGGGTTGCGCCAGTCTGATTCTGAGCGTGCCCCACATCTCCCCCGATATGAAGCCCAGGCATTGGCGTTATGACTTCGTCGCGGCGCGGCCCTATCTGCTCAACGCCACCCATAACAACATGGGCTGCAGCACCACCCTGACCTATCGCAGCAGTGCGCAATACTGGCTGGATGAAAAACAACAGCGCCGGGCGCAGGGCGAGCAATTGGCCTGTTATCTGCCCATGGCCCTGCCGTTGTTGGCACGTCAGCAACAGCTGGATGAAATCACCGGCAATTGCCTGACCCAGCGCTTCACCTATTTCGAGGGCGACTACGACGGCTATCACCGTGAGTTCCGGGGCTTCGCTCGGTTGTACCAGGTGGACAGCGAGTTGCCCGACGGTGAAGTGCAAAGCGGCTTTACCGCGCCAGTACTGGTCAAGACCTGGTTCCACACCGGCCGAACCGTCAACCAGCCTCTGAAGGACTGTTTCGACGGCGACGATGACGCCGTGCCGCTTGGCCCGGCGCTGTTGAGCTGTTTTCATGAAGGCGACGAGGCCGACGAGATTATCGTGCCCGACCCTGAGACCGCCCGGGATATGGCTTATGCCTTGGGCGGCCAGGTGTTACGCACAGAAATCCATCCCGCCGAATCGGACGATACGGCCCGGCCCTACACCGTGACGCAACAACGCTATCTGCTGCGCCAGCACCATCCCCATCACAAAAGCCTGCTGGTACTGGAACTGGAGGCGCTCAGCCATCAATACGACGGTTTTACCAATGACCCGCAAAGCCAGCACGGCATCAATCTGAAATGGAATCTCTACGGCCAGCTTGTTCACGGCTTCATCGTCCATTACGCCCGACGCCTTACGCCGCTCGATCCGCCACCCTTCGACGATGAAGACGAGAACACCTGGTGGCTCGATGCCCATGATGAGCAGCAGCAGGTGTTCCACCTTGCCGAGAGCCGGGCCGAGCACCTGCACCTGTTCGACGAAACCGGGTGGCGTCAGCGCCTGGGCCTGCCCTGGCGCAGTCGAGCCAACGCTTTGCAACGCCCCAAGGGCGAACTGCCGCAAGGCCTCAACCCTCGCCAGATCAGCTATGAAACCTTCCTCGCACATCACGACTCCCCGCAATGGCAAGCCGCACGGCAATTGGTTGCGCTTGAGGAACAGAACTACCTGCGTGACGACCAAGGCGATATTGCCTTCCAGGCGTTGCTCGGCCCGCTGGAGACGGCCGAGTTCGACAAGCAGGCACTGGACGCCTACGACGCCGTGCCACCGCCGTTCGACATCCGCGGGCAACTGGAAGAAATCGGCTTTGAGCCCATGCAGCTGTTTCTGCCTGAAGATCCGGACGAAGACACCGCCGAAAACCTCTGGTCGAAAAAGAGCGGTTTTGCCACCTACCACTCGCTTGATGGCTTCTTCCAGATCCACGCCCTGCAAGAAACCCAGAGTCATGGTGTTACGACCCTGACGTACGATGCCTATCACCTGATGACCACCGCCATTACCCTGCCGGACGGCTGTACGACCCAGATCGAATACGACTATCACTCGCTGTTGCCGCAGAGCATCATCGACGCCAACGACAACGTGCAGCAAGCGCTGTATGGCCCCGACGGCGTGCCTTTGGGCATTACGTTTTTCGGCAGCGAAAATGGCCTGCCGGCAGGCTTCGATGCCATCGACACCTACGAGCTGCCCGACGACCTGACACCGGCTTATGCCATCGAACACCCCGAAGCCACCCTGGGCAGAATCGCCAGTGCCGTGCGCACCGACGAGTTCAGCTGGATGGGCGCGCTTGACCTCGCCCAAGTCTCCCTTGCGCAGCGCAACGAGTGGATCAGCGCCCGCTACTTGATGCCCAGCGGCCATGTCCGCGCCAGGGCACGCATTCACCTGGCGCGGCTGGCCGAACGCAGCGCCGCCGAAGAACAGTTGTGGACGCTGATCCAGGCCACGGCCCGAGAGCCGGTTCACAGCGTCGTGCTGAGCGCCGATCGCTACCCGGACGATCCATTGCAACAGGTCCGCATCACCCTCAGCGCCATCGACGGATTCGGCCGCACCTTGCAAACCAAGCAGCGGGTCGAACCCGGGGAGGCCTATGCCGTGGCCGAGGACGGCTCGCTGGAGCTACAGAACGGGCAACCGTTGCAGCACCTGGCCGACCCGCGCTGGCGCGTCAGCGAACGGGTCGAGTACAACAACAAGGGACTGGTCACGCGGGTCTATCGGCCGTATTTCGCCGACGCCTGGCGCTACATCAACGACGCCTCGCTGCGTCTGCACGGCTACCACGACCAGCAGTTCTACGATCCACCAGGACGCCTGGTCAAGGTCATCAATGCCAAGGGCTATGAAGCCTGGCATGTGCATCATCCCTGGTACTTGTGCGACCACGACTACAACGACACGGACCCGGGAAGCTGACGAGTGAGCAGGCTAACTCATGGCGGTACACCGGTCCTGTCGGTACTTGACGCACGAGCAGGCTCGGTCAGGCGAGTGGACTACTGGCGCCGATCGCCGAACGACGACACCCAAACGCTGGTCACGGCCCAGGCGTATGACGTCGCCGGGCGCCTTATCGCCCGATGGGACCCACGTTTCTACGGTACGGACACGGCCAACCTGCGCAACGACTACAACCTCACCGGTCAGCCGCTGCGTACCCGCAGCGTCGATGGCGGATGGCGCCTGGCATTACCGGGCCTGGCGGGTGAAACCTTGCAACGCTGGGATGAACGCGGCAGTCATTGGCGTATTGCCTATGACCCCCAACTGCGTCCGGTGGCCCTGGAGGAAAACAGTCAGGTCGCAGTCGATACCTTCATCTACGCCGACGCCACGGCCGATGCCGATCACAACCTGCGCGGTCGGTTGCTCGAGCAGGTCGACCCCTCGGGTACTGTGCTTCTGGACAGCTATGGCCTGGTCGGCCTGCCGTTATGTGAGACGCGTATTTTTCACGACAGCAAGGTGTTTACCAGCCGTCGTCTCTTCGGGCCTTCGGGGGCTGTCCTTGAGCAGACCGATGCCGGTGAACACCAGCAACAGTCGCGCTACGATCTGGCCGGGCAGCTCAAGCAGGTGCAGTTGCGACTCAAGGGGCAAACCGACTGGCAGACGGTGTTGCACGATGCCCAATACAATGCCGCCGGGCAAATCATCGAACAACACGCAGGCAACAGCGTCATCAGCCACTGGAGCTATGACCCGGCCAGCGCTCGCCTGCTCAGACAACGTTCACAAAAAGCCCCGGCCACCGCACTGGTGGACTTCGAGTATGTCCACGACCCGATGGGCAACATCACCCGCATTCTGGACCATACCTATACGCCTACCCATTTCGCCAACCAACGAGTCGACGGCCATCGTGCCTTCAGCTACGACTCGCTCTATCGGTTGACCAGTGCCAGCGGTTACGACGATGGCCCGCCCTCGGATATACCTGGCCTGCCCCAGCCAACCGACCCCAACAACCGGCTCAACTACCTGCAAACCTATGAATATGACGAGGGCGGCAATCTGACCAAGCTCACACATGTGCGTGAGGGTGCCGGCTACACCCGGCAGATGTTCATCGACCCGGGCAGCAATCGAGGGGTGCGATACCAGCCTGGAGATCCTGCCCCGTCATTCGACACACTGTTCGATCGCCATGGCAATCTCCTGGCATTGCAGCCAGGGCAGAACCTGCAATGGAACGCTCGGGACCAACTGGCAGCGGTCACCCTGATCGACCGCGAAACCGCCGCCAATGACCAAGAACATTACCGCTATAGCCAAGGGACCCGGGTCTACAAACGTCACGAAACCCATACCGCCAAGCGCGACCATTTTCAGGACGTGCGCTATCTCCCGGGCCTGGAGATCCGCACCCGGGACAATGGCGAAGAACTGCACATCATCATCCTCGACACGGGTTTGATCAACGTCCGCTGCTTGCATTGGGTAACGGGCAAGCCGGCAGATATCGACACCGATCAGTTGCGCTACAGCCTGGAGGACCACTCAGGCTCAAACATGATGGAGCTCGATCAGCATGCGCAACTGATCAGTCACGAAGGCTATTACCCGTTCGGCGCCACGGCGTGGCTGATAGCCCGTCCCGGCGTAGAGGTCAGTTACAAGACCGTGCGCTATTCGGGCAAGGAAATGGACATCAGCGGGCTGTATTACTACGGCGCACGTTACTACGCGCCGTGGCTGCAGCGTTGGGTCAGTGCCGACCCGGCAGGGGATGTGGACGGGCTGAACAGGTATGCGTTCGTGGGCAACAATCCGCTACGTTATGTGGATACGGACGGGCAGGCAAAAGCCGAGAGCGTGATCGTGCTTTATTCAGGCTTTCTCTCCGAACTCAGTGGAGAGTCCAGCCGACTGCTCGGGCAACTTCACAACATCATCCAGCAAAAAGGCGTGTTCAGAAGCCTGATGGGGAATCTGGGGGGAGAGCTGGTCAAAGGCGTCTTCGGCTATGAGACAGGCGTGCTGGGTGGCGAGGTGGTCGATCTGGTGCTGCCTGATGCCCCTTTCACAACGCCCTACACCACCACGGGTGGACTGATCGGTGGCAACGTCGGCGGCGATGTGGCCGGCGAGATCGCCGATCCGTTCGTGCATAGCGCAGGGTTGGTGGGCGCGCTCATACCGCAGACCTCAAAAATATCCGTTGAGGCGATCGATCGCAGACTCGGTATCGAGGGTGCGGTTAAAGACATCAAGAACTGGCGGCAGATGAAAGATGAGGTGATCCACCCGGCGCTCAACTCAGTCCTCAACCCCAGCTTCGTGATGAACCGGGTGATGGGTTCGTGGATCCCGATCATCGGCGGCACACTCAATATGTTCGCCCGGGCCATCGAGGGCGAAGACATCAAAAACCGCCTCGACCCCGTCAAGATCGGCAAAATCGAAACGCTGCTCTCCGACTGGAAAACGGCTGTGGAGCAACGCGCTGCCTGGGCCGAAAATGCTTTCGATGCGTTAGGCTCCGATGTCATCTCCCCCGCAGACCTGCTGCCCAACGTTAACTTCATGACGTCCAAGGAAGCCCTGGCACCGATCAGTCGCGCCGTCTTGCGCAAAAGAACCCAAGCCACCCTGGCCAACATCAAGGCCGCGCAGCAGGGAATCACCGCTTACAAGGAAATGGGCACGACGGACAATTTGTGGGCGAGTTGGCATGCGCATCCTGTCGGCCATGGCAAGGGCCGCCCGAAATGGATGACCACGTGATCCAGGCAGCGCGGCTCCTCGTGCATCAAGGTTCAGACTGACACCCCTCTGGAGGCCAGAGCCCCATGAGTACCGTGCATTTGCGCACTCCAGACGTCGTTGCCGTGGATGGCCGTGGCTTGCCTGTGCGGCAAACCACTTACTTGCGCAACCAGGCCTCGCCCCCCGCCGTCGCGCTGATATCGCGCCAGCACCACAAGAGCATCGGCCATCTCGTCGAGCAGTGGGACCCTCGCCTCTTCGGTCACGCGCCCAAACCCAACCTGACAACGCTGCATAGCCTCACCGGTCAGCCGCTGCATACCGACAGCGTCGATGCCGGATGGCGCCTGATATTACCGGGCCTGGCAGGTGAATCCCGCCAGCGCTGGGATCAACGCGCCCATCATTGGCGCGTGACTTATGACCATCAGTTGCGCCCGATAGCCCTGGAGGAAAACGGCCGGGCCGAGGTCGACGCCTTCACCTACGCCGATGCCACGGCCGATGCCGATTACAACCTGCGCGGGCAGTTGATTGAGCAGAGCGATCCCTCCGGCACCGTGCAGCTGGACAGTTACGGGTTGACGGGCGAACCGCTACGCCAGGTCCGCCGTTTTGCCGATGCCATCCCCCACATCTGCGAGCAGACCCTCGACGCCCTCGGCACGCCCGTGAGCCGGACCGACGCCGCTGGCCACCGACATTACTTGCGGCTGGATATCGGCGGGCAACTCAAACAGGTGGACCTGCAACTCAGGGACCAGGACACGCCACAACCGATTCTGCTGGACGCCCGCTACAACGCCGCCGGCCAGATCGAGCGCCAGGATACGGCCAACGGCGTGACCAGCCGCTGGACCTATGACCCGGCCAACGATCAACTGAGCACCCTCAAGACCGGAAAACCCGGACAAGCCCTGCTCCAGAACCTGACGTACTTCCATGACCCCATGGGTAATGTGCTGCGTATCGAAGACCATACCGTCGCCCCCCTGTACTTTGCCAACCAGCGCGTAGACGGTCATCGCGACTTCACCTACGACTCGCTCTACCGTTTGATCAGCGCCAGCGGTTTCGAGGGCGAGACACCTCAGCTGCATCCCGGCTTGCCCGAGCCGATCGTCCCCATCGACCCCGGCCACCGTTTCAACTACACCCAGCTGTATGACTACGACACCAGCCACAACCTGACCCGACTGCGCCATGTTCGCGACGGCAACAATCACACCCGGACACTGCGCATCGACCCTCACAGCAACCGAGGCGTGCAGTGGACCGAAGGCGATCCGGAGCCGGATTTCGACGCGCTGTTCGATGCCCATGGCAACCAGCTTTACCTGCAACGCGGCGCGCAGTCGCTGGTGTGGGACGCCCGCGACCAGCTCACTAAAGTCACGTTGCTCAAACGCGACAACGGGTTGCTGAACGATGACGAAACCTGCCTCTACAGCCAGGGCGAACGGGTCAGCAAGACCCACACCACCGCCAGCACTCGCCACGAAACGCGATATTTGCCAGGCCTTGAAATCCGCACCAGCAGCCACGGCGAACAACTGCACGTGGTCACCTGTGCATTGGCCCATGGCAGTGTTCGTTGCCTGCATTGGGAAGCCGGCCAGCCAAGCGACATCGAAGCCGACCAATTGCGCTACACCCTCGACGATCATTTGGGTTCCAGCACCTTGGAGCTGGACCGTCACGGCGCCTTGATCAGCCTCGAGCACTACTACCCCTTTGGCGGCACCGCCTGGCACGCCGCTCGTTCCAGAATTGAAGTCGACTACAAGACCCTTCGTTATTCAGGCAAGGAAATGGACAGCAGCGGGCTGTATTACTACGGCGCGCGTTACTACGCCCCGTGGTTGCAGCGCTGGGTCAGTGCGGACCCGGCGGGGGATGTGGATGGGTTGAATCTGTATGGATTTGTCGGCAATAACCCGATGACGTTGACCGACTACCAAGGGTTGATACTAGAGACCCCGGCGCAGAGAGACGCTAGAAAAGCGCAGAGCGCAGCCTATTGGCAACGCTGGAAAAACTATAACCGGCTGGACAGGGAGATCAAAAAGTTCACGGACATCATGAAGCTGACTTCACGCAGAGCCAGCGAAGCGCAAACTCAACTGGCCAGCCATCGCTCGGCAACAGCGCACGCCCAGGCCTCTGCGGTACGTGTGGGTAGTCACGTCGGTGCACAGGTTGTCAGCTACGGAACGGGACTCGCGGTAGGCTTCGGCGCCGCGGCGCTGGGCAGCGTGGCGGGACCACCCGGCATCGTCATGGGCGCCGCGCTGGGGTTCGTCACCAGCAAAGCGGTGAGCGTTGGCCTGGATTATGCGCTGGAACGATTGAGCCTGAGCGCAGCGGTCAACTTCAAGAGCCGGAAACTGGACCCGGAAAAAATCGTCAAGAAAGGCGAATACAAGAATCTTGACCTCTTTCACTATGCCAAGGCAAAAGCCCGGGATCTGGCCCACGCCGTCAGCGCGCCCACCCAGAAAAACGTCCTGAAAGCGGGAAAGGAAGTGACCAGCACTGGCACCAAGATCGCGCTGAAAGCGACAGGAACCGTGGCCTCCAGCGAAATAGGAGCCGTGACCAGCATTGTTTTGGGAACCATTGAGATCATTCATGAAATTGGCGCCGCAAGCCATGAACTGACCGAGGAGAAAATCGCTCGGGCAGATGCGCACATCAACGGCATGGTGGAAATATTGAACGCACAAATGGCCCACATCGAGACGCTGTTTGCCGAGGCGGAACTTGACGCAGTCAATACCTACCGACCGCTCAGCAAAGTAATCGGCCAGTCCAGTGGCGACACGCCTCAAAGCCTGAGAAGGGAGATGGAAGCAACCATCGGCCGCTTGAGGAAGACACAAAGCATGCTCCGATAACGCCGGAGCGAGGCGCATCACCGCGGGCAGACGGCATGCTATCGTGCCTGTCCCTGCCCAGTCCTTGAAACAGTCACATGCCGGCAATGCCTCGTCCCTTGCGTCTGTCGTTGTACACCCTGCTGATCCTCAGCGGCGCCATCATTGCCGCAACCCTGGCCGTGCGGCACGCCGAACGCCAGGCACTGGAAGAGGATGCCAGCCGTGCGAACCAGCAACTGGCGTTGTACGCCAACTCCCTGCATACCCTGATCGAGCGCTACCGCGCCCTGCCCGCCGTGCTGGCGCTGGACCCCGAGTTGCGCTCGGCCCTCAAGGGGCCGGTCAGCACCGCGCAACAGGACGCGCTGAATCGCAAACTGGAACAGATCAACGGCGCCGCAAAGTCTTCCACACTGGAATTGCTCGACCACACCGGCCTGGCCGTCGCGGCCAGCAACTGGCGCCTGCCCAGCAGTTATGTCGGACACAATTATGGCTTTCGGCCGTATTTCCTCCAGACCCGCACCCAGGGCACCGGACGGTTTTATGCGGTGGGTGTGACCAGTGGCATTCCGGGCTACTTCCTGTCCAGCGCAGTGACCGACGACAACGGTGAGTTCCTGGGGGCGATGGTCGTGAAGCTGGAGTTTCCCGAGCTGGAACGCGAATGGCGGCAGGGCAGCGACACCCTGCTGGTCAGCGATGCCCGAGGCATCATTTTCATCGCCAACAGAGAGGGCTGGCGTTATCGCCACTTGCAGCCGTTGACCGACAGCGACCACGCCGAGCTCAAGGCCACTCGCCAATACGACAAGCAACCGCTGCAACCCTTGGCCGTCGAGCCGCTGCGACGCTTTGACGACAACAGTCATCTGGCCCGGGTCAAGGCCCCCGACGGTGCAGTGGATTACCTGTGGGAGTCCCTGCCATTGACCACCGAAGGCTGGACGCTGCACTTGCTGCGCCGCCCGCAGATCGCCTTCGAAGACCGTCGCAACGCAGGGCTCGCCGCCGCCGGATTATGGCTGGCCCTGGTGTTTCTGCTGCTGTTTCTCAACCAGCGCTGGCGCCTGGCAAAGCTGCGCCAGCGCAGTCGTGAAGAACTCGAACGGCTGGTGGAAGAACGTACCCGGGATTTGCGCACCGCCCAGGACGGCCTGGTGCAATCGGCCAAACTCGCAGCCCTGGGACAGATGTCGGCGGCCCTGGCCCATGAAATCAACCAACCGTTGACGGCCCAGCGCATGCAACTGGCAACCCTGCGCCTGTTGCTGGACCATGGCCGGGTCGATGATGCCTACAAAGCCATCAAACCCCTGGACGACATGCTGACCCGCATGGCCGCCCTCACCGGCCACCTGAAAACCTTCGCCCGCAAAAGCCCCAGCGGCCTGCGCGAACGCCTCGACCTGGCGGTGGTGGTGGATCAGGCACTGCAACTGCTGGACACACGCCTGCGGGACGAACAGGTCAGTACGGTGCTGCACCTGACCCGCCCGGCGTGGGTGCGTGGCGATGCAATCCGTCTGGAACAGGTTTTGATCAACCTGCTGCGCAACGCGCTCGATGCCATGGCCGGCCAGCCGCTCAAACGCCTGGAAGTGCGCCTGGAAGCCGATGAGCAATTGTGGCGCCTGACGGTCAGTGACAGCGGCACCGGGATCGCCGAGGAACACCTGAGCCAGGTATTCGACCCGTTCTTCACCACCAAGGCAGTGGGCGACGGCCTGGGTTTGGGCCTGGCGGTTTCCTTTGCAATCATTCATGAATCGGGTGGACGACTGACGGCGGACAACCATGAAAACGGCGCACAGTTCTGCGTGACCTTGCCGATCGATCAGGAGGCGCAGTTGCATGCTTAACCCTTGCACATTGAAAAAGGTCATCGTCGTCGACGACGAGGCCAGCATTCGCAGCGCCGTGGAGCAATGGTTGAGCCTGTCGGGTTTTGAAGTGCAGTTGTTCAGTCGCGCCGAAGAATGCCTGGCGCAATTGCCAGGACATTTCCCGGGGGTGATTGTCAGCGATGTGCGCATGCCCGGGCTCAGCGGCCTGGAGCTGCTGGCCGAAGTGCGCCGACGCGACCCGGACCTGCCGGTGATCCTGTTGACCGGCCACGGCGACGTGCCGATGGCCGTGGAAGCCATGCGCGACGGCGCCTACGATTTCCTGGAGAAACCCTTCACGCCCGAAACCCTGCTCGGCAGCCTGCGCCGGGCGTTGGACAAGCGCACGCTGGTATTGGAGAACCGTCGTCTGCACGAGCAGGCCGACGTCAAGGACAAGCTCGATGGGACACTGCTTGGGGTTTCACGGGCGCTGCAAAACCTGCGTCGCCAGGTGCTGGACCTGGCGACACTGCCGGTCAACGTGTTGATCCGCGGCGAAACCGGCAGCGGCAAGGAACTGGTCGCCCGTTGCCTGCACGACTTCGGTCCTAGGGCAAACAAACCCTTCGTGGCCTTGAACTGTGCGGCCATCCCCGAACCGCTGTTCGAGGCCGAACTGTTCGGCCATGAAAGCGGCGCCTTCACTGGCGCCCAGGGCAAGCGCATCGGCAAGCTCGAATACGCCGACGGCGGCACGCTGTTTCTCGATGAAATCGAGAGCATGCCCCTGGCTCAACAGGTCAAGTTGCTGCGGGTGCTACAGGAACAGAAGCTCGAACGCCTGGGCTCGAACCAGAGCATCCATGTGGACCTGCGCATCATCGCCGCCACCAAGCCCGACCTGCTCGACGAAGCCCGCGCCGGACGTTTTCGCGAAGACCTGGCCTATCGCCTGAACGTCGCCGAGCTGCGCCTGCCGCCATTGCGTGAACGGCGCGAGGACATTCCTTTGTTGTTCGATCATTTCACCCACAACGCCGCCGAACGCCTGGGTCGCCCCGCCGTGCCCTTGAGCGGTGCGCAGTTGAGCCATTTGCTCGGCCACGACTGGCCGGGCAATGTGCGTGAACTGGCCAACGTCGCCGAGCGTCACCTGCTGGGACTGGATCAACCCCGCGTCCTCGACACGGAGCCGGGCCAATCCCTCGCCGCCCGGCAGGAAGCCTTCGAAGCTCAATGCCTGCGCGCCGCCCTGACGCGGCACAAGGGCGATGTGAAAGCCGTGCTCGAGGAATTGCAGCTGCCGCGTCGCACCTTCAATGAAAAGATGCAGCGGCATGGGTTGAGCCGGGAGATGTTTTTGTAGGGTTGGCGTTTTTTGTGGCGGCTGTACTGGCCTCATCGCGAGCAGGCTCGCTCCCACAGAAGTGATGTGTACACAGGTCGAAATGTGGGAGCGAGCCTGCTCGCGATGAGGCTGCCCGCTAGCCCGAAATCAAGCCGGCGAGCATTCGTTTCCGGTCGCCCACGTCCAGTGCCCGGTAGGCCTCCAATAGCATTTCCTCATCAGGCGTCAATGGCGGCTTGGCGATTTGGGCGCGCTCACCGACCAAGACGTACTGCGCGTCCACGCCGATAACCACCAGCTTGGCCACCAGATCGGCCGGACATTTCTGCCGCCCCGATACCACTTCTTTCAAACGCTGCGGACTGGATTCACCAGCGGCACGGGATGCCGCGGCCAATGACAACCCACAACGGTCAATCTCCTCGCGCAGACGAACGTGGATATATCCCACCAAATCTATTGACATGGTGTAACTATCCCACCAAAATAATTCGGACAAACAGCAATCATCTTCGCCTCACAGGAGTCACCACCATGGCCCGTACCGACGCTGTACACCCGGGAAGTCACCTCAAATCACGGGAGCAAGCGTGTCGGAGCGTCAGGGCTGGAATCTACTCTGGAAATTTCCTACATGGAACAGAGAAGCATCTGTAGCACAAAAGGAAGTGTCGTAAATATAGCTCGCCTCTAGTCGTGAGACTCTTCCCTCTCGTCACCGACCTTCATCGAAGGCAAGAGCGCTTCAGCAGACGCATTGAATAACGTTGAGTTTTTAGCTTTTTTACTTGAGGTCTGACATGGATTTGAATCAAACGTTTACCCACCGTTGGGCTGCCTTGGGCAAGCTGGCGCTTTTGATGCTGGCGTTCGGCTTATCGTCGCCGGCGACCGCCAATCTGGTGGTTTATCCGATGACCAGTACGATCGGCGCCGAGCAGGATGGCATTGGACAGATCCAGTTGCATTCCAAGTCGGACAAGGTGCAGTACATCAAGGTCAGTGTGGTCCAGATCCAGCGCCCGGGCACGCCGGATGAACACGAAAGCCCAGTGTCTGCGGCCGATACGAAGGGTATCGTCGTGTCGCCACAACGCACGGTACTCGCTCCCGGCGCCAGCCGCACGGTACGGATTATCGCGCAGGCGATGCCCAGCGAGGAAACCGTCTACCGGGTTTATTTCGAGCCAGTGGCCGCTCCACAGGATCTGGCGGCAGAAGACGACGACCCGCAAGGCACGCAACCCAGAATCGGCGTAAACCTGATCTGGGGCGCGCTGGTGCGCCTACTGCCCGATGACCGTCAAATGAGCGTCGGCTTGCAACAAAGCGGTGAAGCGCTACGCAATGACGGCAACGTGCGCATCGGTGTATTGCAGGTCGGACGCTGCACCGACGTCAAGGGCGAAAAAGACTGCCTCTGGAACGATGTCAATCGCAGCCTGTATCCGGGCAGCACGCTCCCTGTCCAGGCATCCGGCACAAGCGGCAACCTGCTCATGCGCTTTGTGACCAGCGACGACAAACGGCCACGCACTTTGGCCGTGCTGCCGTAACCCACTCCCCCCTCACATTTTTCAATCTGAGCCATGTGCCTGCACATGGCTGGGCTCCTGTTCACCCATAGAAAAGAGGAAACACCCCATGAAACTGCTCAAATTCGCCCCGTTGGCACTGGCCGCACTGGTCTCGATGCCCGCCCTGGCGGTTGAGAAAAGCATCCTGGTCTATGCCGATGTCGATCCGACACTGGAGTTGCTCCAATCCGATGGCAGTGCCCTGCCGCCCTCCATGGAGATGAGCTACCTGCCGGGTGCGGGTCTGCAACCCACGCGTCTGGGCACGCGGGTCTTCAGCAATGACACCGATAAGGACATGACCATCAGGCTGATCACCAGCCCCGTCCTGGCCAACATGACCAACCCGGCTTCCACCGCGGTTCCCCTGTCCGTCACCTTTGGCGGCAGAACGTTGAGCACCACCGGCGTCGCCTTGTCGGCGGCCGACCTGTTCCCCGGTGGCGACCCGACCAGCGGCTCGATCGAGCAGATGCTGGAGATCAAGCAAACCACCGTTGGCGCTATCGCAAACGCTGGCCGCTATGAAGGCATCGTCAGCCTGGTGCTGACTCAGCAACCGTAAACACAACCGTTCCTCCCAAGGGGGTACGGCGTCGTCGTACCCCCTTTCCTGCATCAAGGCCACGTATGAAACGCCACTTCACAGCTATCTCCATCTCCCTTTCATGGGCGCTGGCCGAAGGCGCCTGGGCCGCGACCGACGCCTTGACTCAGGTGCCGGCCGGCTTCGAAGCCTTGGTCGAAGGGCAGGTGGAACAGCTCGAACTACAACTGTTCAACCGCAATCTCGGCGTGCACCCGGTGCTGGTCCAGCCCGGCCGGATCGAATTCAAGCAGCCTGAGCGCATCGCGGCCCTGCTGGTGGAAGCCGGCGTACTGGCCTCGCCTCAGGAACTGCTGCCATTACTGTCACAGCCCTTGCCCAGCAATAGCCAGCTGGCCTGCTCCTACGGCCTGGCCAGCGAGGCAAGTTGCGGCTATCTCGAAACCGAGGCAGTGGCCGTGATTCTCGACGAGGCCGGCGCCCGTCTCCAGGTCCTGCTGCGCAAGGACTGGCTGCCGACCAACGAGGCCTCGGCCCTGCGGCTGCATACACCGAGCGAGGCAGAGAATGCCCTCGTCCACCGGCAAAACATCAATATCGCCCAGTCCGACAGTTACCGCGCCCTGGGTGCCAGCGGCCTCGGCGCACTCGGCCTGGGAGAAAACAGTCACCTGGGGTTCACCTGGACCTATCAGGCCAACCAGAACAAGCGCGGCAGTGACAGCAACCTGGAATTCAACAACGCCTACTACCGGCGAGACTTCGACCGCGAACATTACGCACAGGCGGGACGCATGGACATGAGCAACCTGTCCAGCGCCGAAGGCGGCAACTTCAACTTCAGCCTGCTGCCCCTGGGCCGGATCGACGGTGCCCGTGTCGGCACCACCCTGGCCTACCTCAATCGCGACGTCGTCGGACAGGGCACGCCCATCTCCCTGATCCTGACCCAACGCGCCCGCGTCGATGCCTTTCGCGGCGAAGAACTGCTCTCCACTTCTTATCTGGATGCCGGTGTGCAGAACGTCGACACCCGGACCTTCCCCAACGGCAGTTATCCGGTGACCCTGCGGGTGATCGAAAACGGCCAGGTAACCCGTACCGAAACCGTGCCCTTCAGCCGCACCGACGGCAACGGCCTGGGGGATGACACCGTGCAATGGTTTTTACAGGGTGGGCGCACGGCCGAGCATTCCCTGTACGAACAAGATCCCGCCGCCGTGGCCCAGACCGGCCTGCGGGTACCACTGCTCGATAACCTGGCGCTCACCAGCGCGATCACCTGGCTGGACACCGCGTTCTACAACGAAAGCCGCCTGGACTGGGCCGGCACGCTGGGCGCCAGCAGTTGGTCGCTGTCGGCCGCCCTCCTGGAGGGCAACGACGGGGCGAGCGGCAACAGCCAGCAGTTCACGTTCAACCATGGCCTGTCCTGGAATCTCTATCGCTACTCGCTGCGCAGCCCGTCCTGCGAGCACAACCGCCGTACCTACCAGCAGAGTGGCTGCAACGAATCGCTGACGGCCAGCGCATCGCTGCCGTTGGCCGGCGGCGCCCTCACCGCCGGCTATAGCTACAACCGTTATGCCCAGGTGAATCCGTCCTACTACTGGAACACGTTGCCCGGCGAGCCGGACCTGACCGACGAACTGACCACCGCCACCTGGGCCCGCACCCTGCAGGTGGGGTTCTCCCGCGGGCATCGCCTGGGCCAGTTCCACCTCACCCACCGCGTGGGCGCGTTTCGCAATCAGAGCGGCAATCGGCCGACCGACCACGGCCTGTACCTGAGCCTCAGTCTGTCCCATAACGAGCGCTCGACATCCGGTGGCTTCCGGCAGACCAGTGTCGGCCTGGACGCGCGCCGCGAGCAGGCCGCCAGCGACAGCGTCCGGACCAGCCTGGCCCATACCCGTGTCTGGGACAGCGAGCAAGGTCGCAACGAGATGAATACCGGGCTGGGTTACGACGACCTGGGCCGCTGGGACGCCGAACTGGCCGGGCGACTCGAACGTAGCTGGGGCGAAACGAGCCTGGCGATGTCACAGCGCGGCGGTGACCGGCATGATTCACGCCCTGGGCTCAGCGGCAACCACTCTTCCTCCCTGGCACTGGGGCGCGAAGGTTTCTTCTGGGGCCCCGGCCAGGGCGGCACAGGCCCTGGCGCCGCCGTCGGCATCGTCGCTGCGCCAATGGAAAACGCCACCGGCGCCGCGGCCAAGGTCAGTGGCGGCTACGGCGCCCAGACCAGCATCGGCTTCGGCGAGAAACGGCTGATTCCGATCAATGGCTTCGAGGTCTCCCAGACTCGCATCAGCGATGCCGATGCCTCGCGCCAGAACCTGAGCTCGGTGAATGTCGGCAACGGCAGCCGCGACTGGTTCCTGCCACCCGGCAAGCTGGCGGTGCAGCGCATCGAGTCCAGCCTCAGCTACACCTACATCGGACGCCTGGTGGACGCCCGGGGACAACCGCTGGCACAGGCGGCCATCCTCAACGCAGCGATGATGGAAACCGCCGAGGACGGCAGCTTCGTCGTCGATCTCAACAAGCCCCCGCAACCGTTGTTCGCCCTGGACCTGAACGGCGTGCATGCCTGCGCCGTGCAGTCGGCCACCGCTCGCAGCAGCTTGCGCCAGGTCGGCACGCTGACCTGCCAGAGCACCACCCTGGACGCTCTGCCCAGAGACCTGCGCGACCCCGACCGACTGGAACGCTGGACCGCGCGCCGCAGCGCCGCGTTATCGTCAGACAAGAGAAACCAGCCATGAATCTGATCTTTCACCGTTGGGCCCGTCGCCTTGGCGCACTGATTGGCGCGTTCGCTGCGCTACCGGCGCTCGGGGACATCCATCCCAGCAACCACTATCAATCCGAGATGCTGCAATTCGACCGCTCGACTCCGCCCGCCGATCATTACATCTGGACGCGGATGACCCATGGCTGGCACGAACAGCCCGTGGCAGGCGCAGGCTATAAGACAATGCATTTTGTCTGTCTGTCCAACACCGATCCAGCAACAGGCCAGTGCCTGACCACCACCGGAGGCAGATATGGCACCACCGAGATAAAGCTGCGTTTCACGGAGAAACGCAGCCGACTGTCCGTGGTTCTGACCGTCAAAGGCAACATTACACGCAGACTCCCGATCCACAGCCCCTGCGGGGTGTGGGGTTCCAGCACCTGGATGCTGACCTCGACATCACATGGCAATTGCGAGGGAGTGGATGCGACGGGTACGGCCTCCACCCTCTGGATTCCTCGGTCAGAACTCGCCAAATTGCCTGCCGGTGGCATCTGGACGGCGCAATTGGTCATGAAGCTCAGGAGGTTCTACTCGCAGCCAATCGGAGACGCCCATATCTACACCGTCGATTTCAAGCTGGACGTGACCGATCACAATAACGTGCAGATCTACCTGCCCGCCCACGGCATCAGCACCCCGCAGGTGGACCTGAACCTGCGCACCCGCCCGTTGATCAATGGCCCCGGAGGTATCGTCTCCGGCCAGGCTGTCGTCGATGCCTGCCTCTACGACGGCTACAACTCCAACAGCCAGCGTTTCGAAATGCGCGTCACCGACAAAAACCCCGTACCCGGCATGGCCGGGCGCTTCTTCGTGAAGCACACCTCCGGGGGGACGGACGAACGTAACCGTATCGAATACCGAGTTCGCACCCGCACCGCCAACCTGGGCGAGACACAGCATGTCTCAGGTCAACCGGTGACCTTTACCGGTATCAACAATGCCGATATCCGCGCCGTGCGCTTGCCCAACGTCCCCTTCCCGGTCGTGTGCACGCCCTGGCCGATCACCCTGGAGACGCCGCAGTTTCGGCAGATCGACAAGAATACCGGGCAATATCGGGGAGAGCTGAACCTGGAGTTCACGCCTTCAACCTCGTCGCCCTGAGCCTTCGGGTGTCGGTACTGGCGCCATCGCGAGCAAGCTCGCTCCCACATTGGACCTGCATACACAGAACCCTGTGGGAGCGAGCCTGCTCGCGATGAGGCCAGCAGCCAAGAATGATGCCCCCCAGAATGAGCGGATTCCCGCTCATTCCACCACCAAAATGAGCGCCAATCCGCTCACCCAGCACTCAAAACCCCTCTAGACCGGCCTTCTCCCACCTGGCACAGCTCCTGCTATAGCCCTGGCAGGCTGCGTTCCCACGCGCTCCACAAAAACAATTAAACGAAGGATCCTTCAATGGATAACTCCAACGCCCTTCCCCTCGGGTCGGCCGCCGCGCCCGCCCGTGAAAGAACCACTGCCAGCCGGATCAAATCGATTTTCAGCGGTTCGGTCGGCAACATGGTCGAGTGGTATGACTGGTACGTCTACGCCGCTTTCTCGCTGTACTTCGCCAAAGTATTCTTCCCGGCCGGGTCCTCCACCGCGCAACTGATGAAAACCGCCGCGATCTTCGCCGTGGGCTTCCTGATGCGCCCGATCGGTGGCTGGCTGATGGGCCTGTACGCAGATCGCGCCGGGCGCAAGGCGGCGCTGATGGCCTCGGTATACCTGATGTGCTTCGGCTCGCTGATCATCGCCCTGAGCCCCGGCTATGAAACCATCGGCGTCGGTGCCCCCATCCTGCTGGTAGTGGCCCGCTTGCTTCAGGGCCTGTCGGTGGGCGGTGAATACGGCACCTCGGCAACCTATCTGAGCGAGATGGCCACCAAGGAACGTCGCGGCTTCTTCTCCAGCTTCCAGTACGTGACCCTGATCTCCGGCCAGCTCATCGCCCTCGGCGTGCTGATCGTGTTGCAACGCTTTCTCACCACTGAAGAGCTGTATGCCTGGGGCTGGCGCATTCCATTCGCCATCGGCGCGTTGTGCGCGATAGTGGCGTTGTACCTGCGTCGCGGCATGGAAGAAACCGAGTCGTTCACCAAAAAGGAAAAAGCCAAGGAAAGCGCCATGCGCACCTTGATGCGCCATCCAAAAGAGTTGATGACTGTGGTCGGCCTGACCATGGGCGGCACCCTGGCGTTCTACACCTACACCACCTACATGCAGAAATACCTAGTGAACACGGTCGGCATGAGCATTTCCGACTCCACCACCATTTCCGCCGCCACCCTGTTCCTGTTCATGTGCCTGCAACCTTTGATCGGCGGTTTGTCGGACAAGGTCGGTCGGCGGCCGATCCTGATCGCCTTCGGCATCCTGGGGACGCTGTTCACCGTACCGATCCTGACCACCCTGCACACCATCCAGACCTGGTGGGGCGCGTTCTTCCTGATCATGGCCGCGCTGATCATCGTCAGCGGCTATACCTCGATCAACGCCGTGGTCAAAGCCGAGCTGTTCCCCACCGAGATCCGCGCCCTGGGCGTCGGTTTGCCGTACGCCTTGACCGTATCGATCTTCGGCGGCACCGCTGAATACATCGCCCTGTGGTTCAAGAGCATCGGCATGGAAACCGGCTACTACTGGTACGTGACGGCGTGCATCGCCGTGTCGCTGCTGGTCTACATCACCATGAAAGACACCCGCAAGCATTCGCGGATCTTGACCGACTGACCTGCGCACACACAAAAACGAAAGGGGCGAACCTGTACGGGTTCGCCCCTTTTTTTGTGCTTCGTGTCTGAAGATTTATCCGACATTAATCTCTGGTTAATGCCCGCCCTACATCCTCATCCTCACCAAAACGCTGTTCGGGTACGCCGGTGATGACATTTATCGCCGATCAGTAACAACGAGCAACCAATCGATAAATACGATTTGTTTGAGCATTTTTTTGCGCTTTTTAATCGATTTAACAAGCGTAATATGAATTCCACACCCAAGGCGATCAACGCCAACCACTTCGGAGAACGACCATGAAAACCAAACTGATCCTCGCCCTGACCTTGTCCGTACTGGCCGCCAACACCTTCGCCGCCGATGGCTTCGACCGCACTCAGTCGGCCATTGCCGCTGACGGTTACGACCGCACCGGCGCTGCCACCGTTGCCGCCGACGGCTTCGACCGCACCGGCTCCAACGCTATCGCCGAAGACGGCTTTGACCGCACTGGCTCGAACGCTATCGCTGAAGACGGCTTTGACCGCACCGGCTCGAACGCTATCGCTGAAGACGGCTTTGACCGCACCGGCTCCAACGCTATCGCCGAAGACGGCTTCGACCGCACTGGCTCGAACGCTATCGCTGAAGACGGCTTCGACCGCACTGGCTCGAACGCTATCGCTGAAGACGGCTTCGACCGCACTGGCTCGAACGCTATCGCTGAAGACGGCTTTGACCGCACCAACACCGCCTCTCTCAGCTAATCCCAACGAGGCTCTCTCACAGCCCGGCTTCGGCCGGGCTTAGTTGTTTTTGGGGTACAGGAAAACGGTCAGCCTCAAGCCCAACACAAACGTGGTCTCACTGAAGAACAAATTGTGGGAGCGAGCCTGCTGGCGAAGAGGTCAGCACATTCAACCCCTACGTCCCCTGCTACACCGTCATCGCGAGCAGGCTCGCTCCCCACAGGATTGTGTGGCAGACGAAAGTTCCGTGAACCCTGAAGAGCAAATGAGTGAGCAGGCTTGCCAGGTGCTGACAAAAACAGTCGCCCCCTGCACTATCCACAACATCCTCAAAATCCATCCCCAGGACCCTCGCCTCATGCCCGACGACATCCACTACTACGAACCCGCCCAGGGCCACGGCCTGCCCCACGACCCGTTCAATGCCATCGTCGGCCCACGCCCCATCGGCTGGATTTCCTCCCAGGACGCCGAAGGGCACCTGAACCTGGCGCCCTACAGTTTTTTCAACGCCTTCAACTACATTCCGCCGATCATCGGCTTCTGCAGCGTCGGGCGCAAAGACAGCCTGAACAACATCGAACAGACCGGCGAATTCGCCTGGAACCTGGCGACACGCCCGTTGGCCGAGCAGATGAACCAGAGCTGCGCCATGGTCGCGCCAAAGGTCAATGAATTTGAACTGGCCGGTTTGACGCCAGCGCCATCACGGGTGATCCAGGTGCCACGCGTGGCGCAAAGCCCGGTGTCCTTCGAATGCAAGGTCACCCAGATCATCCAGTTGCAGCGCGCGGACAAGGCATTGGTGCCCAGTTGGCTGATTCTCGGCGAGGTGGTCGCCGTGCATATCGCCAAATGGTTGTTGAAAGATGGGGTATACGACACCGCCGCTGCCGAGCCGATTTTGCGCGGCGGCGGGCCGGCGGATTATTTCCAGCTGGGTCCCGAGGCGCTGTTCAAGATGCACCGTCCTCAATAGCAGTGCACGACACAGCGTTTATCTGTGGGAGCAAGGCTTGCCCGCGATGAAGACAACGCGGCCTGTCTTTTGAACCGAGGTGACTGCATCGCGGGTAAGCCTTGCTCCCATAATGTTAATCTCGCGGGTTCCAGATCAGCTCGCCCTCATCGCCCACACCCTTGAGATGGGTCAACTCAATGGCCGCCGCCGAGTCGGCATCAGTGGCCGTCTTGAACGTCTGATCTTCAAGCACCTTGTTAAAACGCGGCGCACCGGAACCACCAATGGCTTTGGTGGCAATCGCCGCGTAGTAGCCGCCGCCCTCTTTGGGAACGACCGCGGAAACAGCTTCGAAGGTTTCAAAGGCTTTACGTGCCATATTGCGCATCCTGGCGATGGAAAATGACGCTCATTAAACCTTCAACCCGCCAGTTTGTGTACCTTCGCCAGGCACCCTTCGGTCGCCTGGGCGGCGGACACTTCCCGGAAGGTGTGGAAATCCAGGCTGCTCACCACCAGGTCCTGTACCAGCTCGGCGAAGATCGCCATGGCCGGTGAGTTGAAATAAGCATCCATCGCCTGTTGATTGACCCAGAGCCCGGACACCAGCCACAGATCGGCGTCGCATTGCGATTGCTGCAAGGCAAAATGCAGGCATCCGGGAGCCTGGCGCGAAGGCGCGATCAGCGTACTCAGGCGTGCACCCAATGGCTTGGAGCAACCGGAACGGGCCCGCACAAAGGCCATATGACTGACGGGGATCTGTGTAGACATGTTCAACCCTCCCAGGTAATCCGTTGTGCAGCCCGGGACAGGCTGCGACAGGATCAAAGGTTAAGCGTCACGACACCAGGCTCGTTAGTCGATTCCTGCCGACCCATTGCACGATCCTGCGCGAAAGCGGGACCCAATCGGTCCTCCATCCGCGAGGATCCGGGAAAGTTGAAACAAAAGGTTTCAAGCAAGTTTTTGTCACATTAAGCCATGGTGAATCGATGCACCGTGCAGGATCAGGCAAGCTTTCGACAGGATGTGGCTACCACTGCAACTTGCACAAACATAAGCTCTGCTCATCGCTCCCCCTTTCCCGAGGATTCCGGCATGTCGCCGCTTGACCACGCCCACGTCCCGCTGGACACGTATCTGGAACAACAGCGCGCCGAACTGGCGTCGATCATCGCCCGCAATACCAGTGAAGACGGCAACTACGCCACAGCCATCGACTCGCTGAATCTGTCGCGCCACAGTCAAGCCCATCAATTCGCACCGGTGCTGGCGCGACCGGCGCTGTGCATCATGGCCCAGGGCAGCAAGCAGGTGCGCCTGGCGGATGAGTTGTTCAACTACGATCCGCTCCATTACCTGGTGGTCTCGGTCTCGATGCCCCTGAGTGGTTGCATCGCCAGCGTCTCGCCCGATCAGCCGATCCTGGCCCTGCGCCTGGACATCGATCCGGCGGAAATCACCGCGCTGATTGCCGACGCAGGCCCCCTCGGCGTACCCACGCGCCCCACCGGTCGCGGCCTGTATGTAGAACGCTTGGACACGCCGATGCTCGACGCCGTGTTGCGCCTGACGCGCTTGCTGGACAGCCCGAAAGACATCGCCATGCTTGCGCCCCTGGTGCGCCGGGAGATTCTGTACCGCCTGCTGCGCAGCCCTCAGGGCTATCGGCTGTACGAAATCGCCATTACCAATAGTCAGAGCCATCGCATCAGCCAGGCGATCAAATGGCTCAATGGCCATTTCGAGCAACCGTTGCGCATCGATGACCTGGCCCGGGAAGTGAACCTCAGCGTCTCGACCCTGCATCACCGCTTCAAGGCCATGACGGCCATGAGCCCGCTGCAATACCAGAAACAACTGCGCCTTCAGGAAGCCCGGCGACTGATGCTGGCCGAAGGGCTGGAAGCTTCGGCGGCGGGGTATCGGGTGGGGTATGAAAGCCCTTCGCAGTTCAGCCGCGAGTACAGCCGCCTGTTCGGCGCGCCGCCGCTGCGGGATCTGGCGCGGTTGCGGATGACTGTCTGAGCTGATTTTTGGGTTGGCTGTGCCGGCCTCATCGCGAGCAGGCTCGCTCCCACAAGGGCTCTGTGTTGAACACAAATTCTCCGGTCACCCAGATCAACTGTGGGAGCGAGCCTGCTCGCGATGGGGCCAGTAAAGACAGCCCACTTCTAGCGCTCAAACCGCCCGCACCACATGTTTGATCTCCTGAAACGCCGCCAGCCCCCAAGGCCCCAACTCGCGGCCCATGCTGCTCTGCTTGTAGCCGCCCCACGCCGCCTGGGGAAAGATCACTTGGGGGGCGTTGATCCACACCAGTCCCGCCTGCAGTGCATTGGCCACCTGTTCGGCAACTTCGGTATCGCGATTGACAACACTGGCCACCAGGCCGAAACGGCTGTCATTGGCCAGGGCAATCGCTTGCTCCAGGGAGGTGAAACGGCGCACACACAGCACCGGCCCGAAGATTTCTTCGCACCACAGCTCGCTGTCCACCGGCACGTCGGTGAAGACTGTCGGCTGTAGAAAATAGCCGCGCGGCAAATGCGCGGGGCGTTGTCCGCCGCACACCAGCGTCGCCCCGGCGCTCAAGCCCCGGTCGATATGCCCAAGCACGCGTTGGTATTGCGCTTGGTTGACCAGCGCGCCCATCTCCACGTCAGGGTCAAACGGGTCAGCCACGCGAATCGCTTCGGCGCGAGTCTTGAGCCGTTGCAGGAACTCGTCGGCCAGCTCATCGGCGACCAGCACGCGACTGGTGGCCGAGCACATTTGTCCGGCGTTGAAGAAACCGCCACCACAGGCCAGCTCCACCGCCAGCTCCAGATCAGCGTCGGCCAGCACCAGCAGCGACGACTTGCCACCCAATTCCAGGCTCACGCCCTTCACCGTTTCCGCCGCCCGTTGCATCACCTGCACCCCCACCGCATTGCTGCCGGTAAAGGAAATCTTCGCCACGCGCGGATCTGTCGCCAGCGGCGCGCCCACGGCCAGCCCCGTGCCGCAGATCAGGTTGAACACGCCGTGGGGTAAGCCGCACTCGGCGATGATCGACGCCAGTTCCAACTCCGGCAGCGGTGTCACCTCCGAAGGTTTGAGCACCACACAACAGCCGGCAGCCAAGGCCGGGGCGAGCTTCCAGGCGGTGGTGACCATCGGGAAATTCCACGGCACGATCAAGCCCACCACACCGCAGGGTTCGCGGCGCAGGCGTGCCCTGAAGTCATCGCTGGGCAATGCCAGTGGGCTGTCCTGCCGGGCGTCCAGCCCTTCGGCCAGTTCGGCGTAATACTCGAAGGTGGCGACCACGTCGTCGACATCGATGGCCGCTTCGAACAGGGGTTTGCCGTTATTGCTCGATTGCAGGTGCATCAAGCGCTCACGAGCGGCCCGCACGCCGGCGGCGATACGGCGCAGAAGCGCCCCGCGCTCGGCGCCGGTGGTGTTCGACCATTGCACCAAAGCCTGGGTCGCCGCGTTCAAGGCCTGATCGACGGCGCGCTCCTCACCGCCATTGACCGTGGTCAGCAGCGCCTCGGTGACCGGGTTGATCACCCGCAAATGCTGATCGCCCGATGACCATTGGCCGTTGATGTACAGGCCGTCCTGGGTGGTGGGGAAATTCATTGGGCCACCCCCAGCATCCAGCGCGCCTGATCGATTTCGATCAGGGTCGGGCCCTGGCGGTCGTGGGCCTCCAGCAATGCGGCGCGCAATGGCGCCACGCCGTCGACTGCCTGTGCAAAGCAGCCCAGGGCCTTGGCCACGCCAATGAAATCCGGGGTGTAGATGTCCACGCCCACCGGTTCAATGGCGCGGTTGACCATGTATTTCTTGATCTCTTCGTAACCCTGGTTATTCCACAGCAGCACGATCACTGGCACGCCTGCTTCCACGGCGCTGGCCAGCTCCGGCAGGGTGAACTGCAAGCCGCCATCACCGATCAGGCACACCACGGGCGGACGCCCCTTACCCGAATCGATGCCGCCGAGCAAGGCGCCGATGGCCGCCGGCAAGGCATAGCCGAGGGTGCCGTAGCCGGTGGAAGCATTGAACCAGCGACGTGGATGTTCCGGGTTGAAGGTCAGGTTGCCGGTGTACACCGGTTGTGTGGAGTCACCGACGAATACCGCGTCGGGCAAGGCCTGCAAAACCGTGTCGATGAACAAGGTCTGCGCGCGGGTCGCGACGTCCCAGTCCCGGTCCAGATCCGCCCGTAACCGCGCGGCACGCACCTGGCCCCAATCGCTGTTGCGCTGGGTCAGGGATTGTTGCTTCAACCCATCGAGCAAGGCCTGGCTGGCGCTGCGGGCATCGGCCACCAGCGCCAGGTGCGGCGGGTAGTTGCGCACGGTCTGGTCCGGGTCGATGTCGATGCGCAGCAATGCACCGGGGATTTCGAAGCCGCCGGCGAAGGTGATGTCGTAGTCGGTCTCGGCCAGCTCCGTGCCGATGGCCAGCACCACGTCGGCCTCGGCCACCAGTGCGCGGGTGGCCACCAGGCTTTGCGTGGAGCCGATCAGCAGAGGATGACGCGACGGCAACAAGCCTTTGGCGTTGATGGTCAATGCCACGGGGGCGCCGAGGCATTCAGCCAGTTCGGTCAGTTCGCGGGCGGCATCAATGGCGCCGCCACCGGCCAGGATCAGAGGCCGCTGGGCCTTCGCCAGCATCGCCGACATCTGCGCCACGGCACTCGGCGCGGCCCCGGCACGGCTGATGTTCACTGGCCTTGTGGCGAGCAAGGCATCGGCGTCTTCGACCAGAACATCCAACGGAATTTCAATGTGCACCGGCCGCGGGCGACCGGCCTGGAACAAGGCGAAAGCCCGGGCCAGCACTCCCGGCAACTCAGCGGCGGACATCAGCGTGTGGGAAAACGCCGCCACGCCACTCACCAACGCGCTCTGGTTCGGTAGTTCATGGAGTTTGCCGCGCCCGCCGCCCAACTGGCTGCGCGACTGCACGCTGGAGATCACCAGCATCGGGATCGAATCGGCGTAGGCCTGGCCCATGGCGGTGGTGATGTTGGTCATGCCGGGGCCGGTGATGATGAAGCACACACCGGGCTTGCCGCTGACGCGGGCGTAGCCATCGGCCATGAAGCCGGCGCCCTGTTCGTGACGCGGCGTCACATGGCGGATGCTGGAACGGGCCAGCCCACGATACAACTCGACGGTGTGCACGCCGGGAATCCCGAACACCTGCTCCACGCCATAACCTTCGAGTAACTTGACCAATACTTCGCCGCACGTCGCCATTGCCACTGACCTTCTTGTTTTCGGGGAATGGCGTTATTGGAACGGCCAGGCCATAGCCGCAACAATGGATAAAAAGTCATACTAGCCATGTCCCTACATCATGGCTCGATTCCAAATGAAACGACTTCCTCCGCTCCCGGCGCTGCACACGTTTCTGATCACCGCCCAGTGCTGCAACTTCACCCGGGCGGCGGAACAGTTGCACATCACCCAGGGCGCGGTGAGCCGGCAGATCGCCGGGCTGGAGGAGCATTTGGGTTACGCGCTGTTCCTGCGTCAGGCACGGGGCCTGAGCCTGACGCCGCAGGGACAGGCGTGGTTGCCACGGGTGCAACAGGTGTTCGGCCTGATCGCGGAAGCGGTGGAGCAGATCGGCGAGAAACGCCAGAGCGTGCGACTCAAGGCGCCGACCTGCGTGCTGCGCTGGCTGATGCCGCGTTTGCTGCAATGGCAAAAGGTACGACCGGACATACCGGTGGAGTTGACCACCACCGTCCGCCACGGCGTGGATTTCCAGCGCGAAACCTTCGACGCCGCGGTGGTCTATGGGCCGCCGCCCGCGCCTTCATTGACGAGCCTGCACTTGTTCGACGAACAACTGACACCGGTGTGTTCGCGTCCACTGCTTGAAGGTCCGGTGCCGCTGCGCTCACCCGCCGACCTGCAACACCATCTGCTGCTTCATCCCACCAGTGACGAGCGCGACTGGAACGCTTGGCTGGAGGCTGCGCAGGTGCAACTGAGCAACGTCAGCAAAGGCCAGCATTTCGAAACCCTGGACCTGGCGATGTCCATGGCCTCCCAAGGCACGGGCGTGGCGATTGGCGACTGGTCGCTGATCGGCGACGACCTGAACGCCGGGCGACTGGTGATGCCCTTCGAACTGAAGGTCAGGACCGGGTTGGCCTATCACCTGGTGTATCCGCGCAAGCCCGGAGCGTCGGAGCAGTTGCAGGCGCTGATGGAGTGGTTGGTGGAGCAGGCGCAGACGCGCTAGCTGTTTCACCGCAAGCCCCCTGTGGCGAGGGGATTTATCCCCGCTGGACTGCGCAGCAGGCCCCAAGCAATCGAACATGATCAGCCTGACATACCGAGGCGCCAGTTTTGGGGTCGCTTCGCAACCCAGCGGGGATAAATCCCCTCGCCACAGATCAGTCCCCTTATCACGGGAAAAGCTACAGCAGATTCGGCACCTGCACCGGCTCGATCTGCGCCCAATGCGAGGTGTCTTCGCGATGCTGCTGCAAGTAGGGCAACACCGCCCCCAGCAACGGTTCCTTGAACGCTTCTTGAAACCGGTGGGCCAGGCCCGGTATCAGCTTCAGGCGGCTGCCACGGATGTGCGCCGCCAGGTGCACACCGTGCATCACCGGCAACAACGGGTCGGCGGTGCCGTGAACCACCAGGGTCGGCACGCGCAGTTGATTGAGCAGCGCCACCCGGCTCGGCTCGGCCATGATCGCCATGATCTGGCGTTGCACGCCTTCGGGGTTGAAGGCCCGGTCATAGGCCTGGGCGGCCTGACGCAGCAGCGCCTGACGATCATCCACCACCATCGGGCTGCCCAGGGCGGCCAGCAGATCGGCCTGTTGTTCCAGGGCCACTTCACGATTCGGCGCACTGCGCCGGGACAACAGCTGCACCAGGGTTTCGCTGGGTGCCGGCAGGCCTTCGGCACCCGAGCTGGTCATGATCAGGGTCAGGCTCTCCACCCGCTGCGGCGCCATGGCCGCCATGTGCTGGGCGATCATCCCGCCCATGCTCACCCCCAGTACGTGAAAGCTTTGCACCTGCAACGCGTCCATCAACCCCAAGCCGTCGTCGGCCATGTCGGTCAAGGTGTAGGGAGCGGCCACGGGCAGGCCCAGCTTGTAGCGCAAGGCTTCAAAGGCCAGGTTGGCGCTGCCGGGCGCCTGACGCCAGGCGGACAAGCCCACGTCGCGGTTGTCGTAGCGAATCACCCGAAAGCCCTGCTCGCACAGGGCCGCCACCACCTCGTCCGGCCAATGTATCAACTGCCCGCCCAAGCCCATCACCAGCAACAACGCCGGGTCGGAGGCACGGCCGATGCTCTGGTACGCCAGGCTGACCTGATCCAGATCGACCCGTTGGGTCGCAACGTTGACATCACATCGAGAAGCCGCAATCGACGGCAGGCCGAACAACAACGCGGACAGAAAGATAAATACACGCATGAAGAAACACCAAAACGCAGAACCCCAGTAGAGCGCGAGTCTGATGAAGTTTGTTCAAGCGCGCTGCCACAGTTGCGTGACAGTTTGATGAAGATTGCCGAGTGGTCGCTCCACCCGGTCAAATGAAGCAAAGCAGAGCACTCCCCCTGTGGCGAGGGGATTTATCCCCGCTGGACTGCGCAGCAGGCCCAAACCAGCAACTCAATAAACCTGATAGATCTGGGGGGCTGCTTCGCAGCCCAGCGGGGATAAATCCCCTCGCCACAGGTCAGGGGCATGCCTGTAAGAGTATTCGGGCTTCAGGCCAACTGACTGCGCAACTGCCGCGCCGCCGCCACCATGTTCACCAGCGCCGCTTCTGTCTCCGGCCACGCCCGGGTCTTCAGGCCGCAATCGGGGTTGACCCACAGCCGGTCCGCCGCAATCCGCTTCACCGCCTTGCTCATCAACGCCACCATCTCGGCCGTGTCCGGCACCCGTGGCGAGTGGATGTCGTAGACGCCCGGGCCGATATCGTTGGGGTACTCGAACGCTTCGAAAGCCTCCAGCAACTCCATGTCCGAACGCGAGGTTTCAATGGTGATCACGTCGGCGTCCATGTCGGCGATGGCCTTGATCACATCATTGAATTCGCTGTAGCACATGTGGGTGTGGATCTGGGTTTCGTCGCTTACACCCGATGCGCTCAAGCGGAAGGCCTCCACAGCCCAGTCCAGGTACGCCTGCCATTGCCCGCGTCGCAGGGGCAGGCCTTCGCGGAATGCAGCCTCGTCGATCTGCACGATTTTGATCCCGGCCTTTTCCAGGTCCAGCACTTCGTCACGCAGGGCCAGGGCCAGTTGTTGCGCCTGAACCTGACGCGAGACGTCCTCGCGAGGGAACGACCACATCAGCATGGTCACGGGGCCGGTGAGCATGCCCTTCATCACCTTGTCGGTCAGGCTCTGGGCGTAGCGGATCCAGTCGACGGTCATCGCTTTCGGGCGGCTGATGTCGCCGTAGATGATTGCCGGCTTCACACAACGCGAACCGTAGCTCTGGACCCAGCCGAAACGGGTGAAGGCATAGCCGTCCAGTTGTTCGGCGAAATATTCCACCATGTCGTTGCGTTCGGCTTCGCCATGTACCAGCACATCCAGGCCCAGGCGTTCCTGGATCTGCACGGCATGGCGGATCTCAGTGTGCATGGCGTCCTGATAATCGTTGGCCGACAGCTTGCCTTGCTTGTAGGCCTGGCGCGCCAGGCGAATCGCCGGAGTCTGCGGGAAGGAACCAATGGTGGTGGTGGGAAAGGCCGGCAGTTTCAGCCGGGCGCGCTGCTGCTCCATGCGCTGGGCAAACGGCGAGCGCCGCTGGCTGTCCTGTGGTCGTATCGCGGCGAGGCGGGCCTGAACCTCGGCTTTGTGAATGCGTGTCGAGCCGGCACGACGAGCATGCACGTCACGGCTGTCGGCCAAGGCGTGTTGCACACCGGGTGCCTGGGGGTCGTTGAGCGCATCGCGCAGTACCGCCACTTCACCGCATTTCTGCACGGCAAAGGCCAGCCAGCTCTTGAGTTCAGGGTCCAGTCGGTCTTCACGCTCCAGGTCCACGGGGCTGTGCAACAGTGAGCAAGAGGTGCTGACCCAGAGGTTGTCGCCAAAACGCTCCTGGGCCGGCTGCAATTGCGCCAGCGCCTGTTCCAGTTCACAGCGCCAGACGTTGCGGCCATTGACCAACCCCACCGACAGGATTTTGTAGGTCGGCAGGCGATCGAGCACCTGACCCAGTTGTTCCGGCGCCCGTACCGCGTCGATGTGCAAACCGTCCACCGGCAGGCTCACCGCCAGGCCGAGGTTGTCTTCCAAGCCACTGAAATAGGTCGCCACCAGCTTTTTCAGCGGCGAATACTGAAGGATGTGATAGGCCCGCTCGAACGCGCTTTTCCAGGCCAGGGGCAGGTCGAGGGTGAGGATCGGTTCGTCGATCTGCACCCACTCAACACCCTGGGCCTTGAGGCGATTGAGGATTTCACCGTAGACCGGCAACAGACGCTCGAGCAGGTCGAGCTTGTCGAAGTCCTCGCCCTTGGCCTTGCCCAGCCACAGATACGTCAAAGGGCCGATGATCACCGGTTTGACCTGATGTCCCAGGGCATGGGCCTCGTCCACTTCTTCGAACAGTTGCTCCCAACTCAGGGCGAAGCGCTGGTCGGCGGAAAACTCCGGGACCAGATAGTGGTAGTTGGTGTCGAACCACTTGGTCAGTTCCTGAGCGTATTGGGCTTGCCCGTGATCAGCTCCGCAGCAGGCAGCGGTGGCGCCTCGGGCCATGGCGAACAGGGTGTCGAGGGTCGGCTTGGCCTGAGCATCGAGGGTGTTGTGGAATCGCGACGGGACGGCACCCAGGGTCAAAGTGTGGCTGAGCACCTGGTCGTACCAGGCGAAATCACCGACCGGCAGCAGGTCGATGCCGGCCTCTTTCTGCAGTTGCCAGTGTCGGGCCCGCAATTCACGGCCCACCGCTTGCAGCGCGGCCGGTGCCAGGTCGCCCTTCCAGTAGGCTTCGAGGGCTTTTTTCAGTTCGCGGTCGGCGCCGATGCGGGGAAAACCTAAGGTGTGGGCCAGGGCCATGGTGTGTGTCCTCCTGTAAAAGATGGCGCCATTGTCGACAGCCAGCCCCACATGAGACAAACTCAACCTTTTCGTGTTGATCACGAGTTTTACTCATGGAGCCCACGGTGCTTGAAATCCGCCACCTCAAGACCCTGCATGCCCTGCGCGAAGCCGATAGCCTGGTCGAAGCCGCCGAACGCCTGCACCTGACCCAGTCCGCCCTTTCCCACCAGTTCAAGGAACTGGAAGAACGCCTGGGCATGCAACTATTCGTGCGCAAGACCAAACCGGTGCGTTTCACCAGTGCCGGCCTGCGCCTGCTGCAACTGGCCGACGCCACCCTGCCGTTGCTGCGCAGCGCCGAGCGGGACATCGGTCGGTTGGCCGGAGGCACCGCCGGGCGCTTGCACATGGCCATCGAGTGCCACAGTTGCTTTCAGTGGCTGATGCCCACCATCGACCAGTTCCGCGACGCCTGGCCGGAAGTCGAGCTGGACCTGGCCTCGGGCTTCGCCTTCGCCCCACTGCCGGCCCTGGCCCGGGGCGACCTGGACCTGGTGGTGACCTCCGACCCGCTGGACCTGGCGGGCATCACCTACGTGCCGCTGTTCACCTACGAAGCGATGCTCGCCGTGGCCAACCAGCACCGACTGGCGAACAAACCCTACATCGTGCCCGAAGACCTGGTCAGCGAAACCCTGATCACCTATCCGGTGGAGCGCGATCGCCTGGACATCTTCACCCGTTTCCTGGAACCGGCCGACATCGAACCGGCCCAGGTGCGCACGTCTGAACTGACGGTGATGATGATGCAACTGGTGGCCAGCGGTCGTGGCGTCTGCGGCATGCCCCATTGGGCACTGCATGAATACAGCTCGCGGGGCTACGTGAAGGCCAAGCGACTGGGAGAGAAAGGTTTGTTCGCCACGCTGTATGCCGCCGTGCGCACCGACATGCTCGATGCGCCCTACATGCGCGACTTTCTGCTGACGGCCAAGGACACTTCGTTTTCGACCCTCGACGGCGTCAGTGCCGTGCGCTGAAGCACAGCGTGTTTTTTCATTCGGTGTGCAAAATGACCAACTGTCTGAATATCACACTCACCTGTCAGGTCTGACAGGTGACACCCTTCTCCTTTCGCGCTCTGATGGTGCCAGCCCCGAGTCAGTTCAGGCACCGTAGCGAGGAGAAAGATGGACAGCGTGCGCAACTCATCGCAGGCCGACGCAGCTCTTGAGCTGCTGCCCATGTACATTCCCGGATGGAAGACACCCGTGCTGCCGACCGGCGCCTACCACGGCGGCATTCCCCTGACCATTCATTCGCCATCCATCAGCCTGTACATGGTGATTGATCCGGTGACGATACTCTCTGAACCAATGGATATCGGTGATTCTGTCGAGCTGTGGGTCAATGGCAAACCGACATCCGTGATCAAGGTCATCAAGGCAGGCGAGGAGAACGACCGCATAGACATGGAGTTGCCATGGGGGTGGCTGGTGAACGGCGGCAATACACTGTTTTACCGAGTGACCCGGGTCAGCCAGAATCACGAAGACTCGACCCCGATCCTGGACCTGCTGTTCCATTACCCGCCATCCGGGATCACGGTCAGCCATCCGGCCAGCGTCAGCCCGGCACAGCCAGGCACATTTACTTTAACCCGCAGCTACCCACGCGAATTTGATGAGGTGACACTGACCGTGGGGACTTGGAGTAAAACAATCCCCTATGTCCATCCTGCCAACCCGATCACTTACACGTTGTCGGCCGCCGACCTTCAGCAGATCGGCGACGGCACCCATCCGGTGAGTGCCCGGATTGTCGATCAGTTGCGCAACAGCAATATATCGACGACGAGCTCCATCATCATCGGCACGGCACCGGTGGAATGGGAGGATCACTACACTTCACTGGCGGACTCCTATAACGGCTGGATTCCCTATCTGGCGGCTCGTTCCGGATCTATCCGCCCGCACGTCATGAACCATCAATCAGTAAACGCGTTTTTCAACTTCACCGATCAAGGCGCCCCATACGGCTTCGCCGGGGTCATCCTCTATCAGGATTTCCTTTTCATTCCCGGACAATACCAATTCACGTTCGAAGGAACCCATGTTGCCGACAGCAGCCACATTCCAGGGCTGGTCAACCCGATCCTTTACCCTGACACCGGCATGCCGCAATGGCGTGGCGTGCCCCGTCATGTCCCCAAGGATGGAGTCTGGTACCTGTTTTCAATCGAGTTCACCATCACCGAACGAGGGATGGTACGAATGTATATAAACAATGACCAGGATAGCGGTAACGGCAACGATTTCGGCATACGAAACATAAGAATCGTGCGCTTGAACAGTGGAGCAGGAAGCATGAGCGCGCCTGCGGAGGAATCCGATTTGCCCGTTTATACCGGTCCACGGCCAGAGATCAAATACCCTTGACCAATTATCAGGACAAGGGCGAATCGACCTCTTCGCCCTTGATCTCAGGCATCGATATCTGGCGCCACATGTGGATTTTGTCGAAATAATCCTCGCCCACCCGCACCGCTAAAGGTTCAAGCCCGAACTGGATGAAACCGCAGCGCTGGTACAACTTGAAGGCGGCCTCATTGCCGGCGGTAACGGTGAGCTGGATGAGTTTCAGTGCAGGGTGGCTTTGCGCTTCGGCCAGTACAGCTTGTACCAGCTCATAACCCAAGCCGCGCTGACGAAATTCGGCCGACACATACATGCCAAACAGTGTTGCCTTGTGGCGGGCCTTTTCCCTCGGTTCGAAAGCCAGGCCAACGATGCCGGCCAATGTTCCTGCTTCGAACGCACCCAGCACCACATCAAGCTTGCCGGTCAACCGCCCTTCCCACCAACTCAACGGCATCAGCGCCCGCTCCCGCACACTGGAAGTGAACGCCTGCGGATGGCGATCGTAGGCTTCAAGCATCAGCTCGCGGTAGGCCAAGGCGTGATTGGCATCCAAACGCTCAATCCACATGCTCACGCCGTCCTGCGCTGTTCAAGCATCAGGCGCAACGCCAGCGCGCCGAGCACAAACCCCATGAAGTAGCGCTGCGCCGCCAACCAGGTGGGGTTATGGACGAACCAGGAGGCAATGCCGGCGGCGAACAAGGCAATCAGCAGGTTGACGCTGAAACTGACGCTGATCTGGGTCAGCCCGAGGATGATGCTCTGGGTGAACAACGAGCCGTGTTCCGGACTGATGAACTGCGGGAACACCGACAGGTAAAACACTGCAATCTTTGGATTCAGGGCACTGGTGAGGAACCCCATGGTGATCAGCTTGCGCGTCGAGTCCACCGGCAGTTGCTGGGCCTGGAACGGCGAACGTGCGCCGGGCTTGACTGCCTGCCAGGCCAGCCACAACAGGTACAGCGCGCCGGCCCATTTCAACACCTCATAGGCCATGGGCACCGCCAGGAACACCGCCGTCAGCCCCGCCGCCGCGGCAAACATGTGCACGAAGAAGCCAGCCACCACCCCCAGCAGGGAGGTGACGCCGGCCTTGCGGCCCTGGCAGATCGAACGGGAAATCAGGTAGATCATGTTCGGGCCGGGCGTGAGCACCATCAGCAACGCGGCGGCGGCGAAAATCAGCAGGTCCGGCAATGGAATCATGGGCGTCAGTCCTTGAGTCTGGGGTCAGCACGTCTCGAGAAGGCTGGCTCGATAAAACGGCAGGATCACCTCGCCTGTCAACGGCGCCAGCAGCAGATCGCTGTCACTGGCCGGGTCGATCCAGCGCACTTCTTCAATCTCGGCGGCGGGAGAAACCGGCGCATCGATGCTCAGTAAAAAAACGTCAGCCTGCACGACAAAACCCGGCTCGTTGGCGGCCGGGGCACTGAACGCCCCCAGGTAACGGGCCTGTGCCGGATCAATCGTCAGCCCAAGCTCTTCGTCCAGCTCACGGGCCAGGGCCTGGACCGGTTGCTCATGGGCCTCGATCTTGCCGCCCGGCTGCATGAAGGCCTGGGTGCCGCGCTTGCGCACCAGTAAGGTCCGGCCGTCCGGTCCGATCAACAGAGCGGCGGCGATGCGGATGATGGGAGTGGTCATGATGAAATGCCCTGGGCAGAAAAATGCTCGCAAGGGTACAGAGCGCAGCGATGGGAGCAAAGCCCGGCGCCACCTTCAGACGCCACACAAAACCACTGTGGGAGCAGTTTTTGTGGGAGCCAAGCTCGCTCCCACAGGATGACTGTACTCTCAGTCAGATCTGCATCACCCCAACATCGGCTTCGGCACCGAAGGGTCTGCCTCTTCGGGGATTTTGACGAACACGCTGTAGCGCGCCCCTTCCATCGCTTCGAAAGCAATGAGCTTTTCCACCAGAGGCGCGCTCAGCACCTTGCCGGCGTTGAGCAACAGCATGCCGTTGTCGGCGTTGAGGTTGCGCGCCAGGATCATGCCGGCCGTCAGGTCGCGGGTTGTCATGACCTGCACCGTCGGATCCGACAAGGTCACGTCGTCCAGGTATTCACCACACGCCTTGATGAAGTCCTCCACCATGCCCGGGTCGTATAGTTTGCCGGCGTATTTGCGGATGTAGACCAGCGCCTCGTCGCTGTTCATCTGCCGCTCCAGGATCAACCCGCGCTGCAGTTCGATGAAGTCCACCGCCAGTTTCAACAGCCGCGAACCGAACGGAATGGCCTCGCCTCGCAGATGGTCGGGAAAACCGCTGCCGTCCCAACGTTCCTGGTGATGGAGGATGATGCGCGCGGCGTCTTTCATCGGGTCCAGGGTCATCAGCAGCGACTCGCTCTGCTTCGGATAGGCCCGGTAGAGATCAAGCTCGGTGTGGTGCAGCATGTCGGCGGGCGTGACCATCATGTTGTCGGTCCAGCTCAATTTGCCGATGTTGTAGAGCGCCGCGGCCATGGTCAGGTCGCGGTCGGTGGACTCGTCCAGAAAGTGCAGCCTGCTGTAGACCCGGATCAGCTCGATGATCTGCCGGTTGGTCTGCTTGGCCTTGGGCAGGCGCAGGTTGGCGATCAGCGAAAACACTTCGGTGCCGGTCACATAGCTGCGCTTGAGCTCGTCATAGGCCAGGTCGAGCATGTCGGCGGTCTGCTGCAGCTCGGCGGTGCGCGACGCCACGCGTTTTTCCAGGGTGGTGTTGAGTATCCGCAGCTGTTCGTTCTGTTCACGGTTCAGCGCTTCGAGGCGCTGGCGCTCGCTTTCGGAGTGCTGGTGCGCCAGGGCCTGACGCAGGGCCTGCACCAGTTCCTCGTCGTTCCAGGGTTTGCTGAGGTAGCGATACAACTGCCCCTCGTTGATGGCCTTGGTCATCATGTCCACATCGGCATAACCGGTGAGCAGGATGCGCAAGGTCGATGGATAAAGCTTGCGAATCTGCGCCAACAAAGTGGCGCCGTCCATGTTGGGCATGCGGGCATCGGTCATGACCAGGTCGACCGGCCGCTCCTTGAGGATTTCCAGGGCTTTGGCGCCACTGTCAGCCAGCAGGATTTCGTACGGCTGGCTGCGCAATAACCGACGCAGGCTATTGAGAATCGACTCTTCATCATCGACCAACAGTACCGTCGGCTTCCGGACCGGTACATCCTGCGATTGATCTTCCATTGGACCCCCCTCCTGTTAACGACACCTGTTCTACGCTACCCCCGAATTAGAGGCTAGTAGATTGCGTGAATTTAGACACGATTTTGCCTTGACCGGCCGAGCGCATCTCAATGAGACAGCTATGCTGTAGACCATGAAGGGCCAAGTACAGGCCAGAATACTCATGCCAACGGAAGGGATATCAGATGTATCCACGGTTCAACAGTCAGCATCGCGACGGTGCACGGCCATGAGCCTGCCGACGGAAAGGGCCAACCGGCGGATCCTGATCGTCGATGACACTCCGACGATCCACGAGGATTTTCGTAAGATCCTCAGCCCCCATGCTACCCCCGAGGACAGCCTGAGCAGCGCTGAAGCAGCCCTGTTCGGCGCGCCTGTGGCGGTTGCCAGTCAGAGTTTCGTGCTCGATTCGGCCTTCCAGGGCATGGAAGCCCTGAACAAGGTCGAATCTGCCTTGGCCGAGGGCAAACCCTACGCCATGGCGTTCATCGACATGCGTATGCCCCCTGGCTGGGACGGCCTTGAAACCATCGAACGGCTATGGCGCGTCGACCCCAAGCTGCAAGTGGCGCTGTGCACCGCCTATTCGGATTATTCCTGGGAAGACATCGCCGAGCGCCTCGAACTGGGCGACCGCCTGCTCATCCTGAAAAAACCCTTCGATGCCATCGAGATCCGCCAGATGGCCAGTACCCTGACCGTCAAATGGCAGATGACCGAAGACGCGGCGCTGAAAATGGACATGCTCGAACGCGCGGTGCAGGAGCGCACGCGGGAGCTGGCCGACGCCAACATCATCGTGCAGAACAGCCCGACCATCCTGTACCGCCTGCGTGGCGAGCCGCCGTTCGCGCTGATGTACATTTCCCACAACATCACCAAGTTCGGCCACGCGGCGGCGCAACTGGTCAACTCGCCGGACTGGGCGCAAACCCTGATCCATCCCGACGACCAAAGCAAGATCGACGACGCCATGGTCCGCGTCTTGAACCGCGACACAGCGGGGGCGTCCATCGAGTTCCGCATGCGCACGGGCGACGGCACGTTCCGCTGGGTGGAAAACCGCTACATTCCGGTGCGCAACGAACAGGGCCTGCTGCTGGAAGTGGAAGGCATCATTCTTGACATCACCGAACGCAAGCTGGCCGAGGAGAAAATCGCCCTGCTGGCCCGCACCGACGGCCTGACCGGGCTGGCCAACCGCGCCACCATGATCGAGCGCCTGCATCAAGCCTTTGCCGCGGCTCGCCGGGGAGCGGCGCCGTTTGCGATGTTTTACCTGGACCTGGACCATTTCAAGCGGATCAACGACACCCTGGGTCACCCGATCGGCGACCTGCTGCTGCAGGAGGTCGCCGCACGCATCAAGGGCTGTACCCGGGAAAACGACGTGGTAGCGCGCCTGGGTGGCGACGAGTTCGCCATCCTGCAACTGGATGTCCACGAAGCGACCCATTGCGCCGCCCTGGCCGCCAAGATCCGGGATGCCCTGGTGGCGCCCTATTCCCTGGACGGCAACGAAGTGCGGATCTCCGTGAGCATCGGCATCAGCCTGTATTCCTCCCAGAGCCAAAGCGCCGACAGCCTGATGGCACAGTCCGACATGGCCTTGTACCGGTCCAAGGAAAAGGGCCGCAACCAGTACCATTTCCATAGCGAGGAGATTAATCAGGAAGTCACCGACCGCGTCGCCCTGGCCAATGACCTGCGCCAGGCCATCGAAAACAACGAGCTGCATTTGCACTACCTGCCGGAGGTCGACCTGGGCACCGGCAAAATCCTGGGCATGGGCGTGCAAGTGCGCTGGAACCACCCTGAGCGCGGCTGGCTGGAGCCGGCGTCGTTCATGCCGGCCGCCGAGAAGACCGGGATCATCGTTGGCCTGGGGCATTGGGTGCTGGACCAGGCCTGTCAACAGATGCGCCAGTGGCGTGACCAGGGCATGGCGCCCCCGGTGATCGCCATCGACCTCTGCCTGACGCAACTCAAGACCGGTCCGGAGCTGATCTATGACGTGCTGCGCACCACCGCCCGCTGGGAACTGGCCCCTTGGGACCTGCGCTTTGACGTCACCGAGGCCACCCTGGCGCAAACCAAGTGGACCCACAACGACGTGCTGCCACGTCTGTGCGAACTGGGCGTACAAATTGCCATCGATGATTTCGGCACCGAGTACTCCTCGTTCGATTACCTCAAGACCTACCGGGTCAACCATCTCAAGCTCGCCCAACGGTTTCTCGACAGCGCCAACGTCGACCCCGAGAACGCAATGACGCTGCGAGCGATCATCAATTTCGCCCGGGATGTGGGCATCGGGATCATTGCCGAGGGCGTCGAAACCCAGGAGCAACGCACCACGCTGATGTCCAGCGGCGGGTCGATGCAGGCCCAGGGGCATTACTTCAGCACTGCCGTAGACAGTGGGCAAGCCAGCGAACTGCTCAAGGCCGGCACCATCGTTCCCGTGACGGACCATTGGACCCGGCCTGCCAGCCAGTTATCGGAGAGCAACCCATGAACCCCATGTCGGTGCCGGCGAACAGGCGAATCCTGGTGGTGGACGACACCCCGGCGATCCACCAGGACTTCCGCAAGATCCTCAGCCCGGGCGCCGGTAGCGACGACTCGCTGGACGACACTGAAAGCCTGCTGTTTGGCACGCCCCAGGTCAGCCGCCTGCAATTTCAGATCGACTCGGCCTATCAGGGCGAAGAGGCATTGGAACTGGTCAAGCGCGCCCAGGCCGAAGGCCAGCCCTATGCGCTGGTGTTCGCCGACATGCGCATGCCGCCGGGCTGGGACGGCCTGCAAACCATCGAGCGTTTGTGGGAGGCCGACCCACGGCTGCAAATCGCGCTGTGCACGGCGTTTTCGGATTATTCCTGGGAAACCATGTCCGAACGCATCGAGTTCGACGATCAGTTGCTGATCCTGAAGAAACCCTTCGACACCCTGGAAATCCGCCAGATGGCCAGTGCCATGACCTGGAAATGGCAACTGGCCCAGGATGCGGCGAGAAAAATGCGCAGTCTGGAGCGCACCATCGAGGAACGGGTCCAGGAGTTGCTGAAAGTCTCCCACTTGCTGCAATACGACGTACTCACCGAGCTACCCAACAGCATGTTGCTCGGTGATCGCCTGACCCAGGCCATGGCCCAGTGCCGTCGCCACGACCGGCAACTGGCGGTGATGTTCATCGGCATGGACCGTTTCAAGCGTATCAATAACGCACTGGGGCACCCGGTGGGCGACGAAATGCTCAAGCGGGTGGCCCGGGCGCTGGCAACGGTGGTGCGTGAATCCGACTCGGTGTTTCGCTACGGCTCCGATGAGTTCGTGGTGATACTGGGAGACATCACCGACTCGCAACAGACCAAAGGCGTGGCCGACAAACTGCTGACGGCCATCAGCACGCCCCACCCCATCGACGGACACGACCTGACCGTTACCGCAAGCCTGGGCATCAGCATGTATCCGGCCGACGGTTTCGATGCCGTGGCGTTGATCAAAAAAGCCGAAACGGCGATGCGCAACGTCAAGGAAACCGGCCCCAACGACTACCGTTTTTTCACTGAAGACATGAACCGTCGGGCGCGACAGCAGCAAACCATCGAATCGGGCCTGCGCCTGGCCTTGCAACGCAAGGAGTTCGTGCTGCACTACCAGCCCAAGATCGATCTGAGGAGCGGCAAAGTGGTCGGCGCCGAAGCGCTGGTGCGCTGGAACCGGCCTGACATCGGCTTGATCTATCCATCGGACTTCATCCCCGTGGCCGAAGACAGCGGCCTGATCGTCCCGCTGAGCCAATGGGTGCTCCAGGAAGCCTGCCAGCAGGCCTGTCGCTGGCAAGCCGATGGCATGCGCCCGCTCTACCTGTCGGTCAACGTCTCCACCATCGATTTTCGCCAGCGCGGTTTCGTCGAAGGCATCGCCCGGACCCTCAAGGAAACCGGTCTCGACCCGACACAGTTAGAACTGGAGATCACCGAAAGCGTACTGATGCAGAACGTCGACACCACCGTCGCCATCCTCAAGGCCGTCAAGCGCCTGGGAATACGGCTGGCCATCGACGATTTCGGCACCGGCTACTCGAGCCTGAGCTACCTGCAGAAATTTCCGGTGGATGTGTTGAAGATCGATCAGTCGTTCGTCGGCGACCTGAGCATCGACAGTAATGACGCAAAGCTGGTGAGCACCATCATCAGCCTGGGCAAGAGCCTGAACCTGCACATCATTGCCGAAGGCGTGGAAACCCTTGAGCAACTGGAGTTCCTCAAGGCTCACCAGTGCGAGGAAGCCCAAGGGTACTACTTCAGCAAGGCCGTGGAGCCACAAGCCTTTGCCCTGTGGATGAGCGAGTGGGAACAACGCCACAACCCGTTTGCGTGAACACACCTGAGTTCCATCAACCAAAAGTTTCAAGGAAAGCATCCCATGGCGTCACATGGACTGATTCTGGCCCTCGGCCTGCTGGTGGGATTGAGCGTGACCGTTCACGCCGAGCCGTTGGATGAACCGCTCAAACCGCTGCCCCCCATTCCGACCCTGGACCCCAAGCGCGTCCAGTTGGGCCTGCGGCTTTTCAACGACCCGCGGCTGTCGGTCAACAACACCCTGTCCTGTGCCAGTTGCCATCGCCTGGACAAGGGTGGCGCCGACGACAAACAGTTTTCCCTGGGCTTCGACGGTAAACCAGTGGAGTTCAATACACCCACGGTGTTCAACGCCAGCCTGAACTTCCATCAGTTCTGGGACGGCCGCGTCGACACTCTGGAAGAACAGGTGCACATCGTCGTGACCAGCCCTGCGGAAATGGGCAGTACCTGGGAAACGGTGCTCAAGCGCATCGGCCAGGATCCGGACTACGCCCGGGATTTTAACGATGCCTACCCCGACGGCGTGACCCAGGCCAACATCCAGGGTGCCCTGGCCGACTATGAACGCACCCTGCTGACCCCAAATTCACGTTTCGACCAGTACCTGCTGGGCAACACCGACATCCTCACACCCCGGGAAAAGTTCGGTTACCAGCGCTTCAAGGAATACGGCTGCATCGCCTGCCACCAGGGCGTGAACATCGGCGGCAACATGTTCCAGAAATTCGGCGTGATGGGCGACTACATCCAGGACCGGGGCAACCCTACCCGGGCCGACGAGGGCCGCTTCAACGTCACTGGCGACGAGGCTGACCGCCAGGTTTTCAAGGTGCCGAGTCTGCGTAACGTCGCCATCACCGCCCCGTACTTTCACGCCGGGTCAGCGCCTACCCTGGAGAACGCGGTGGAAGTGATGTTCAAGTACCAGTTGGGCCGTGAACCCTTGAAGAACGACACGGAACTGATCGTCGAATTCCTCAAGACCCTCACCGGCGAACGGGAGGGCAAGCCGCTATGACCGCCCTGCGTCGCCTCGGTCTGGCATTCGTCGGCCTCTTGCTGGTGTCGATCCTGCTGTTCATGTACATCCAGTCGAGTGCACAGCAGGCCGCCTCGTACATTGAATCTCGGGACCTGATCCGCCTGCTCAAACAGCAGGACGCCATCTGGGACAACGAAGTCCTTAAATCCCGGATGGCTTTGAGCCAAAACTATGACCCCCTAGTCTCGCCCCTCAATGAGATGGCACGTCTGTGGCAGCGCCTCAACGCCATCGAATCGGAACCGGCTCGCCACGCACCGTCAAGCTGGGAACAGGAGCGCGACGAATACCTCAAGGCGGTGAAGGAGAAAACCCGCCTGGTGGAAAGATTCAAATCCCACAATGCGGTACTGCGCAATTCCCTCGCCTTCCTGCCCACCGCCGAAGATGACATCCAGGCCCAGTTCGCCCAGCTTTCGGACGCCGACAAACTGCAGCTGCAAAACGTTGCCATCGATACCTACGACCTGTTGCTCAGTTCCATGGAGTTCGCCCATCTGGCCACCCGTGAGCAAGCCGCCGAAGTGCTGCTAGGCCTGAATCGGCTGGACGTCAACAAGGAGCGTCTGCCGGAAAGCCTGCAAAAATCCGTCGATATCCTGAGCAGGCACATCGCGCTGATCTTGCGCGAACAACCCAGGGTCAATGACCTCTTGCAGGGAATCGAAGCCGTTCCCGTGGCCGGCCGACTGGACACCATCACCAGCCTGCTGGACAAAGACCAGGAGAAAGCTGCCGCCAGGCATCAGCGCAACCATATTCTTCTGCTGGTTTTCGCCACGTTCCTGGTGTTGATCCTGATCTGGCTGGCCATCCGGCTGATGCGCAGCTTCGCCGAAACCAAACGCGCCAACAACGCCCTGCAAACCGCCAACGACGAGCTGGAGGTACGGGTCGAAGAGCGCACCCGCCAACTCAAGGACACCCAGAGCGAACTGATGGACACCGCCCGTCAGGCCGGCATGGCGGAAATCGCCACCAACGTGCTGCACAACGTTGGCAACGTGCTCAACAGTGTGAACATCTCCGCCGATCTGATCAGCCGTAAACTGCGCAGCAGCAAGGCCCTGGGACTGGGCAAGGCGATGCAACTGATCAATGAACACCCCCACGACCTGGGGCACTTCCTTACCGAAGACGAAAAAGGCAAGCTGTTGCCCGGCTATCTGAACCAGTTGGTGGAGGCCATCGCGGTCGAACAGCAAGGCCTTACCGACGAGTTGGCCCAGTTGAGCAAGAGCGTGGATCACATCAAGGATATTGTCTCCACCCAGCAATCCTATGCCGGCGCCAACAGCCTGGTGGAGCCTTTGGTGGTCAGCGAACTGCTCGAAGACGCCCTGCGCATGAACTCCGGCGCCCTGACCCGACACCACGTGACGGTGCTCAAGGAATACGGCGACGTGCCGCGGATCCTGGGCGACAAACACCGCTTGCTGCTGATTCTGATCAACCTGATCAGCAACGCCAAATACGCCATGGCGGGGGTTTCCAACCACGCACGGAACATGACCCTCAAGGCTACGGTGATCAATGACGATACCCTGCAGATCAGCGTCAAGGATGAAGGCGAAGGCATCCCGGCGGAAAACATGACGCGTATCTTCGCCCATGGTTTTACCACCCGTAAGGAAGGCCACGGGTTCGGTTTGCACAGTTGCGCGCTCGCGGCCATTGAGATGAACGGCCACCTCACCGCTCACAGTGAGGGACCAGGCACAGGAGCAACGTTCGTGTTGCAACTGCCCTTGAAACTCGCAGAAGGTGAGCATGAATAATCTGAGCAACCGCCGCATCCTGTTGATCGACGATACACCGGCCATCCATGACGATTTCCGCAAAATCCTCACGCCGGAGGATCAGGTCAATGTCGATCTACTGGACATGGAAAACGCCTTGTTCGGCGACGCACCGAAACCGGCCGGCACCGTATTCGAACTCGACTCGGCCTACGGCGGCCAGGAAGGTCTGAACAAACTGCTGCAAGCGCTGGCAACGGAGCACCCTTATGCATTGGCCTTTGTCGACATGCGCATGCCCGAGGGCTGGGATGGCGCCAAAACCATCGAGGAACTCTGGAAGCACGACCCACTGTTGCAAGTGGTGGTCTGCACCGCCTACTCGGACTATTCCTGGGACGAACTGCTGGACCGCCTCAATGGCCATGACCGGTTGCTGATTCTGAAGAAACCCTTCGACAACATCGAAGTCCAGCAAATGGCCAACACCCTGACCACCAAGTGGGAAATGACTTCCCGCGCGCAATTGCAGATGAGCAAACTCGAGGAGCTGGTGGAGCAGCGGACCCAGGCGTTCAAACAGGCCAGTTCTTTGCTGCAGATGGAAATCGACGAACGCAAGATGCTGGAAAGCCAGTTGGTCCAGTCGGAAAAACTCGCCTCGCTGGGCCAGTTGGCCGCCGGGGTCGCTCACGAAATCAACAACCCGATCGGTTTCATTTCTTCCAATCTGGGGGCCCTGGATGGCTACTTTGGCAAACTCCAGGAGATGCTCCAGGCCTATGACAGTGCCGAGCAAGCCATTTCTTCGCCGGAACTGGTAGTGAATCTGAGAAAGCTGCGCGAGCAGGTGGAGCTGGACTTCCTCGTCGAGGACATTCCACTGCTGATCAAAGAGTCCAAGGACGGCATCAGCCGGGTCGGGCAGATCGTCAAGGACCTCAAGGACTTCTCCCGCGTCGACTCCAACCAGGAATGGCAGATGGCCAACTTGCAACAAGGCCTGGATTCGACGCTGAACATCGTCGCCAATGAAATCAAGTACAAGGCCGACGTGATCAAGCAATACAGCCCGTTGCCGGAAGTCGAATGCCTGCCGTCGCAGATCAACCAGGTGATCATGAACCTGATCGTCAACGCCGCCCAGGCCATCGGCCCCGAGCGTGGCACCATCACCTTGCGCAACGGCATTGAAGAAGACACCGTGTGGATCGAAGTCGCCGACAATGGCTCGGGCATGCCGCCTGAGACACTGCAAAAAATCTTCGACCCGTTCTTCACCACCAAACCTGTCGGCCAGGGCACGGGACTGGGACTTTCACTGTCCTACGGCATCGTGAAAAAACACAACGGCGAGATCACAGTGCGCAGCGAGGTCGGGGTGGGAACCACCTTCCGCGTGGAGTTGCCGGTGCGGCAGATGAAACAGGCGAGCTGAGATCGCGCTGTGTGGGAGCAAGGCTTGCCCGCGATGGAGGCGATGCGGTCTTCAGAAACCGAGGCGCCTGTTTAGCGAGCAGGGGGTGCCCCCACCCCAGCGAGCATAAATCCCCTCGCCACAGTTGCCCGCCCTTTCGCTGCCAGCGCAGAATGCCTGCACCGCCCCACCCCATCGCTCACCCGAAGGAAACCGTATGAGCCTGTCTCTGCTGAGTCGTTACGCCTTCTTTGCCGGCTGCGTGGTTTTCACCCTCGCCAGCTTGCCGTTCCTGAACCACGACTGGCTCTGGCCGATCACGCTGGTAACGGGGCTGTTAAGTCTGCTGGGACTGTTCGACCTGCTGCAGAACCGCCATGCCGTGCGTCGCAACTACCCGATCCTGGGCAATATCCGCTATCTGGTCGAAGGTATCCGCCCGGAAATTCGTCAGTACCTGCTCGAATCCGACAGCGACGCCCTGCCCTTCTCGCGCGCACAGCGTTCGCTGGTGTACTCCCGGGCCAAGAACGAAAGCGCCGACAAACCGTTCGGCACCCTGATCGATGTTTATCAGACTGGTTTCGAATTCATCGGCCATTCCATGCGCCCGGCTCCGTTAAGCGACCCCAGCGGTTTTCGCGTGACGGTCGGCGGACCGCAATGCACCCAACCGTATTCAGCGTCGGTGTTCAACATCTCCGCCATGAGCTTCGGTTCCCTGAGCGCCAACGCCATTCGGGCGTTGAACCAGGGCGCCAAGCTCGGCAATTTCGCCCACGACACGGGCGAAGGCAGCATCAGCCCTTATCACCGCGAACACGGCGGCGACCTGACCTGGGAACTGGGCAGCGGCTATTTCGGCTGTCGCACCCGTGAAGGTCGCTTCGACCCGGAGCGCTTCGCCGCCCAAGCGCAGAACCCGCAGGTGCGGATGATTGAAATCAAGATGAGCCAGGGCGCCAAGCCCGGCCATGGCGGAATTCTGCCCAAGCACAAGGTCACCCGGGAAATCGCCGAAACCCGTGGCATCCTCATGGGCGAGGACTGCGTTTCACCGTCACGCCACAGTGCCTTCTCCACACCGATCGAACTGATGCAGTTCGTCCAACAACTGCGCGAATTGTCCGGTGGCAAACCAGTGGGCTTCAAGTTCTGCCTGGGCCACCCCTGGGAGTTCATGGGCATCGCCAAGGCCATGCTGGAAACCGGCATCCTGCCCGACTTCATCGTGGTGGACGGCAAGGAAGGTGGCACGGGTGCAGCGCCAGTGGAGTTTACCGACCACATTGGCGTGCCATTGCGCGAGGGCCTGCTGTTTGTCCACAACACCTTGGTGGGCCTGAACCTGCGGGACAAGATCAAGCTCGGCGCCAGCGGCAAGATCGTCAGCGCCTTCGACATCGCCAGCGTCCTGGCCATCGGTGCCGACTGGGCCAACGCCGCGCGGGGCTTCATGTTCGCCATCGGCTGCATCCAGTCCCAAAGCTGTCATACCAACAAATGCCCTACCGGCGTCGCCACCCAGGACACCCTGCGCCAGCGCGCCCTGGTTGTGCCGGACAAGGCCCAGCGGGTCTACAACTTCCACCGCAACACCCTCAAGGCCCTGGCCGAAATGCTCGCCGCCGCCGGCCTCGAGCATCCTTCACAACTGCAACCCAAACATCTGGTCCGCCGCATGTCCGCCACTGAAATCAAACTGTTTTCCCAGTTGCATGTGTTCTTGAAACCGGGGGAATTGCTGACGGGTGAGGTCAATGGGGAGTTTTATTCGCGGATGTGGCAGATGGCGCGGGCGGACAGTTTTGAGCCGCAGGAAGTCGCCGCCGCTTGACGGCAGTGCCATCAGGCATGAGATAGGATCCTCCACGGTACGAGGGGTATCCCCTTGAGAAAAAGCCCCGATCATTCGACCGGGGCTTTTCGTTTTATTGCCGGCAATTTATGAAGCGGTATCCATCGAACCCTGCACATCACCCGTGGGCTGCAACTTGAAGGTATAAAACAACACCGTCAGCAGCACCAGGAACGCCGGGCCCACGTAGAGGGCCACGCGGGTATCGGGGAAGTAGGCCATCAGGCCCACCACCAGCACCAGGAACGCCAGCGCCAAATACGAACTGACCGGGTACAGCCACATGCGGTATTTCAGGGCCGCACGTTCCGAAGCGCTCAGGCTTTTACGGAATTTTAGCTGGGCCAGCAGGATCATCACCCAGGTCCAGATCGCGCCGAAGGTGGCGATGGAGGTCACCCAGACGAAGACTTTTTCCGGCACCAGGTAGTTGAGCAGCACGCCCAGCAGCAGCGCGGCGATGGACAGCAGCAACGCGCGGCGCGGCACGCCGTTGGCCGAGGTGGTGGCGAAACCAGCCGGGGCCTGGCCGTTCTGCGCCAGGCTGTAGAGCATCCGCCCGGTGCTGAAGATCCCGCCGTTGCAGGACGACAGCGCCGCAGTGATCACCACGAAGTTGATGATGCCGGCGGCGGTCTTGATACCCAAGCGCTCGAAGGTCATCACGAACGGGCTGCCCTGGGTGCCGATCTCGTTCCAGGGGTAGATCGACAGGATCACGAACAGCGCGCCGACGTAGAACAGCAGGATCCGCCAGAACACCGAACCGATGGCGTTGGGGATGGTTTTCTGCGGGTTCTTCGCCTCACCGGCGGTCAGGCCGATCATTTCCACGCCCAGGTAGGCGAACATCACCATTTGCAGGGACATCAACACACCCTGCACGCCATTGGGCATGAAGCCGCCGTGCGTCCAGAGGTTGGAAATACCCAGGGCCACGCCGTCGTTGCCGAACCCGAAGGCGATGATGCCCACGCCGCCGATGACCATGGCGATGATGGTGACGATCTTGATCAAGGCGAACCAGAATTCGAACTCGCCAAAGGCCTTGACCGCAATCAGATTGATCGAGCCCATGCTGATCAGTGCCGCCAGGGCCCAGATCCAGCGGGGCACGTCGGGGAACCAGATGCCCATGTACACCGCCACCGCGGTGATTTCCGCCACGCAGGTAACCAGCCACAGGAACCAGTAGTTCCAGCCGGTCAGGAAGCCCGCCAGCGGCCCGAGGTAGTCCTGGGCATAACGACTGAACGAGCCGGCCACCGGGTTGTGCACGGCCATCTCGCCGAGCGCACGCATGATCACCAGGATCGCCAGGCCGCCAATGATGTAGGACAGCATGATCGCCGGACCGGCCATTTCGATGGCCTTGGCCGAGCCGAGGAACAGCCCGACACCGATGCAAGCGCCGAGCGCCATCAGGCGGATATGCCGCTCGCCGAGTTCACGTTTGAGCGGACCACCCTGAGCGGTCTCGCCATGGGGCAGATGATTGCCGACAGGCATAGGGATACAACCTCGTTTTGTTATTGGATTGACCACCGAGTCTCCAAAGCCGCAAGCCGATAGGCCTGCCACCTTGCCGAAACCGGGTCTGTTTTGTGGACAGACCGTCCTGTAGAACAAACGCCGCAGGATCAGCGGGTCGTGCAGTATAAAAAGCCAGAGGCAGAGAGTTTCACTGTAAAACCAGGGAAAATCAGGGATAAACCTCATCCATACACCCATCTGTGGAGACGTATTGCCTGGGATTACAGTCAATTCGTAAAACGGCGCCGAGTATTGCACAGCGATGGTGCAGCGTCATGCCCGGGACATGCCGATGGCTCTAGCGCAGGGTTCTTGGGCTGAACAGGCCCTGTGGCGAGGGGATTTATCCCCGCTGGGCTGCGCAGCAGCCCTTCTGAGAAGCTTCCTCAATCTCTCAGACAATGCTCACGACCTTTGCGCCTGCTGCGCAGTCGAGCGGGGATAAATCCCCTCGCCACAGGACCTACGAAAGTTTCGGAATATTCGTTCCGCCGTTTCAGCGTCGAAACGACAGCGCCATGGCTAAGCTGCATTCACCCCCTCTATCAAAGGAAGCAAGGAATGCATCCACGACCCAATTCCCATCTCTTGCGCCGAGGACGTTATTCGGAGCATGGACGGGCCTATCTGGTGACTGCCGTTATTCATCGTCGGCGGCCGGTTTTTGCCGACTGGACAGTTGGAAGACTGTTGGTCGCAGAACTAAAACGCGCTCATGATTCCGGCCAGGTGAAATCCTTGGCCTGGGTGGTCATGCCGGATCATTTCCATTGGCTGCTGCAACTCATCGATAACCAACTAAGCCGGGTCATCGGCGCTACGAAAGCTCGATGCGCCCATAGCGTGAACAGCAAAACCGAGGCTTGTGGCCCTCTCTGGCAAAGCGGCTTCCACGACCGTGCGATCCGTGACAACGAAGACCTGCTCCCCTTCGCCCGCTACATCATTGCCAATCCACTTCGCGCAGGACTGGTGGATCGCATAGGCGATTATCCCCTATGGGACACTGAATGGCTTTGAAGCCCCACCACCTGTGGCGAGGGGATTTATCCCCGCTCGACTGCGCAGCAGTCGCAATATCATGAGGCTCGAGAATGCTTCAGAAGGGCTGCTGCGCAGCCCAACGGGGATAAATCCCCTCGCCACAGAGGATCGTCGGCGCGGCCTATGACATTGACTTGTCCACAATTTCCCCGCCGCCCGCGCCGCCACCGTCTAAGCTTCAAACAAGTCCCGATCAATGCGTGAATGGATCAGTCGACTATGGGCGCGTTATGGCAAACCGATTCGAGTAAACCTGTGGGCCCGACTGAACGTATGGAAGAAGCACCTTTACCCCAAAAAAAACGCCGCGCAGGGCATGGCTGGCGAGCGTTCTGGTTGTTGCTGTTGATTATCGTGGTGGTGGTCGGCCTGGCGGTGGCCAAGGAAATGCGCACGTCCAGGTTTCAAGCCCAGGAGCTAAGCCGGTACGCCGCGTCTCTGACCTATTCGGTGCAACCGGGGCCCAGCGACGCCATCGTCTACCCTGGGGCGGGTCCGTTCGACCGGCGGTTGGGTTACAGCTCGCTGGATGAATTCCTGCCGCGGTTGCTCAAGCGCGATTATGTGATCCAGGCCCAGGCACGTTTCTCTCCGGCCTTGATGAACTACGTCGATAAGGGCCTGTTTGCCCCTTATGCGGAAAAGATCCAGGCCGGCCTGACGATCACCGATTGCCGCGTCGCGCCGCTGTACCAGTTCAAGTACCCGCAGCAACTGTACGCCAGCTTCGAGGCAATCCCCCCCGTGGTGGTGCAAAGCCTGTTGTTCATCGAGAACCGCTTTCTGCTCGACCCCAAGCACCCCCAGGCCAACCCGGCGGTGGACTGGCCGCGCTTCGGCATGGCGGCGTGGTCGCAAGTCGCCAAGCTCCTGAGTCTGCCTGGGCAGTCCGCCGGGGGCAGTACACTGGCGACGCAGCTGGAAAAGTACCGCCACTCCGCCGACGGCCTCACCGGGTCGGGAGCGGAGAAAATCCGCCAGATGATTTCCGCCAGTGTGCGTGCCTATCAGGCGGGCCCGCAGACCCTTGAGGCCCGGCAGAAAATCATTCGCGACTACCTCAACAGCGTGCCGCTCTCCGCCGTACCGGGGCATGGCGAAGTCCACGGCATGGCCGAAGGTTTGCGGGTCTGGTACGGCGCCGATTTCAAGCGTGCCAACGAACGCTTGTCCAGCACCGCGACAGACCCCGCCAGCCTCGCGGAAAAAGGCCTGGCCCTGCGGGAAATGCTGTCGTTGATGATCGCCCAGCGCCGCCCCTCCTATTACCTGTCCAAAGGCCGGGACGAACTGGCGCGCCTGACCGACAGCCACGTCCGGCTGCTGGCCCAGAACGGCGTGATCGACGCCTCGCTGGCCGAGGCGACCCTGGCAAGCAAGGTCAGCTATCGCGACTGGGTGCAGCAACCCACCATCCAGCCCAACGAAATCAACAAGGGCATCAGCGCCGCCCGCAGTCGTCTGGCCACGCTGCTCAACCGCTCGTTTTACGACCTCGATCGCCTGGACCTCTCCGCCACCAGCACCTTGCAAAACGACTTGCAGACCCAGGCCACCGATTACCTCAAGCGCTTGGCGGACCCGGCGTTCGCTGCCGAAATCGGCCTGATGGGCGAACGTCTTCTGACGCCTACCAGCACCGCCCAGGTGCGCTACAGCTTCACCCTGCTGGAACTGACCCCGGACGGCTCGCGCGTGCGCGTGCAAACCGACAGCACCGACCAACCCTTTGATATCAACGAAGGCAGCAAACTGGAACTGGGCTCCACCGCCAAGTTACGGGTGCTCACCACCTACCTGCAGATCATCGCCGAACTGCACGAACGTTATGCCCACGAAACCCCGGCAACATTGAAAAAAGCCGAGATCGCCGACCAGGACCGCCTCTCCCGCTGGGCCGTCGACTACCTGATCCAGCACAGCGATCGCAACCTGCCGACGATGCTTGAGGCGGCGCTGGATCGTACCTATTCAGCCAGCCCCGGCGAGGCGTTTTTCACCGGCGGCGGGCTGCACACCTTCAATAATTTCCGTAAGGAAGATAACGGCCGTAATCCCACCTTGCGCGACGCCCTGCGCGAGTCGATCAACCTGCCATTCATTCGCCTGATGCGTGACCTGGTGCGCTACGCCACGTACGCGGGTCCCGACAGCAGTTCGGAGCTGCTCAAGGACGACAAGAATCCGCGCCGCCAGGAGTACCTGGCCCAGTTCGCCGACCGCGAAGGCACCACCTTCCTGCTCAAGTTCTGGAAGAAGTATCAGAAAAAGGACACGGGCCAGCGTCTCGAAACCTTCCTCGACGGCATGCGCCCCACCGCGATCCGCCTGGCCGCCGTGCACCGCTATTTCTTTCCCGGCGACAGCCAGGAAAGCTTCAACCACTTTGTGCGTTCGCACCTCAAGTCGGCCAAGAGCGCCGAAAAGCTCACCGACGAACGCCTGGAACGGCTCTACAGCAGCTACGGCCCGGGCAACTATGACCTGCCCGACCAGGGCTTTATCGCCAAAGTCCATCCGCTGGACCTGTGGCTGGTGGGTTATCTGCTGAACAATCCTGATGCCAAGTTCAGCCAGATCGTCAAAGCCAGCCGGTTCGAACGCCAAGAGGTCTACAGTTGGCTATTCAAAAGCCGGCACAAGAGCGCCCGCGACAGTCGTATCCGCACCATGCTGGAAGTCGAGGCCTTCCTTGATATCCACCAACGCTGGCAGAAAGTCGGCTACCCGTTCGACCATCTGGTGCCGTCGCTGGCCACCGCCATCGGCAGCTCCGGCGACCGCCCCGCCGCGCTGGCGGAGCTGGTGGGCACCATCCTCAACGACGGCATCCGGCTCCCGGCGCTGCGCGTCGACAGCCTCGACTTCGCCGTCAATACCCCTTATGAGACACGGCTGATCAGCGATCCGGATAACGGCAAACGGGTGATGCCGGTGGAAGTGGCCCGGGCTTTGCGCGGTGCGTTGTCCCAGGTGGTCGATGCCGGCACCGCGAAACGGGTGGCCGGCAGTTTCACCCTGGCCGATGGCACGCCGTTATCGATGGGTGGCAAGACCGGCACCGGCGACAATCGCATCGAAGCCGTTGGCGCCGGCGGGCGGGTCATCAGTTCCAAGTCGATCAACCGCACCGCGACCTTTGTGTTCTACATCGGCGACAGCCATTTCGGCACCCTCACCGCCTATGTACCGGGGGCTTCGGCGCAGAATTTCAAGTTCACCTCGGCCTTGCCGGTACAAGTGCTCAAGGGCATGGCGCCGTTCCTCTCGCCGTACCTGCAACCGGGTAGCCATACCCAGTGCCAGCCTTTGGTGGCGCGCCATTGACTCAATCCAACCCCTTAGGAGCGATGGTGGACCGCTAGACCTCCGAATCCCAGATCACCGTCACATTGCCTATGTAACTCTTGGCATCGCCGGCCAGCATTTCCTCGACCTGGTTGCGGGCGACTTCGAAATGCATCGTTCCCGGCCGACGCTCGATGTAATGCCCCGGCTGGAACAACTCGGTGCCGCTTCCATCGAGATAGAGCCGACGGCGGTTGACCGGTTGGCCACCAGCGTCGGTCAAGCCATTGGGCAGGGTCACACTGATGTTCACCGGCACCATCTGGCCGGAGCTGGGTGCCCAGAGCAGGCAGGTGTTATCACTCGAACCGGCGAACTGGCATTGCAGGCCCATCTTGAAACGCGATGAGGCTGAGATGTGGAAGGTCTGGTCACGAAACAACCGCGTCGGTTTTTGCCCCTGGCTCAACCAGGCCTGCCAACCGCCCTGAGGTTCGAGCACGACCTTGTTGCCGCCAGGAGGCACTTCGACCTTGAGGGTGTGTTCGACATCCAGTTTGAAATTGAACGCGATTATTGAATCATTCGGGAGCATCACATCGCCCATATCGAAGTCCTGCCCCGGACCAACGCTATAAGTCAGCGAGCCCGTGTATTGACCAGTCGACATGGTCAAGGGATTGGGGGTACGCAGTTCATAGGCAAAATCCAGATAACGGTAAGTCATGCTGGGGATCAAGTAACGAGCCCTTTTGGCGCACACACCTTCTACCGGGGTGGTCCAGAAAAAACCGTACCAATTGACGTTATAAGGTGCATTACCGCCGAATCGACATGGCGAGGGCGCACTGACCCAGCTAGAACCCCATAACAGGTTATGAGCCTTTAAAGCGTCAACACCTCCACCGACCAAGTCGGCTGCGTTAACAGGAAGTCGGTATTCCGAACCTATGCCGGACAAACGTATTTCAACGACTTCAGTTTCACCCGTACTTGCATGGGTTACTTGTAGAGAGCGCCAACCGGCAGGCACTTTGAACATCGCACCTTGCCGAGCGTCCCCATGATTCGCCTCGATAGGGAGGGTCGAACTGAAAGTGATAGGCAAGCGAATGCTGAACATCGTCTTGCATTGATTTGGAAATGACGCGCAGTAACCCGTGGTCGGAGTGGTATTGCGAAATTTATTCTCCTGAGGCTTAGCTGGGTCCGGCCTGAAGACTGCAGTGATCTCCCGGGTCAGCGCATTGGCCGTCGGAACGCCTGTCAACAACAAAGCAAAAACCGTGACTGCGCGGCACAACGAAACACCGTGCTCGAAGATATTTGAACGACTCATTTCGACTTACTCCAATAAACCGCAACTGCCCTACGGCGCAATGGCATCGAACACCATGTGCACGGTGCCGAAATAATCCCCAGGCGCATACTCCTCCTCGGTCTTGACGGCGATGATTTCCAGCCCCACACGCCGACCGGGCCGGGCTTCGGCGGCCGAGACCACCTGGGCCGAATCCAGGGTCAGTTGGACGTTGTTGAACGTCACCTGCAGGTCGATGCGCTCACGGCCATTGGACAGGTAAGCCTCTTGCCCCAGACGGGCGCCAATGGCCCCGTTGATGTTCTTCACTTCGTAATTGGCCCGCAGCGGCAAGAGCCCGGAGGTCAGGGTGCTGAACAGCATCGGCTGTTCACGCTCGACCAGTTGCGGGTCGACCGGCAGCACGTGGAAGTCGATCGTCGGGATGGTGACGAAGAGTTCGAACGTTTCGCGCTCCAGCGCTGCCCACGCGGGCAAACCCGGCAGCGTCAAGGCGGTGAACAGGAGAGTACGTAACAGCGTCTTGAACATGATGATTACCTGTGGCGCCAACGGCGGTTCAGTGACGGCATACCGTCAGCCTTTGATCTCAATGGCTTTTTCCTCGCGACCTTCGATCAGGCTGAAGCGGTATTCACGCCCAGGCTCCTTGTCGAACGAAAAGGTGCGACCGGCCATGACATGGTGCTTGGTGGTCGGCCGGCAATCGTTGTCTTTTTGCGCAGCGCAATCCTTGAACTCATCGATCACCACCACGCTGTTGCCGTTGTTGCGCACCAGGTAGCGATCGGCGCTGTCATCGATGGCCGTCTCGAAACGGGTCTCCTTGGGCCTGACAAAAAACACCGTGCCGAAGCCGGCCAGCACCTTCACCCCGGCGGCGATCCGTTCCTTCTTGTATTGCTCGCGTTCCTCGGCGCTGACGGCGAACTCGTCCTCGGCCTCCGGCACCACCGGGACGAAGCGAACCCGGAAGTACCGCTCCTTGCTGCGGTCGCCCATGAACAGCAGACGCGTGCCCTGCATGCCGTTGGCCGGCACGATCAGGCGCGCCGGGCTCGCCATCAGACCATTTCTGGCGAGCACGCCGTCCTGATCCTGCAGCGGCACCTCCAGGTAGCTGCCGTCGTCGCTGTAAAGAATCTCGAGGATGTCGACCTTGACGAATGCGGTGGACGTTCCGCCGTTGAAGATCCGTTTCATATAGGTGCTCTTGTCGCCTTCGAGATAGTCGTAGACCACCCCAACATTAATCTGCGGCCCGGCCTGGGCCATCAGCGAAAACAGCGACAAACCACACAGAATCAATAAGCGTTTCATTACCAAAACCTCATGAATGGAAGGCGGCCGATGGCGACCGTTTCACGGAACACTGCTTGAAATGTTGAAGGGCGCACCACGCTGGCCGGCGCGCCAGGATCAAGTTCAACCCGCCGTCTCGATCGGGTTGTTGCTGTCGGCCAGGGTGTCTGGCGTGCAGCGCAAATCACCGATCATCAACACATCGCCCTCGCTGTTGGCGTTATCCGGGTCGAGGCGGAACTGGCAAAGCAAGTCATTGCCATAGCGCACTTCAAGCGTCGGGGAGCTGGCGTTCATCTCCATGGAGAAGAAACCATCCACCTCGCTGACTCCACGGCTGGCGTGGTTGATCACGTGATGGCCCTTGAGCGGCTGGCCCTGCGCGTCCAGCAGACGACCGAGCACGGTCACGCTTCTCATCACGCTGACTTTGCGGTAGTCCACGCCCCCTTTGTTCAAGTGATAGCGGCTGCGTGAAGGCTCGATGTTGGCCGCCGGTGGATGCACGCCGTCGAAGTCGAAGGTCAACAGGCTGTTCTGATAGGCGGTGATGGGCACGAAGTTGCGGCCGGGACGCAAGGTGGTGGTGCCACCCGTCAGGTCGTCGGCGAGCAGGACGATGTCGTCCAGGTCGGTTTCCACATCCACGATCATGCCCGCGCCGCCACTCTGGGGCAGGCCGGTGAAGGCGACTTTCTGGCCACCCACGGCCACCGTGCTGCTGAGGTTCAAGCCACCGGTGAGGTTGTTGTTGTAGGAAGAGCGCTGGATGAAACCGTCGCCGTACACCGTATCGGTGTCGAAACTGGCGAGGCCGGACAGGCCCACGCCATAGGTATCGGCCAGTACCGTGGCGGACACGCTTTGCAGCACGTGATCCTGCAGGTCCCGGCGATAGCTCAGCGACCCATTGTTGTCCCGCGTTCCGTCACGGGATGTGCGGGTGCCGATACTGCCCGACCAATACTCGCCCGGCCCGCCCAAGGCCACGCTGACGCTCAGGTCCACGCCGCGATTTCGTCGATCGGCGGTACTGGAGGTGCCCGGACGGTCGAACACCGACCACCGCCAGTTGGCATCGCTGCCGCCAAGCTTGCCACGCTGGGTCCATCCCAGGTCCACACCGGCGCCCTCGACATTGCCTTCGCTGTAGAACAGCCGCCCGTTGATCGACGACTTGTTGCTCAGTCGATGGGAGACCGACAGCGACGAATTGCTGGTCTGGCCGACGAACACGTCGCGCTGGCGGATACGGGTGCCGTCAGGCAGGGTTTCGTAAGTGTTGCGCGTGTCCAGCCAACTGCGATTATGGCTGGCCACCACACTGCCCAGACCGTAGCTGTACAGCGCCTGCAGGTCCATGCCAGTGCCGTATTGCTCGGTCTGGTAAACGTTGGCAAAGAAGCTGGTGTTGGCGGGCAGCGTCCAGTCCACCGAGGTGCCGTACTGCAGCTTGTCCTGCACCTGGCGCGTGGAAAGCCCCAACACCACTCGCGGGTGCAGCAAGTAATTGAGACCGACCCCGGCAGTCGTGAAGCCCGAGGGTTGATCGTCCCAGTTGCTCAGCAGTTTGGTTTCACGGCCGGCAAACAGGTTGTAGCGCCAGCGATCATCGGCGCTGCGCCAGTTGTTGGGCTTGTAGACCAGCTCCTGGGACGTGGCGGTGGTCTGCCCGTCTTCAATCAGCCGCACTTCCACTTCATAGATGCCGCCAGGCAATGGCCGGGTATCCAGGCTCTGCAAGCCGGCGCTGACGGCCTGGGTATTGAGCAACAGGCCGTTGCGATAGATCTCTACCGCCGCCTGACGACTGGCGGTGACATAAATGGGGTACACGCTGGGCTTGGGATTATTGATCACCAGGCTGTCGGAACTGCCGTACATGACCCCCAGCGCGGTATCCGGGTTGGCCCCGAACGAACGGATCTGACGGTTCAAACCATCGGAGCCCGGCATGAAATAACCCAGGCGCAAAAAACTGTCTTGCATCTCGCGCTGGGTGTGCAACTCATGAACGGCGTGGTAGAGCTTATCGTCCGGCCCGCCCAGGCGCGAAAGCTGCAGATCGAACGACTGGGTCCAGTTGCCCACGCTGGAACTGGCATTGAGGCCATAACGCCCGCCCGTATCCTGCTCCTGACCACCGTTGAGATTGAGTTGGTTATTGACGATCAAGCCCAGACTGCCCCCCTGTGGCTGATCGTAATAACGTTTCTCCACGCTGCCGCGCTCCACTTTTTCAGTGAGGATCGACACCAGTGAATGTTCAAGGCTGTAATGCACCGCCAGCAGCCCCGCCGTGCATTTGGCTTCGCAGGCACCCAAGGCGCGCCCCTGTTTGAGCAGTTGCTCCCATTGCCCGCGCTCGACGGGCGGGATCGGGCTGTCCTGGGTGTCGGTGAATTCGAGCAAGGTAATACGATCATCGCGTGTCAACACCACCATGGCTTCGCCGAGGTACTGTTGATCGAGTTCCATACGAACCGCCAGAGGCACATCGAAAAAGTGGGCTTCAAACTCCTCCGGCAGCCCCTTGGCCTGGGACAACAGACTTCTGGGCGTCGTACCCGGGGCGGTCGGCGCAGCCAATGCACTGGCGCACAACAACAGCGCCAGCGCACCCACGATGGGTGTCATCACAAACATCAATGGATTCTCATATCAGCAAACTATCGGGACGTTCCAGGTACAGGCCGGCCGGGCGGCCGACCTGCGTTCATGCCCGCAGGACGAGAAAAGCCATCGGGCAGTGAAGGGTTTACGGGCGAGGCACCGCGTCGAAGATCACGGTGAAGTCGGCGGTGTATTGACCGACCTGGCTCTCCAGAGGCACGGTCGAGGCCATGATGAGCATGTCGGCCTGGGTACCTGGAGTGGATGCCGCGTCAGTCACCACTTCCTGAGGAAACTCGGTCAGGGTGACATTGTTGAACCTGGCGATGAGGGGAATGGCGTCCGTACCGTTGGTCAACGAAGGCTGACCACCCAAGAGGTAGGCATGCACCGAACCATCGGTGTTCTTCACGTCGAAGGTCTGACGCAAAGGGCTCAAGGAGTTGGTCACCGGGTTGTAGTGCATGACTTCATCCTTACCGAAGTCAGGGTTGCGTGGCAGTACATGGAACTGCTTGGTGGGAATCGTCGCGGTGATATGAATAGAAGAGCGGGCATCGTCCAGAGCGAAGACCAGCGAGGAACTCAGGGCTGCGGCGATCAGAGCAGTACCGGATACGATTTGTTTGAGCATGTTTGACACCTGTTCATAGCATAAAGAGAAGGCTTGAAGTTGCAGACCCACTACAGCCTGGCCTGACCTCAACGCCGGAGCATGATCCACTCTCTTTAATTAAAAATAAGCAGGCCTATTCCCAAAGGCACGTAGCCAAACCGCCATGCGCAATAACGAAAAATACACTGTTTTATATAAAACCGAAGTTTGGATGTAAGAAACAACCCACACCTGCAAGTCACACCCCGGATTTAAAACTGCAAATGCAGACAGTTGCCTACTTTGCCGCCCGTACAGGCAAGGGATTCGGGTAAGGTCTTATCTTTTTCAAACAATTGGAACCCGACTTCGATATATCTTAGTTCCAAGATATATCGAGGGTCAAAGATATATCTACGGATAAAGATATATCTCAGTTCTATCTTATGCAGAACGGAGAGCAGGCATATGACAGTCCCCCCTTCCCATCCCAGCCGAAAACACGATGAACACGATGAACACGATGGTTTCGAACGTCGACCCGCAGGCCGTGAGCGTGGTAGCCGGGGCCCCCGGGTCTTCGCCTCCGGTGACCTGAAATTGCTGTTGCTGGCGCTGATTGGCGAGCAGCCCTGCCACGGCTACGACTTGATCCGCCGGATCGAAAACATGTTCGACGGCGCCTATAGCCCCAGCCCCGGCGTGATTTATCCGACCCTGACCTTCCTGGAAATGGGCGCATTGATCGCCGGCAACGCCGAAGGTGGAAAAAAACGCTACAGCGTGACCGACGCCGGACGTCTATTCCTTGAAGACCAGACCCCGGCGCTGAATGAGGTACGCATGCGCATTGAAGCGAGCAAGCGCTCCCTGCGCGGCCAAGACCGCCCCCCGGAAATCCACGAAGCGGTGTATAACCTGCGCAATGCGCTGCACAAACACCATGGCCGGTGGAGCCCGGAAGAAACTTTGCGGATTCGCGACCTGCTCAACAACACCGCCAAAGCCATTATCGACGGTCCCGACCGTCCACCTGTTTCGGAGTCCAGCCAATGACTGAAGTCGATCAAAACACCATTCACCGTGTCAGCCACGAGATCAAGCGCCGCCGCCTGCAGGTGTTGCGAGTGCAGGACCTGACCCCGCGCATGCGCCGCATCACCCTGGGCGGGCCGGAACTGGCCGGGTTCACCAGCCTCGGCAGCGACGATCACGTAAAACTGCTGTTCCCACAGAACGCCGAGGAACACGCCGCCCTGGAAAACTTCGCCCCCGGCGCTGGCAAGGATCAGGGCCCGATGCCGCAAATGCGCGACTACACCCCGCGCCGTTATGACCTGCAGACGCTGGAGCTGGACATCGACTTTGTGCTGCATGGCGATGGGCCTGCCGCGACCTGGGCGACCCAGGCGACGCCCGGGCAATACCTCAACATCGCCGGGCCAAGGGGCTCGATGATTGTCCCGGACATCTTCGACCACTACCTGCTGATCGGCGACGAAACCGCCCTGCCCGCCATCGCCCGTCGCCTGGAAAACCTGGCGGCCAACCGGCGTGCGCTGGTGGTGGTGGAAGTGGAAAACGGCGCCGAGCAGCAAATCCTTAACAGCCCCGCGCAAGTACACGTGATCTGGGTGCTGCGCGAAGGCCGCCAGAACAACCTGCTGACCACCGTGCAGCACCTGGAAATGCCCGGCGGCAAGCTGTACGCCTGGGTCGCCACCGAGAGCAAGGTGTCGCGACAGATTCGCAAGGTGTTGTTGGAGGATAAAGGGTTGGATCAGGATTTTGTGAAGGCGGTGGGGTATTGGAAGGCGGATGACAGCGAGGAGGAATGAGGTGCGGCGTGCTGGCCTGCTAAAGTACCCTGCACCCACTGACCGAACACAACCTGTGTGGGAGCAAGGCTTGCCCGCGATGAAGGCAATGAGGTCTTTCAGAAAGCGAGGCGCCTGCATCGCGAGCAAGCTTTGCTCCCACAGGGCTATCGTCGCTCTTGAATACTTGATTTACACCCCACCAGGTACCCCGATCCATGCTTTTCCTGATCGCCTATATCAGCAGCGTCGTGCTGATCAACTTCGCGTTTTCCGCCGCGCCGCACCTGGACATCATCTGGTCGGCCTGGGGCGGGCTGGTGTTTGTCCTGCGCGACATGGTGCAAACTCGATTCGGCCACGGCGCCATCGTGGCGATGCTGGTGGCGCTGGTGTTGTCCTACGTCACCTCCGACCCGACCATTGCCCTGGCCAGCGCCACGGCGTTCGCGGTATCCGAATGCATTGACTGGCTGGTGTTCTCCATCACCAAGCGTCCGCTGCATGACCGGTTGTGGATCAGTTCGGCCCTGAGCATTCCCCTCGACACCTTCATTTTCTTCGGCATGATCGATGCCCTGACACCGGCCGTGGTGATCACCGCGCTGGTCTCGAAATTTGCCGGGGTCACGGCAGTGTGGCTGATCATGGCCTGGCGTTTGCGCAAACAGGCCGTCACCGGCTGAAGCCAAAACCTGCGGTTCATGTAAAATGCCGCGCTTTCTCCCCATGGGAAGCTCGCCCGGCGCGCGACCCTCGATGCTCCGCTCCTGTTTGAGGACCTTCAGATGACCCGTATCGGAACTCCATTGTCGCCCACCGCGACCCGCGTTTTGTTGTGTGGCAGCGGTGAACTGGGCAAGGAAGTGGTAATCGAACTGCAGCGCCTGGGCGTTGAAGTGATTGCCGTGGATCGCTACGCCAACGCGCCGGCCATGCAAGTGGCCCATCGCAGCCATGTGATCAACATGCTCGATGGCGCGGCCCTGCGCGCGGTGATCGAGGCCGAGAAGCCGCACTTCATCGTGCCGGAAATCGAAGCCATCGCCACCGCCACGCTGGTGGAACTGGAAGCTGAAGGCTTCACCGTGATCCCCACCGCTCGTGCCGCGCAACTGACCATGAACCGCGAAGGCATCCGGCGCCTGGCCGCCGAAGAGTTGGGTCTGCCGACCTCGCCGTATTTCTTCGCCGACACCGTGGAAGACTACCGCAAGGCCGTTGAAACCCTGGGCTTCCCGTGCGTGGTCAAGCCGGTGATGAGTTCCTCGGGCAAGGGCCAGAGCCTGCTGCGCAGTGCCGATGACGTGCAGAAAGCCTGGGACTACGCCCAGGAAGGCGGCCGTGCCGGCAAGGGCCGGGTGATCATCGAGGGCTTCATCGATTTCGACTATGAAATCACCCTGCTTACCGTGCGCCATGTTGGCGGCACCACCTTCTGCGCACCGGTCGGTCACCGCCAGGAAAAAGGCGACTATCAGGAATCCTGGCAGCCTCAGGCCATGAGCCCGGTGGCCCTGGCTGAATCCGAGCGCGTGGCTAAAGCCGTGACCGAAGCCTTGGGTGGTCGCGGCCTGTTTGGCGTCGAGCTGTTCATCAAGGGTGACCAGGTGTGGTTCAGCGAAGTCTCGCCGCGCCCACACGACACCGGCCTGGTGACGCTGATTTCCCAGGACCTGTCGCAGTTCGCCCTGCACGCCCGCGCCATCCTCGGCCTGCCGATCCCGCTGATCCGCCAGTTCGGCCCATCGGCCTCGGCGGTGATCCTGGTGGAAGGCCAGTCGACCCAGACCGCTTTCGCCAACCTCGGCGCTGCCCTGGCCGAACCGGACACCGCCCTGCGCCTGTTCGGTAAACCGGAAGTCAACGGCCAGCGCCGCCTGGGCGTGGCCCTGGCGCGAGACGAGTCCATCGACGCCGCCCGCGCCAAGGCGACCCGGGCTTCCCAGGCCGTCAAGATCGAGTTGTAAGCAGTATCGCTTGCCTCATGGTGATCTGTGGGAGCAAGGCTTGCCCGCGATGAACGATAACGCGGTCCAACTGAAGACCAGGGCGCCAGCATCGCGAGCAAGCTTTGCTCCCACAGCTAACTTGGGATGACATTGGGCTAAAGAAAAAGGCGACACCCGCAAAGGTGTCGCCTTTTTCATGAGCGCCGGTTTACCCCAGATCGTTCCCACGCTCAGCGTGGGAACGCCGCCAAGGACGCTCCGCGTTCCGCTTCTGAAACGGTGACGCAGAGCGTCGGAGGATGCATTCCCACGCAGGAGCGTGGGAACGATCACTCCCGCTTAATCCGGCAGTTTATAGGCGATCACATAGTCACCCTGCTTGGTACCCAGGGAACCATGGCCACCGGCGACGACCAGCACGTACTGCTTGCCGTCCTTGCCGGTGTAGGTCATCGGCGTGGTCTGGGCGCCCGCTGGCAGGCGGCCTTCCCACAGTTGCTTGCCGTTTTTCACGTCATAGGCACGCAGGTACTGGTCGAGGGTGCCGCTCAGGAACGCCAGGCCGCTGGCGGTGGTGAAGGCGCCGCCCAGGCTCGGTACGCCCATGCTCAGCGGGATCGGTACCGGCGAGCTATCACGCACGGTGCCGTTCTTGTGCATCCACAGGGTTTTGTTGTTGGTCAGGTCGACGGCCGCCACATAACCCCAGGCCGGTGCCTGGCAAGGCAGGCCCATTGGCGAAAGCAGCGCTTCGAGGATCACGCCATACGGCGCGCCTTTGTTCGGCTGCACGCCTTCGGTCTCGCTCTTGCGCCCCGGACCGCCGGCCACTTCGGCCGCAGGAACCAGTTTCGACTTGAACGCCATGTAGCTCGGATTGACGAAAGCGATCTGGCGTACCGGATCAACCGAAATACCGCCCCAGTCAAACACGCCGAAGTTACCTGGGTAGACGATCGAGCCTTGCAGCGACGGCGGCGTGAACATGCCTTCGTAGCGCAGCGACTTGAAGTCGATCCGGCACAGCATCTGGTCGAACGGGGTCACGCCCCACATGTCGCGTTCCTGGAGGACCGGCGGCACGAAGTTCAGGTCGGACATCGGCTGGGTCGGCGAGGTGTAGTCACCCTCTACCGCGCCTTGCGGCACCGGGATCTCCTTGATCGGCACGATCGGCTGACCATTGCTGCGGTCCAGCACGTAGATGCTGCCCTGCTTGGTCGATGCCAGTACCGCCGGCTTCACGCCATCGGCGGTTTTCAAGTCCATCAGCGTCGGTTGCCCGCCTACGTCCATGTCCCACAGGTCGTGGTGGGTGAACTGGAAGTACCAGCGCACCTTGCCGGTGGCGATATCCAGCGCGGTCAGGCCGGCGGCGTATTTCTCCGATTCTGGTGTACGGAAACCACCGAACTGGTCGGGCGTCTGGTTACCCATCGGCAGGTAGAGCATGCCGAGTTTTTCATCGACGCTGAACATGGACCACATGTTCGGCGAGTTACGGGTGTAGGTCTGGCCTTCGGCAATCGGCGTAGTGTCGTCCGGGTTGCCGCTGTCCCAGTTCCACACCAGCTCGCCGGTGTGCACGTCATAGGCGCGGATGACCCCGCTTGGCTCGTCGGTGGAGACGTTATCGGTGACGTGGCCACCGATCACCACCAGGTTCTGGGTCACGGCCGGTGGCGACGTGGAGTAGTAACCGCCGGCCGTGAAGCCGCCAATGTTGGCGGTCAGGTCGACCTGGCCCTTGTCACCGAAGTCTTCACACATCTTGCCGGTGTCGGCGTTCAGCGCGATCAGGCGCGTGTCGGCGGTCGGCAGGAAGATCCGGCGTGGGCACACGGTGCTCGCCGGCGTGGTGCTGGCCGCGCCGGTCGGGCTCTGCTCGGCCGAGGCGTACACCGCGTCATCGTGATAGGTCACGCCGCGGCAGGTCATGTGGGCCCAGCCCTTGAAGTTTTCCGCTTTCTGCGTGGAAAGCTTCGGATCGAACCGCCAGATTTCCTTGCCGGTTTCAGGCTCCAAAGCAATCACCTGGCTGTGGGGCGTGCACACGTAGAGCATGCCGTTGACCTTCAGCGGTGTGTTTTCCGCCGTGGTCTCACCCGGGTCGTTCGGCCCTGGCAGGTCGCCAGTGCGATAGGTCCAGGCCGGTTCCAGCTTGCTGACGTTCTCGGGGGTGATCTGCGCCAGAGGCGAATAACGGTCACCATGGGCACTGCGGCCATAGGAGTTCCAATCCCCGTCCGGCATCGCCGGGGCGGTGTTGGTCATGCCAGGCACGCTGTCGCGGTCCAGTTGGCCCTCGATTTCACCCGGATTGGTGAACTGGCTGGCGAGCGCGGTGATGCCGGCAATAACCACGGCGGCGCCCAAAGCACGGGTGCCCATGGGCGAAGCGTCGGGGGTCAACAGTGGACGGCGGAACCACGGCAGCAACATGACGATGCCCAAGGCAAACAGCATTGCCAGGCGCGGCACCAGTTGCCACCAGTCCAGGCCCACTTCCCACAGCGCCCACACGGTGCTGGCGAACAGCACCAGCGCGTACAGGCCCAGGGCTGCACGCCGGGCCATGATCAGCAGCACGCCGGTCAGCGCCAGGCCGATACCGGCCAGCAGGTAATACAGCGAGCCGCCAAGCGTGCTCAGCTTGATTCCCCCCGCCAACAGGGCCAGGCCCATCAATAGAAGCAGAATGCCGAGCAGGCTCGGTAGCAGACGGCTTCGACTCATAGCACCCTCAGTGCTCATAGTGTGATTCTCCGTGAGGTTTTAAGGAGTCCCGCGCAAGTAGTCACTGTAGATGACGATCTTGAGGGGGCATGGTTCAGTTGAAAGAGGTAATTGGGTTGAAGCGGTTGCTGTGGGAGCGAGCCTGCTCGCGATGGCGGCGTGACAGTCGACTTCAATGTTGGATGTGAAATCGCTATCGCGAGCAGGCTCGCTCCCACAAGGGTCTTGTGCACTGACTAGAACGACGACTGAATCTTGATCCCGCCAATCAGCGCGTCATCGACCTTGTCCACGCCGCCCGGATGGCGGATGTACTGCAGGTTCGGGCGCACGGTCAGCCAGTTCGTCACGTGTACGCCGTAATACAACTCGGCGCTGTACTCGGTGTCCTGGGGTGGCAAAAAGGCCGGGTTGTCGTAACCCTGGACGGCGCGGGCCTGGTTGGTGGCCTCGGCGTTCTTGCGGTAAGCCGGGTTGACGTGAACCCGAGCCAGGGCAAAACCGATGTCATCCCTGGCGCGGGCGTCGAACAGGCCCTTGTAGACGAGACCGGCCTGGACATAGTTGTCGATAGCGTTGGTTTTCTTGTCGTGCATCGTGGCGTTGGCGAACACACTCAGGCCACGGGAATGGTCACTGGCGACACTGGTCAGTTGCTGTTGCGCCCCCAACCACACGCCATGCTTGCTCGACGCGCTGCGATACGCCTCGCCGCTCAGGGCGGCCGGCTGGCCGCTGCGATCCTTGTAGGCGTCGGTGGCATTGGCACTGCTGTAGTAATAACCGGCGCGGTATTCGCCCGGCAGGCCATTGAGCTTGGGCGACCACACCAGCTCCACCGGCACTACGGCGCCCTGGGTGCCGCTGCCGCTGAGCTTGAAGCCGTTACCGGTTTCCAGGTTCGAGGGGTTTTGTTCATAAGCCCCGATCTGCGCATACAGCTCAGGCGTGAGGTGATACTTGACCCGCAGCGCCCACTGGCTGACCGGCCAGTTGTACCAGATGCCGCCCACCCAGTTGCCCACTTGCGAGCCGCAGAACGCCAGGTTCTGGAAGTCGCAGGGGAAGCTGTTGAAATCCTCGCCCTCACCGAAACGACCGGCCTTGATATCGAGCCGGTCATCGAAAAATGCCTGCTGATACCACATCTGCGTCAACCGCCAGGTCTGGCCACGGCCCCAGACTTCCTGGGCGGAAGTGAAACCGCCAACGCGCGGGTCGTTGATCCGGTCATTGCTGATGTTATTGCCGCTGCGCTCGGTGACCGTCAGTTGAAACTCGGCGGCGTGCCAACCGAGGATTTTCTGCAGGTCCAGGTGCGTGCCGAAGGCGAACTGGTCGCTGTAGCGAGCGGTGCGGTCATGGTCGTAGCCGCCGTGCAGGTTGCTGCCCATTTCACCGGTGTAATCGAACTTGAAGTCGTAGCCTTTTTTCGCGAGTTCGCTTCGCGTGCCGTTCCAGTCACCCAGCATCCAGGGTGAGTCGCTGTCGAACGCGGGAGCGGCCTGAGCGCCGATGGCAATGCCCAAGGCGCCGAGACCGGCCATCAGGTGAAGGGTGTTTCTGGCGGCAATACAGTGCCGGACAGCGCTGTCTTGCAGAGTCTGAACATCGAACATAAAGAAGGAATTCTTGATCTTTTTAGGGGATTCGCTGAACGCCGGGGGCTTTGGCACGGCAGAAGAAGCGTTTCAGCAGGCGGCGCAAGGATAATGTCCTGTTACAAATAGAGAAAGGCCTTTTACTGACATGAATCATTTCGGATTCGGTAACAGTAGGCGTTGCGCAAAGCCGCGAAACAAACAGGCAGCGTTTCAGTGATACTTCCACCACGCGGGCACCTCGGCTAAGGTGCGCGGCTTTACACCTCTTTGCGCGAAGGCCTCCCATGACCGAATCCAACAACAACCCGCTGCACGGCGTGACGCTGGAGCAGATCCTCAACGCCCTGGTGCAGCACTACGAATGGTCGGGTCTGGCCGAGCGCATCGACATTCGTTGCTTCAAGAGCGATCCGAGCATCAAGTCCAGCCTGACCTTTTTGCGCAAGACGCCGTGGGCGCGGGAGAAAGTCGAGCGGCTGTACATCAAGCTGATGCGCACCAAACGACCGGTCTGAGCCGTGGACATTCAGATCCGTCGGCGCCCCGCGCTGCGACAGTGCTTCGTGTCAGTGGCGGCCCTGTTGGGCTGGGCCGGGTTGAGCATCCAGTTGTACCTGATCCTGCTCGGTCGCTGGGAACTGGGCGCAAGCTTGCTCGGCGGCCTGGTGAACTTTCTCAGTTTCTTCACCGTGCTGACCAACACTCTGGTGGCCGTGGTGCTGACCTGGGAACTGATCCAGCGAGAATCGCCGGCCCGGCGCTGGTTCTTGCAGCCGGGGGTCAGCAGCGGCATTACCGTGAGCATTACCTTGGTCGGCCTGGCCTACAACCTGCTGCTGCGACATCTGTGGCAACCCGAAGGCTGGCAGTTCGTGGCCGACGAATTGCTGCACGACGTCATGCCGTTGCTGTTCATGACCTACTGGTGGTTCTGCGTGCCCAAGGGCACCTTGCGCATGAAGCACATCGGGCTGTGGATGATTTACCCGGTGGTGTACTTCGCGTGGCTCCTGCTGCGGGGGGAATTACTGGCGGCGTACCCCTACCCTTTCATTGACGTGGCGAACCTGGGTTATCCACAGGTGCTCATCAATGCCGCAGGGATATTGGCGGGGTTTGTCGCGATTGCGCTGGGGGTGGTGGGATTGGATCGGTGGCGTCGCTGAAATAAAGATTTTGGGGAACAGCATCTGTGGAAGCCAAACCTGTGGGAGCAAGGCTTGCCCGCGATGAACGATCACGCGGTCCACCTGACGACCTGGGTGCCTGCATCGCGAGCAAGCTTTGCTCCCACAGGTACGTGCTCCTACAGAGTCTTGTGTGGGCGTCAGCGCCTCACCGGCAACATCCACACCAATCCACTGGCCTTGGCCCTTTCATGACACAACGCCAGAACACTGCGTCGCTCATCGTTGTCCATCCGGCTCCAACGGGTGATTTCCGCCACGGTGCGCTGGCAGCCGGTGCAGATGTCGTCATCGTCCAGGGCGCAGATGTTCACGCAGGGCGACGGAACCGGGCGTTCTGGCGGGTTCATTGCTCTTGCTCGGCCAAGTCGCGGGCGTAGCGCTGCGCGTTGTGAACATAGTGCGCCGCGCTGGCCTCGAGCATCTTCTTCTGCGCTTCGGTCAATTCCCGCACAACCTTGCCGGGTGAGCCCATCACCAGCGAACCGTCAGGAATCTCCTTGCCTTCGCCGATCAGCGAGTTGGCGCCGATGATGCAGTTCTTGCCGATCTTCGCGCCGTTGAGGATCACCGCATTGATGCCGATAAGGCTGTAGTCCCCCACCGTGCAACCGTGAAGCATGGCGTTATGGCCGATGGTCACGCCGGTGCCGATGGTCAGCGGGAAGCCCATGTCGGTGTGCATCACCGTGCCGTCCTGCACGTTGCTGTTTTTGCCGATCAGGATCAGTTCGTTATCGCCACGCAGCACCGCGTTGAACCAGACATTGGCGCCTTCTTCGAGGCGGACCTTGCCCACCAATGTGGCGTTGGGGGCGACCCAGCTCTGTGGGTGGGTTTCGACACGGGCATCACCCAGGCGGTATTTCATGAGGTTCCTCGGGGCTTCAGGTATTGATGAAAGTCTTGGGCGGGGTGTGCAGGTCGATGCCGGCGTCGAACATCAGGTTGACCAGCTCGACCACCATGATCGCCGTCAGGCCCCAGATCTTGTACTCGCCAAAACGATAGCTGGGCACATACCAACTGCAGCCCTGGTAGTCGATGCGATGAGTGTGCTCGCGCGGGTCCTTGCGAAAGAACTCCAGCGGTACGCTGAACACCGCGGCGATCTCGGCATCGTTGGCCTGGTATTCGACGTAATCGGGAATCACCCCCACGTAGGGCGTGACCTTGATGCCGTGCAGCGAGATCAAGGGACTGAGGGGGCCGATCACTTCCACCAGGCCGGGGGGCAGGCCGATTTCTTCTTCGGCTTCGCGCAAGGCGGTGAAAATCAGGTCCGGGTCTTCCGGGTCGCGGCGCCCACCGGGAAATGCAACTTCGCCGCCATGAGTCGAAAGCCCGCTGGCGCGCAGGGTCAGGACCAGTTCCGGCTCGTCACTGCGGGTAATGGGCACCAGCACCGCCGCTTCAGGGAAACGTCGGTCAGTCTCCAGATCACGTGGGGTATGGTTGCTTACTCGATGCAGTAGCTCGTCCAGCATGAGACTTCTCGATTTATTCGCTACCTTGCATCATGCACCAATCAGGCAAGCCGCCCAACCCCCGCACTGCGACGTGTCGCGAAACGACAACTTGCCGACAGCCGCCCGCAGACGCCAAGATAGGCGCAGCATTCAGGAACCCAAGCATGAAATTCTGCAGCCAGTGCGGTAACCCGGTAACCAAGCGTATCCCCGAAGGCGACTCGCGCTTGCGCTTTGTCTGCGATACCTGCCACACCATCCACTACCAGAACCCCAATATCGTGGCCGGTTGCGTGCCGACCTGGGGCAGCAAAGTGCTGCTGTGCCGGCGTGCCATCGAGCCACGGCGCGGTTACTGGACATTGCCGGCAGGTTTCATGGAGAACGGCGAAACCGTCGAGCAAGCCGCCGTGCGCGAGACCGCCGAAGAAGCCTGCGCCCGCGTGCGCAACCTGAGCATTTATACGTTGATTGATGTTCCGCATATCAGCCAGGTGCATGTATTCTTCCGCGCCGAGCTGGTGGACGAAGATTTCGCCGCCGGGCCCGAGAGCCTGGAAGTGAAACTGTTCGACGAAGCGGACATTCCCTGGGACGAGCTGGCTTTCCGCACGGTGGGCCGTACCCTAGAATACTTCTATGCTGACCGGCGAACCGAGGACTACCCGGTGCGATCCGAATCGATCCCGCCGCTGGCCCAGCCTGCCAATACCTAAAAATCCATAATAGCCGCGACACCTCTAGGGATATCGTTTCAATGCGCTGGTTGCTTGTCCTGTTCTGCTTGTCGTTCGCTGCGGTGTCCCAGGCTTCTGCGGTGGGAACCTACAACGGCAAGACCATCGAAAAAGTGCTGGTGCTCAAGTCCGCCCATCAATTGCAATTGATCAACGACGGCAAACCACTGAAGACCTATCGCATTTCATTGGGCAAAGGCGCCAAAAAAGGCCCCAAGCTGATCGAAGGCGACAAGCGCACCCCCGAGGGTTTCTACTGGATCGACTGGCGCAAGACCAGCGACCGCTTCTACCTGTCGATGCACATTTCCTACCCCAACATCAGCGACGCCGCCCGCGCCCGCCGCGAAGGCGTGGAACCGGGGGGCATGATCATGATCCATGGCACCCCGGATTCCGAAGAAAACCCTGAGCAGCTGTTCCACACCCTGGACTGGACCGACGGCTGCATTGCCATGCGCAATGTGGACATGCGCGAGGTGTGGAACCTGGTGCCGGATGGCACCATGATCGAGATCCGGCCGTAGCGCCCGACCACACATGAGTTCCCTGTGGCGAGGGGATTTATCCCCGTTGGACTGCGCAGCAGTCCCCTAAGCCAACAACTCAATCTGCCTGAAACACCGAATTGCCTGGCTTGAGGGCTGCTGCGCAGCCCAACGGGGATAAATCCCCTCGCCACAGGTCCGTGTCCACAGTTGTGTTTCAACCTATATCGCGACCAATAAAAAACCCGCTGAATCAATCAGCGGGCTTCTCATTCAACGGCCGGACGATCAAAAATCCTCCAACCGCCACACTTCATAAGCCGGTGTCTCATAGGGATGGCTCTGCTTCAACGCCGCCACCGCCGCACGAATCAACTCATCGGCCACGACAAGCTCCACTTTCCATTCCTCGACCTGCTCGACCTGCCCCGCTTCGCCAATGAACGGCTGGCTGCCGTCCAAGGGGCGGAACTGGCCCAGGCCCAGCACTTGCCAGGCGCAGTGGTCATAGGCGCCGATCCGTCCGCCACCGGCGGCGAAAACGGCGCTTTTGACCACGTCCAGGTGGCTGGCCGGGACGAAGAAGCAGAGCTTGTACACGCCCTTAGTTCACCCAGACGCGGGCGTTGCGGAACATGCGCATCCATGGTGCGTCTTCGTTCCAGTCGTCCGAACGCCACGAGTTCTGCACCGCGCGGAACACACGTTCCGGGTGTGGCATCATGATCGTGACGCGGCCGTCGCGGCTGGTCAGGCCGGTGATTCCGCGCGGCGAGCCGTTCGGGTTGGCCGGGTAGGTTTCGGTGACCTTGCCGTGGTTGTCGACGAACCGCAGCGACACGCAACCGGACAAATCGGCTTCGAGCAGGGCTTCTTCGCTTTCGAATTCCGCATGGCCTTCGCCGTGGGCGATGGCGATCGGCATGCGCGAACCGGCCATGCCCTGCAGGAAGATCGAGTTGGATTCCTGGACCTGGACCATCGCCACGCGCGCTTCGAACTGCTCGGAACGGTTACGCACGAAGTGCGGCCAGAACTCGCTGCCCGGGATCAACTCGTGCAGGTTGGACATCATCTGGCAACCGTTGCACACGCCGAGGGTGAAGCTGTCGGTGCGTTCGAAGAAGCCCTGGAACGCGTCGCGGGCGCGGCTGTTGAACAGTGCCGACTTGGCCCAGCCTTCACCGGCACCCAGCACGTCGCCGTAGGAGAAACCGCCACAGGCGACCATGCCCTTGAAGTCGTTCAGGTCGACACGGCCGGCCAGGATATCGCTCATGTGCACGTCGATCGCGTTGAAACCGGCGCGGTCGAACGCCGCCGCCATTTCCACCTGACCGTTGACACCCTGCTCACGCAGCACCGCCACTTGTGGGCGAATGCCTTTCTTGATGTAAGGCGCGGCCACGTCATGATTGACGTCGTAGCTGAGCTTGGCGCTCAAACCCGGGTTGTCTTCTTCCAGCAGCGCGTCGAATTCCTGCTCGGCGCAGTCGGCATTGTCCCGCAAGCGCTGGATCTGGTAGCTGGTTTCCGCCCACTGGCGCTGCAACAGACGGCGCTGGCCTTCGAAGACGGTGTCGCCGTTGAAGGTGATGTTGATGTGGGCGTTGTTGATCGGCTGGCCGATCACCGAGACGCAGTCGGCCAGGCCCGCTGCGCTGAACTGGGCAAGGATGTCTGGGGTGGCGTCCTGGCGAACCTGGATCACCGCGCCCAGTTCCTCGTTGAACAGGATGGCCGGGATTTCAGCCGTAGACTCGGCAACGCTGTCGAGGGTCAGGCTCAGGCCGCAATGGCCGGCGAAAGCCATTTCCACCACGGTGGTCAGCAAACCACCGTCGGAACGGTCGTGGTAGGCCAGCAGATGACCGTCGGCGTTGAGGCCCTGGATGACCGCGAAGAACGCCTTCAGGTCTTCGGCATCGTCGACGTCCGGCGCTTGCGAGCCGAGCTTGCCGTGCACCTGGGCGAGGATCGAGGCGCCCATGCGGTTCTGGCCACGGCCCAGGTCGATCAGGATCAGGTCGGTGGTGCCCTTGTCCATGCGCAGTTGCGGGGTCAGGGTCTGGCGGATGTCGGTGACCGGGGCGAAACCGGTGACGATCAGCGACAGCGGCGAGGTGACGCTCTTGTCCACGCCCTCATCGTTCCAGCGCGTGGCCATGGACATGGAGTCCTTGCCCACCGGAATGGTGATGCCCAGCTCCGGGCACAGCTCCATGCCGACAGCCTTGACGGTGTCGTACAGGCGGGCGTCTTCACCCGGGTGACCGGCGGCGGACATCCAGTTGGCCGACAGTTTGATGTCGGAGATCTTGCCGATGCGCGAGGCCGCGATGTTGGTCAGGGTCTCGCCAATCGCCATGCGGCCCGACGCCGGAGCGTCCAGCAACGCCAACGGCGTGCGCTCGCCCATGGCCATGGCTTCGCCGGTGTAGACGTCGAAGCTGGTGGCGGTCACGGCAACGTCGGCCACCGGCACCTGCCACGGGCCGACCATTTGATCACGGGCCACAAGACCGGTGATGGTGCGGTCGCCGATGGTGATCAGGAAACTTTTGCTCGCCACGGCCGGGTGGTGCAGAACGCGCTCGATGGAATCGGCAACGTCGAGCGTCGACGGGTCGAAATCATCGCCCAGCTCGGCTTCGCGAACGGCCGAACGGTGCATGCGCGGGGCCTTGCCCAGCAGCACTTCCAGCGGCATGTCCACCGGACTGTTGCCGAAGTGGCTGTCGGTGACGGTCAGTTGCGGCTCGGCAGTGGCTTCGCCGACCACGGCGAACGGGCAGCGCTCGCGTTCGCAAATGGCCTGGAAACGCTCGAAGTCGGCCGGGCCGACCGCCAGGACATAACGTTCCTGGGATTCGTTGCTCCAGATTTCGTGCGGGGCCATGCCCGGCTCGTCGTTCGGAATGTTGCGCAGTTCGAAGCGGCCACCACGGCCACCGTCGTTGACCAATTCCGGGAAGGCGTTGGACAGACCGCCCGCGCCGACGTCGTGGATGAAGCTGATGGGGTTGTGTTCACCCAACTGCCAGCAACGGTCGATGACTTCCTGGCAACGGCGTTCCATTTCCGGGTTTTCCCGCTGGACCGAGGCGAAGTCCAGGTCCGCCGAGCTGGTGCCGGTGGCCATGGAGGAAGCGGCGCCGCCGCCCAGGCCGATCAGCATGGCCGGCCCACCGAGGACGATCAGCTTGGAACCGACCAGGATCTCGCCTTTCTGCACGTGTTCGGCGCGGATGTTGCCCATGCCGCCGGCGAGCATGATCGGCTTGTGGTAGCCGCGCACTTCTTCACCGCGCGGAGTGCTGATGGATTGCTCGAAGGTACGGAAGTAACCGGTCAGGGCCGGACGGCCGAATTCGTTGTTGAACGCCGCGCCCCCAAGAGGACCTTCGATCATGATGTCCAGGGCGTTGACGATGCGCTCGGGCTTGCCGTAGGGCTTTTCCCACGGCTGTTCAAAGCCCGGGATCTGCAGGTTCGATACGGTGAAGCCGGTCAGGCCAGCCTTGGGCTTGGCACCGCGACCGGTGGCGCCTTCGTCGCGGATCTCGCCACCGGAACCGGTGGACGCACCCGGGAACGGGGCGATGGCGGTCGGGTGGTTGTGAGTCTCGACCTTCATCAGGATGTGCACCGGCTCCTGGACCGCACCGTACTGGCGGGTCTCAGGGTTCGGGTAGAAACGCCCGGCGACGTTGCCGACGATCACCGCGGCGTTGTCCTTGTAGGCCGAGAGCACACCTTCGTTGTGCATCTGATAGGTGTTCTTGATCATGCCGAACAGGCTTTTTTCCTGGCTCTGGCCATCAATGTCCCAACTGGCGTTGAAGATCTTGTGCCGGCAGTGCTCGGAGTTGGCCTGGGCGAACATCATCAGTTCGATGTCGTGGGGGTTGCGCTTCAAGCCCTGGAAGGCGTTGACCAGGTAATCGATCTCGTCTTCGGCCAGGGCCAGGCCCAGCTCGGCGTTGGCTTTTTCCAGTGCGGCACGGCCGCCGCCCAGCACATCGACGGCGGTCAGCGGTTTTGGCTCGGCATGGCTGAACAGGCCCGCGGCCTGCTCCAGGTTGCCCAGGACGATCTGGGTCATGCGGTCATGCAGGCCCTCGGCGATCAGTTGGGCCTCGGCCTCGCTGAACTCACCGGCAACATAAAAGGCAATGCCGCGCTCCAGGCGCTGGATTTTCGCCAGGCCGCAGTTACGGGCGATGTCGCTGGCCTTGCTCGACCATGGCGAAATGGTGCCGAAACGTGGCAGCACCAGGAACAGACGACCGGTCGGCTCCTGGACAGGAACACTGGGACCGTACTTCAGAAGGCGCGCGAGCACCTGCTGTTCGTCGCCGGTCAAACCGCCGGTGACTTCGGCGAAGTGAGCGAATTCAGCATACAAGCCACTGACAGCCGGAACATTCTGGCTCAGTTGCTCAAGGAGTTTGCTGTGGCGAAAGGCAGAAAGGGCAGGAGCGCCGCGCAGGATCAACATCTTCGGGACAGCCTCGGGAAGGGGGTGTGCTTTGAGGCCGTGCATTCTAGCCTAAACCGCTGGCGACGGCACCCGAAACGGCACGTACGATGCTGGCCGAATGTCGGTCTTTGCAGGAATGGCTCTTCCGGCCCCCGTTTGCACGGTCGTACCGAGATATTTTTCATCGGGGCAAAACACGGCGCCCCCCGGCCCGCCTGTGTTGCGGACACGTTTTGCAACCGCTAGCAGACTGGCCTTCTGCTGTCGAGATATGGCGGTCGGGGCCGTTTGCGTATACTGCGCAGATGTTTTCCCCAACGGCTTTGCGTCCGCGGTACGCCAAGTGGCTGATCGCAACCGGACTCTTCCTGGTGCTCAGTGGTTGTGTTGAGAAACCCAACACACTGGAGCGCGTGAAGGAGGATGGCGTGCTGCGGGTGGTTACCCGAAACAGCCCCGCCACCTACTTCCAGGATCGCAATGGTGAAACCGGCTTCGAATACGAGCTGGTGAAGCGTTTCGCCGACGATTTGGGGGTGGAGCTGAAAATCGAGACCGCCGACAACCTCGATGACCTTTTCACCCAGCTGGGCAAGCCCAACGGCCCGGTACTGGCTGCCGCCGGCCTGGTCAGCAGCGAAAAACGCAAGAGTCAGGTGCGATTTTCCCACTCCTACCTCGAAGTCACCCCACAAATCATCTACCGCAACGGCCAATCACGCCCCACCGACCCGGCCGCCCTGGCGGGCAAGAAGATCATGGTGCTCAAGGGCAGCACCCACGCCGAACAATTGGCGCAGTTGAAACAGAAATATCCCGGCATCGAATACGAAGAGTCCGACGCGGTAGAAGTCGTCGACCTGCTGCGCATGGTGGATGAAGGCCAGATCGACCTGACGCTGGTGGATTCCAACGAAGTGGCAATGAACCAGGTGTACTTCCCCAACGTGCGGGTCGCTTTCGACCTGGGCGATGCCAGCAACCAGAGCTGGGCCGTGGCCCCCGGCGAAGACAACAGCCTGCTCAACGAAATCAACGCCTACCTGGACAAGGTGCAGAAGAATGGCACCCTGCAACGCCTGAAGGATCGCTACTACGGGCACGTTGATGTCCTGGGTTATGTCGGCGCCTACACCTTCGCCCAGCATTTGCAGCAGCGTCTGCCCAAGTATGAGAAGCATTTCAAGAACTACGCCAAGGCCGAAAAAGTCGACTGGCGCCTGCTGGCGGCCATCGGCTACCAGGAATCACTGTGGCAGCCGACAGTCACGTCCAAGACCGGTGTGCGCGGCCTGATGATGCTGACCCAGAACACCGCCCAGGCCATGGGTGTGTCCAATCGCCTGGATCCCAAGCAGAGCATCATGGGTGGCGCCAAGTACCTGGCCTACATAAAAGAACAACTGGACGAGAGCATCGAGGAGCCGGACCGCACCTGGTTCGCCCTCGCCGCCTATAACGTGGGTGGCGGTCACCTGGATGACGCTCGCAAACTGGCGGCCAAGGAAGGGTTGAATCCGAACAAGTGGCTGGATGTGAAGAAGATCCTGCCGCGCCTTTCCCAGAAGAAGTGGTACAGCAAAACCCGCTACGGCTACGCCCGGGGCGGTGAACCGGTGCATTTCGTGGCAAACATCCGCCGCTACTACGATATCCTGACCTGGGTCACACAGCCGCAGCTCGAAGGCGACCAGGTGGCCGAGGGCAACCTGCACGTGCCGGGCGTCGACAAGAGCAAGCCAAATCCGGAAACCCCGCCGCTCTGAATCCCCAATACACTGAGGCCCCCTTGTGGGAGCGAGCCTGCTCGCGATAGCGGTGTGTCAGTCGACATCAATGGTGAATGTCAGACCGCTATCGCGAGCAGGCTCGCTCCCACACGGGCCCTGCGTATGCATCAAACTTTGGCGGCTGCCAGGATCAGCGCTTTCATTTCAGCCACCGCCGACTTGAACCCGACAAACAACGCATGGGCCACCAGCGCATGGCCGATGTTCAGTTCGTTGATGCCCTTGATGGCCGCGACGGCCTCGACGTTGTGGTAATGCAAGCCATGGCCGGCATTCACAATCAGGCCCTGGGCCAGGCCGAAGGCGACGCCGTCGGCTACCCGCTGCAGCTCTTCAGCCACCTCGGTGGGCGTTTGCGCATCGGCATAACGGCCAGTGTGCAGCTCGATGGCCGGGGCACCGACGCGCCTGGAGGCTTCGATCTGCCGCTCGTCGGCGTCGATGAACAGCGACACCTCTGCGCCGATCTTCGACAAACGCTCCACCGCCGCCCTGATCCGTGCTTCCTGCCCCGCTACGTCCAGGCCGCCTTCGGTGGTCAGCTCCTGACGTGTCTCGGGCACCAGGCAAATGTGCGCGGGGCGGATGCGTTCGGCAAACACCATCATTTCTTCGGTCACGCCCATTTCGAAATTCATGCGCGTTTGCAGCACGTCCTTGAGCAGCAGTACGTCGCGCTCCTGGATGTGACGGCGGTCTTCACGCAGGTGCACGGTGATGCCGTCGGCGCCTGCCTCTTCAGCATCCAGCGCGGCCTTGACCGGGTCCGGGTAGCGGGTACCACGGGCTTGGCGCAGGGTGGCGACATGGTCGATGTTCACGCCGAGAAGAATGCGATTGCTGGTGCTCACGAAAAGCGCTCCTGAGATGGACAGAGATTCGGCCCACAGCATACGGGTTGATCAAGGCTTGCGAAACAGCTCGCGACTGACCAGCGGCCGACCGCCCAAATGAACCGCCAGGGCCTGGCGCATCAGACGCTTGGCCGCCGAGAGCGCGCCCGGCGCACTCCAGTCGGCCTCGGCCATGGCCAGAAGTTCGGTGCCATTGAACAACCCGGGTTGCAGCAGGTAGACCTGTTCCAGGCCGGCATCCACCTGCAGCCGATACAGACCGTCCGCTGCGATGGGCTCGCCATGCAGGTCGGTGTTCAGGGCAAAACCGTAGCCCAGATCGTCCAGTAGCCGCCATTCGAAGGAACGCAACAGCGGTTCCAGAGGGCGACCTTCGGCCAGGGCCAACAGTGTGGCGGCATAGTGATCGAACACTGCGGGATGGGGGTCTTCGGCGGGCAGCAGGCGGATCAGCAGCTCGTTGAGATAAAGGCCGCTGAACAACGCCTCGCCGTTAAGCCAGGCCGCAACACCGTTGCTTTCCATGCGCCCGACGTTCTTCAACTCGCCCCGCCCCCGGAATTCCACTTCCAGCGGCACGAACGGCCGCGCCAGCGTCCCGGCCTTGCCACGCGCGCTCCGCAACACCGCCCGCAGTCGCCCCTGGGGCGTAAGAAAGTCCACCAAGGCGCTGCTTTCGCGGTAGGCGCGCGAATGCAGGACGTAGGCGGGTTGGGCGGTGGGTTGGGTTGGCGGCATGGGATCGCAGCTCTCAATGAGTAAACGCAGTATTACTGACAACCACAAACCACTGTGGGAGCGAGCCTGCTCGCGATGAGGGACTGATATTCAACAGGAATGTTGACTGACAGACCGCTATCGCGAGCAGGCTCGCTCCCACAATGGAAATTCATGCACTCAGGAAGAGCTTTACAGGTCGCCGTAACCCAACGACCGCAGCGCCCGCTCATCGTCGGACCAACCGCCCTTCACCTTGACCCACAGGTTGAGCATGATCTTGGAGTCGAACAACAGCTCCATGTCCTTGCGCGCTTCGGTGCCGATGCGCTTGATACGCTCGCCCTTGTCGCCAATGATGATTTTTTTCTGGCCGTCGCGTTCGACGAGGATCAGCGCATGGATGTGCAGGGTCTTGCCCTGCTGCTTGAACTCTTCGATTTCCACGGTGATCTGGTACGGCAGCTCTGCGCCCAATTGGCGCATGATTTTCTCGCGCACCAGTTCGGCGGCCAGGAAGCGGCTGCTGCGGTCGGTGATCTGGTCTTCGGGGAAGAAGTGATCGTTTTCCGGCAGGTGCTCGGCGATCACCCGCTCCAGCGCATCGAGATTGTGGCCGTGCTGGGCCGAGATGGGCATGATCTGGGCGTTGGGCAGTTGCTCCTGCAACCAGCTCAGGTGCGGCATCAATTCGGCCTTGTCTTCGATGCGGTCGGTCTTGTTCAGCGCCACGATCAAGGGCCCCGTCACGTACTGGACGCGCTCGAGAACCATCTGGTCTTCTTCGGTCCACTTGGTGCGATCAACCACAAAGATCACCACATCGACGTCTTTCAGCGCCGCCGAAGCAGTCTTGTTCATGTAGCGGTTCAGCGCTTTTTCGCCACCTTTGTGCATGCCGGGGGTATCAACGTAGATCGCCTGTACGGCGCCTTCGGTCTTGATACCCAGCATGTTGTGGCGGGTGGTCTGAGGCTTGCGCGAAGTGATCGCCAGCTTCTGGCCCAGGATGTGATTGAGCAGCGTGGACTTGCCCACGTTCGGCCGGCCGACAATGGCGACATAGCCGCAGCGGGTGACGGTTGTATCAGTCATTGCCATTCTCCACGCCCAGGGCAATCAGTGCTGCGGCGGCCGCTACCTGTTCGGCAATACGACGACTCACACCCTGACCCCGGCTTTTTTCATTCAATAAGACCACTTCGCATTCAACGAAGAAGGTTCGGCAATGCGGCTCGCCCTGGATATCCACCACTTCGTAACGCGGCAACTCGCAACTGCGCGATTGCAGGAATTCCTGCAAACGGGTTTTCGGGTCCTTGTTGGTGTCCACCAGCGTCAGGCTGTCGATCTCGGAGGTCAGCCAGGCCAGCACGCGCTCGCGCGCCATTTCCATGCCGGCGTCCAGGTAAATCGCGCCAATCAGCGCTTCCAGGGCATCGGCCAGAATCGACTCACGACGGAAACCGCCGCTCTTCAATTCACCGGAGCCCAGGCGCAGGTACTCACCCAGGTCGAAACCGCGGGCCAGCACGGCCAGGGTCTCACCTTTGACCAGGCGCGCGCGCAAACGCGACAACTGGCCTTCCCGAGCCAGCGGGAAGCGTTCGAACAATGCCTCGCCAGCCACGAAGTTGAGGATGGCATCACCCAGAAACTCCAGGCGTTCGTTGTTGCGCCCGGCAAAACTGCGGTGAGTGAGAGCCAGAAGCATCAGCTCCTGATCCTTGAAAGTGTAGCCGAGCTGACGCTCGAGACGGCTTAGAGAAACGCTCACGGTTTACCCACGCTGAGTTCGTGGCTGGATTCCACCACCACGGCCGCGAAGCGCCGTTGGCTTGGGACAATTAACGCTGTGTTCAAAAATGACGTCCTGACTATCGTTGGCTTCATGCCTTCGGGCAACCTTGTGCAGGCTCCAGAAATGCATTCGGCGCTGTGTTCAACAGCGCCGTGTGTGATTACTTGATCAGGCCAACCCGCGAGAAATTCGGCAGGTGACTGAGTTTGGGTTCCGGCCAGCTCATCCAGACCGCAAAGGCCTTGCCGACGATATTACGGTCGGGGACCATGCCCAGCATGTCCTTGGGAATGTTCGGATCATCCCAGTACCGGCTGTCGTTGGAGTTGTCGCGGTTGTCGCCCATCATGAAATAGTGCCCGGCCGGCACGGTCCACGAATGGTCCGGTGCGGCGCGGTAACGGCTCATTTCCTTGCGGATAAGGTGTTCGGCCTCGCCGAGTTTTTCCTGGTAGAGCTCGGCGCTGCCCAGTGTGCCCGGCTCGGAGCCGATCAACCGTTCGGCCACCAGTTCGCCGTTGACGAACAGGCGCTTGTCGGCGCTGTAGCGAATCTTGTCTCCCGGCAAGCCGACCACACGCTTGATGTAGTTGACGTTCGGATCGCTCGGAAAACGGAACACCATGACATCGCCGCGTTGCGGGTCACCGATTTCGATGACCTTCTTGTCGATCACCGGCAGGCGGATCCCGTAGGAGAACTTGTTCACCAGGATGAAGTCGCCCACATCCAGGGTCGGCTTCATTGAGCCGGACGGGATCTGGAACGGTTCCACCAGGAACGAGCGCAGCACCAGTACGATGAACAACACCGGAAAGAACGACTTGCCGTATTCGACCAGCAGCGGTTCCTTGTTGAGTTTTTCGACCACCACCCCATCAGGCTGGCTGACGCTGCCCTGATAGGAGGCGATGGCAGCCCGGCGCCGCGGCGCCAGGAACAACAGATCAAGCAACGCCAACAGGCCGCAGACGAACACGGCGATAACCAGCAACAGCGGGAAATTTAGCGACATAGGACCTAACTATCCAACCTGAGCACCGCAAGGAAGGCTTCCTGTGGAATTTCCACGTTACCAACCTGCTTCATGCGTTTTTTACCGGCCTTCTGCTTTTCCAACAGCTTGCGCTTACGGCTGACGTCGCCGCCATAGCATTTGGCCAATACGTTCTTTCTGAGCGCCTTGACGGTTGTACGCGCCACAATCTGCCCACCAATGGCGGCCTGGATTGCCACATCGAACATCTGCCGCGGAATCAGTTCCTTCATCTTCTCGGTCAATGCACGACCTTTGTAGTGCGCGTTGTCACGGTGCACGATCAATGCCAGGGCATCGACTTTCTCACCGTTGATCAGCACATCCAGCTTCACCAGATTAGCCGATTGGTAACGATCGAAATGATAGTCCAGCGAAGCATAGCCGCGACTGGTGGATTTCAGGCGATCGAAGAAGTCCAGCACCACTTCGTTCATCGGCAGGTCGTAGGTCACCTGGACCTGGGTACCGAGGAACAGCATGTCGTGCTGCACGCCCCGCTTTTCGATGCACAGGGTAATGACGTTGCCCAGATGCTCCTGCGGCACAAGGATGTTGGCCCGCACGATCGGCTCGCGCATATCCTCGATGGCCGACAGGTCCGGCAACTTGGACGGGTTGTCGACGTAGATGGTTTCGCCGTTCTTGAGCAGCAGCTCGAAAATTACCGTCGGCGCCGTGGTGATCAGGTCCAGGTCGTACTCGCGCTCCAGGCGCTCCTGGATGATCTCCATGTGCAGCATGCCCAGGAATCCGCAACGGAAGCCAAAGCCCAGGGCGTCGGAGCTTTCCGGGGTGTATTGCAGGGACGAGTCGTTCAGGGTCAGCTTTTGCAGGGCTTCGCGGAAATCCTCGAAGTCGTCGGAGCTGACTGGGAACAGGCCGGCGTAGACCTGAGGCTGGATACGCTTGAAGCCGGGCAGCACATCGACGTCGGGGGTGGAGCTCAAGGTCAGGGTGTCACCGACCGGTGCACCGTGAATGTCCTTGATGCCGGCGATGATGAAACCCACTTCACCGGCCTTCAGATCAACGGTGGCGGTGTGTTTCGGGTTGAAGACACCGACGCTGTCCACCAGGTGGATCTTGCCGGTGGATTTGACCAGGATCTTGTCACCCTTCTTGACGCGGCCGTGGCGCACGCGAACCAGGGAGACGACGCCCAGGTAGTTGTCGAACCAGGAATCGATGATCAACGCTTGCAGCGGATCTTCGATATTGCCGGTCGGCGCAGGAATGGTGGTCACCAGGCGCTCGAGCACTTCGTCCACGCCCAGGCCGGTCTTGGCGCTGCAAGTGACCGCGTCGGTGGCATCGATGCCGATGATTTTCTCGATTTCTTCCTTCACGCGGTCCGGATCGGCCTGGGGCAGGTCGATCTTGTTCAGCACCGGCATGACTTCCAGGCCCTGCTCGATGGCCGTGTAGCAGTTGGCAACCGATTGCGCCTCGACGCCCTGGCCGGCATCGACCACCAGCAATGCACCTTCACAGGCCGCCAGCGACCGGCTGACTTCATAGGTGAAGTCGACGTGGCCCGGGGTATCGATGAAGTTCAGCTGATAGGTAATGCCGTCGCGGGCCTTGTAGTAGAGCGTAACGCTGTGGGCCTTGATGGTGATCCCGCGCTCACGCTCCAGATCCATGGAATCCAGGACCTGGGCCTCCATTTCACGCTCGGCCAGGCCGCCGCACATCTGGATGAAGCGATCAGCCAGCGTCGACTTACCATGGTCAATGTGGGCGATGATGGAGAAATTGCGGATATGACTCAAATCACTCACGGATCAACACTCAAAAAGGCTGCAGGCATGGCCCGCCGAAAAATAGCCGGGAATTGTACCTGATACACCGCGCAAGTGGGAGCAAGCTTTGCTCCCACACAGCCTTGCCCCCGCAGCCCCCTCGCCATCGGTGCGCTGATCAACCGGCCCGGCGCAACAGCCAGAGCCCGGCCAAGGCGCAGACGGCGGCCGGTACCAGCACCGCAAACAGCGGCGAGAAACCGAATACCAGGCTCGACGGCCCCAGCAAATCCTGGGCAATACGGAAGGTGAAACCCACCAGTACGCCGGTAAACACACGCTGACCGAGGGTCACCGAACGCAGCGGGCCGAAGATGAAGGAAATCGCCATCAGCACCAAGGCTGCGGTGACCAGCGGCTGCAACACCTTGACCCAAAAAGCCAGCCAGTAGCGACCGTTGTTCAAGCCCTGATCCGCCAGATAGTGGATATACCCCCACAAACCGGTAATCGACAGGGAGTCCGGCGCCATCACCACAGTGCTGAGCAACTGCGGGCTCAGCGCCACGTCCCAACGCTCTTGCGGCGCAGCGACCACTTCGGTGCGCTTGTCATGGAACAACGTGGTGGTGACATCATTGAGCTGCCAGTGATCTTCAACAAACTTGGCGCGCTTGGCGAAGCTCGACGACAGCATGTGCCGCTGGTCGTCGAAGCGGTAGCGGGTCACGCCGTACAGGACACCGTTGGGCTGGACCGAGTTGATGTGGATGAACTCGTCACCCTGGCGGTGCCACAGGCCATGCTTGGCGCTTTGTGCGTCGCCGCCACCCTGGGCCAGGGAACGGTTGGCCTGGGCAGTGTTTTCGGTGGCCGGGGCAACGTATTCGCCGACCAGCAAACCCACCAGCATCAGCACCAGCATCGGTTTCATCACGGCCCAGACGATCCGACCAACGGAAACACCGGCGGCGCGCATGATGGTCAGCTCGCTGTTGCTCGCCAGGCTGCCCAGCCCGATCAGGCAACCGATCAGCGCCGCCATCGGCAGCATGTCGTAGAGCCGCCGCGGGGCGGTCAGCAATACGTAGCTCAACACGTCCATCAAGGTATAGGTGTCGCTGACATCACCCATTTCATCGATGAAGGCGAACAGGGTCGCCAGGCCAAGAATGATCCCCAGCACCGCGAGAATCGCCATGAACACACTGCTGCCGATGTACCGATCGAGTTTAACCACGGGCCACCTCCAGCGCGCTGCGACGACTGGCCAGCTTCAGGCGCAGTGGTTCCCAGTAGAGCAACCCGAGGCCAATCGCCAGGAAGATCGAATGCACCCACCAAAGGCCCAGCGCGGGCGGGATCTTGCCTTTCTCCAGCGCGCTACGGGCGGAAATCAGGATGGTCAGGTAAGCCATATACAGAAGAATCGCCGGTAGCAGCTTGAGGAAACGGCCCTGGCGCGGATTGACTCGCGCCAGCGGGACCGCCATGAGGGTCACGATGAATACCAGCAGCGGCAGCGAAAGGCGCCATTGCAATTCAGTGCGCGCCCGAATGTCGTTGTTGCCCAGCAAGCTGGAGGTGGGCATGGCATCGCGGTCGGTGACTTCGTCGCTGACCTCGGGCTTGGGCAGCAATACGCCATAGGTGTCGTACTTGATGGCCCGGTAATCGGCCTGCCCCGGCTTGCCGTCGTAGCGGTAGCCGTTTTCCAGGATCAGGTAGCGGTTGCCGTCGGGGTTGATTTCCTGACGCCCCTTCTCAGCCACCAGCACCGAAATGCCGCGGTCCTTCTTGGTGTCGGAAGACACGTTCTTTTGCGTAATGAAGACGCCGCCCAGGTCGACCCGGTCTTCCGAGAGTTCTTCGGTATAGGTGACGCGAGTCCCGTCGCGCAGGGCCTGGAAGCGCCCGGGCACCAAGGTGTCGAACTCGGTCAGGGCGTCTTGCTGATTGATCAGCATCTGGAACTGGTTGGCTCCCTGGGGCGCCAGGCTAAGACTCAGCCAGGCCACAACCAGCGCCACCAGAGTGGCCGGGAAGAGGGTCATGCGAAACAGGCGTTGCTGGCTCATGCCGGTTGCCGACAGCACGGTCATTTCGCTGTCCAGGTACAACCGGCCGTAGGCCAGCAGAATGCCCAGGAACAACCCCAGCGGCAGGATCAGTTGCAAAAAGCCCGGCAGGCGAAAGCCCATGATCAGGAACAGCGAGCCTGGATCCAGGGCACCGGAGGCCGCTTGGGCGAGGTATTTGATGAAGCGCCCGCTCATGATGATGACCAGCAGCACGGCGCTGACGGCGCTCAGGGTCAGCAGGACTTCGCGGGATAGATAACGGAAGACGATCACACCAGACACTCCAGGGCTGTCAGGCTAGGATTTGTACGAAAAGTGCCTGCGCGACGATCATGCTGCGTTGAAAACAGGCTCGGAATGCTCATTGACAACCAGTCAACTCCGCTTCCTCGCCTGTTTTCGCCTTGCCTGATCGCCGCTCGGCGACTTTTCATACAAACCCTAAGGCGGCCAAACAAGCAAATGTATCGAGCCGGCCCGCCACAGCGCGCCGCCGAAAAAAGAGCCGCATTATCCTGTGATTGGGGGCGCCTGTCACTTCGCACGCTTTAACCCGGTGCTTAAAGCCACAACTTAGCGCTGTCGGTGGGGTTGTCAGGCCCTGGCGCCGGGGTTCAAACTGCGGCCTTTGTCGCCGGCAAGCACCGGCGCTTCTCTTATATAGAAGAAGCTCGCTCAGCGCGCCATTGTGTCGGCGCCTGGCATCTTGACCATTCATTCAGGGATCCGGACATGGAACTGGTTGTAAAAAGCGTCAGCCCAGAAACGTTGAAAACCGCCACGCTGGTGGTTGCCGTCGGTGAAAACCGCCAGCTCGGCGTCGTCGCCACCCAACTTGACAGCCTGAGCGGCGGTGCCATCAGCGCTGTGCTCAAGCGCGGCGACCTGGCTGGCAAAGTCGGCCAGAGCCTGTTGCTGCACAACCTGCCCAACCTCAAGGCCGAGCGCGTGCTGCTGGTGGGCGTGGGCAAGGATGCCGAACTGGGCGACCGTCCGTTCCGTAAAATCATCGCCGGCGTGTTGGGCACCCTCAAGGGTCTGGGTGGCGCTGATGCCGTCCTGGCGCTGGACGAGTTGGTGGTCAAGGGTCGCGACAGCTACGGAAAAAACCGCCTGCTGGCTGAAACCCTGGTGGACGGCGAATACCAGTTCGACCAGTTCAAGAGCCAGAAAGCCGAACCCCGCGCCCTGAAAAAAATCACCCTGCTGACCATCAAGGCTGCCCAGGCTGAAGTTCAGCGTGCCGTGACCCACGCCACCGCGATCGCCAACGGCATGGCCTTCACCCGCGACCTGGGCAATCTGCCACCGAACATCTGCCACCCGACGTTCATGGGTGAACAGGCCAAGGCGTTGGGCAAGGAATTCAAGGGCCTGAAAGTCGAAGTCTTCGACGAAAAGAAAATCAAAGACCTGGGCATGGGCTCGTTCTACTCCGTCGGCCAGGGCAGCGCACAGCCGCCACGCCTGATCGTCATGCAATACAACGGTGGCAAGAAGTCCGAGAAGCCGTACGCACTGGTCGGCAAGGGCATCACCTTCGACACCGGCGGCATCAGCCTCAAGCCGGGCGCCGGCATGGATGAAATGAAGTACGACATGGGCGGCGCCGCGAGCGTGTTCGGCACCCTGCGCGCCGTGCTCGAACTGCAACTGCCGATCAACCTGGTGTGCATCCTGGCCTGCGCCGAGAACATGCCCAGCGGTAACGCCTCGCGTCCAGGCGACATCGTCACCACCATGAGCGGCCAGACCGTGGAAATCCTCAACACCGACGCCGAAGGCCGCCTGGTGCTGTGTGACGCCCTCACCTACTCCGAACGCTTCAAGCCGCAAGCGGTGATCGACATCGCCACCCTGACCGGCGCCTGCGTCGTCGCCCTCGGCGCCCACACCTCGGGCCTGCTGGGCAACAACGACGAGCTGATCGGTCAACTGCTCAGCGCCGGCCAGCAAGCCGACGACCGCGCCTGGCAATTGCCGCTGTTCGACGAATACCAGGAGCAGCTGGACAGCCCGTTCGCCGACATCGCCAACATCGGCGGCCCGAAAGCCGGGACGATCACCGCGGCGTGCTTCCTCTCGCGCTTCACCAAGAACCTGAACTGGGCGCACCTGGACATCGCCGGCACAGCCTGGACCAGCGGCGGCAAGGACAAGGGCGCCACCGGCCGGCCGGTTCCCCTGCTGACCCAATACCTGCTGGACCGCGCCAAGGCCTGACACCGATGACCGGCGTTGGCGTCGCCTTCGGGCGGCGCCAACGGCGGCTCAGGAACTGCAATGACCAAAGTCGATTTCTACATCCTGCCCAGCGCCGATCCGTCGGCGCGGCTGGATTTCGCCTGCAAGCTCACCGAAAAGGCCTGGCGCATGGGCCACCGCATCTACCTGCATTGCAGCGATGCCGCCCAGCGCGATGACCTCGATGCACGTCTGTGGGCCTTCAAGGGCGAGAGCTTCGTACCCCATGGCCCGGCCGAAAACGAACCCGAAGGATTGATCGTGCTCGGGCTGGGAGATGACTGCGGTCAGCACCAGGACTTGCTGGTCAACCTTGACCTGAAAGTGCCGCCTTTTGCCCAGCGCTTCGCCCGTGTGGCGGAAGTGGTGGTGGAAGACCCGGGCATCCGGCAAGCCGCGCGGGAGAGTTTCCGTTTCTACCGCGAACAGGGCTATCCTCTGCAAGACCACCGTTTACAGCGACTCTGAGCCCACGATGGACACTCCAAAACCGCCACAAAAGCCCACGCACCTGCTGGACGACCTCGAGTCGATCCGCCAACTGCTCGGCGACGACAACCTGCAACCACCGCTGTTGACCGATACGGTGGAGCACGAGCCCGAGCATGACGAGCAGATTCCACTGCTGTTCGAGCCGATCAACGGCCAGCCCGAACCCAAGCCGGCGCCCAAGGCCGAGGCCAAAGGCCCCGATGCGCTGTTGCACCTGGAAAGCGAACTGCGCGCCGCCGCGCAATTGATCATGCAAGACGTCATCGACGACTTCGCTCCGCACATCGAGACCGAGATCAAGCGCCGGCTGGATGCGCGGATGGAGCGATTGCTGAGTCAGTACGAATAACGCCCTCTGCCTCATTGTGAACATCCTGCGGGAGCGAGCCTGCTCGCGATAACGGACTGTCAGTCCCCATTGATGTTGAATCTGCTGGCCTCATCGCGAGCAGGCTCGCTCCCACAGGGTTCAACCGTGTCCGGCTTCTCGCTTGCTGCGTGTGGCTTGCATCTCCCCCGCCCGCTATACTTCCCGGCTTTTCCTGAATAAATGCCAATAGGGTCCCGCCGCGCATGGATAAGACCTACCAGCCGCACGCCATTGAAACTTCCTGGTACAACACCTGGGAGTCCGAGAATTATTTCGCTCCGCAAGGCGCGGGCGATTCCTACACCATCATGATCCCGCCGCCGAACGTCACCGGCAGCCTGCACATGGGCCACGGTTTCAACAACGCGATCATGGATGCCCTGATCCGTTTCCGCCGTATGCAAGGCCGCAACACCCTTTGGCAGCCGGGCACCGACCACGCTGGCATCGCCACGCAGATGCTGGTGGAACGTCGCCTCGAAGCCCAGGGCCAGAACCGCCATGACCTGGGACGCGAGAAATTCCTCGAGAAAGTCTGGGAATGGAAAGACGAGTCCGGTGGCAACATCAGCCGCCAGATCCGTCGCCTGGGCTCGTCCGTGGACTGGAGCCGCGAGCGTTTCACCATGGACGACGGTCTTTCGGAAGCGGTGAAGGAAGCCTTCGTGCGCCTGCATGAAGACGGCCTGATCTATCGCGGCAAGCGCCTGGTCAACTGGGACACCAAGTTGCACACGGCCATTTCCGACCTCGAAGTGGAGAACCACGACGAGAAAGGCTTCCTGTGGAACCTGAAGTACCCGCTGGCCGACGGCGCCAAGACCGCCGAAGGCAAGGATTACCTGATCGTCGCCACCACGCGCCCGGAAACCATGCTGGGTGACTCCGCCGTTGCGGTGAACCCGAACGATGAGCGCTACCAAGCCCTGATTGGCAAGTTCGTCGAGCTGCCCCTGGTTGGCCGGCGCATTCCGATCATCGGCGACGATTACTGCGACCCCGAATTCGGCACCGGCTGCGTGAAAATCACCCCGGCCCACGATTTCAACGACTACGAAGTCGGCAAGCGCCACAACCTGCCGCTGCTGAACATCTTCGACAAGAACGCCAACGTGTTGCCGGCGGCCCAGGTGTTCAACCTCGACGGCACGCTGAACGAAAGCGTCGACGGCCAGATCCCGGCCGAATACGCCGGCCTGGACCGCTTTGAAGCGCGCAAGCAGATCGTCGCGGCATTCGACGCAGCCGGCCTGCTGGTCAGCGTCGATGATCACGGCCTGAAAGTGCCGAAAGGCGACCGCTCCGGCACCATTATCGAGCCGTGGCTGACCGATCAGTGGTACGTGTCCACCAAACCGCTGGCCGAGCCTGCGATCGCTGCGGTAGAAGATGGCCGCATCCAGTTCGTGCCCAAGCAATACGAAAACATGTACTTCTCGTGGATGCGTGACATCCAGGACTGGTGCATCAGCCGTCAACTGTGGTGGGGCCACCGCATCCCGGCCTGGTACGACGAGTCAGGCAAGGTCTACGTCGGCCGCGATGAAGCCGAAGTCCGCGCCAAGCACAACCTCGGTCCGGACGTAGCTCTGCAACAGGACAACGACGTACTCGATACCTGGTTCAGCTCCGGCCTGTGGACCTTCTCCACTCTGGGCTGGCCGCAGCAGACCGAGTTCCTGAAGAAATTCCACTCCACCGACGTACTGGTCACCGGCTTCGACATCATTTTCTTCTGGGTCGCCCGGATGATCATGCTGACCATGCACTTGGTGAAAAACGAAGACGGCACGCCACAAGTCCCATTCAAGACCGTCTACGTGCACGGCCTGGTGCGCGATGGCCAGGGCCAGAAGATGTCCAAGTCCAAGGGCAACGTCCTGGACCCGCTGGACATCATCGACGGCATCGATCTGGAAACCCTGGTGCAGAAACGCACTTCGGGCCTGATGCAGCCAAAACTGGCGAAGAAAATCGAGAAGGCCACCCGCGAAGAATTCGCCGACGGCATCGCCAGCTACGGCACCGACGCCCTGCGCTTCACCTTCTGCTCGCTGGCGTCCACCGGTCGTGACATCAAGTTCGACATGGGCCGCGTCGAGGGTTATCGCAACTTCTGCAACAAGATCTGGAACGCCGCGCGCTACGTGCTGGACAAGGGCGAAGACTGCGGCCAGAACGGCGAAGCCTTTGAGCTGACCCTGGCTGATCGCTGGATTATTTCCCAGCTGCAACGCACCGAAGCCGAAGTGACCCGCCAGCTCGATCAGTTCCGTTTCGACCTGGCGGCACAAGCGTTGTACGAGTTCATCTGGAACCAGTATTGCGACTGGTACCTGGAACTGTCCAAACCAGTGCTGTGGGACGAAAACGCCCCGGTCGAACGCCAGCGCGGCACCCGCCGCACCCTGGTGCGCGTGCTGGAAGTCGCCCTGCGCCTGGCGCATCCGTTCATGCCGTTCATCACCGAGGAAATCTGGCAGCGTGTCGCTCCGCTGGCGGGCGCCCAAGGCAAGACGATCATGCTGCAGCCGTGGCCGGTGGCCAACGAAACCCGCATCGACCCGGCCGCCGAAGACGACATCGAATGGCTCAAGACCTTCATGCTGGGCCTGCGTAACATCCGCGCCGAAATGAACATCGGCCCGGGCAAACCGCTGAACCTGTTCCTGAACAATGCCGGCGCCGAAGACCTGCGCCGCCTCCACGAGAACGAAGCACTGCTCAAGAAACTGGCCAAGCTCGAATCGGTGACCGTCCTGGCCGCTGGCGAAGAAGCACCGCTGTCCGCCACCGCCTTGGTTGGCGAGATGGAAGTGCTGGTGCCGATGGCCGGCCTGATCGACAAGGCTGCCGAACTGGCGCGCCTGGATAAGGAAATCCTGCGTTTGAAGGGCGAAGTCCAGCGTGTCGGCGGCAAACTGTCCAACGCCGGTTTCGTTGACAAGGCGCCGGCTGAAGTCATCGAGAAGGAACGCGCCAAACTGGCCGAGGCTGAACAGGCCTTGGGCAAGCTGGCCGAGCAACATGCGCGGATCTCCAGCCTGTAACGGGGATTTGCAATGAAGAAGGAGGTCCTGATGGACCTCCTTTTTTATGCCTGGTACTTTCTAGTGAACACGCTTACCCCCTGTGGGAGCGAGCCTGCTCGCGATGACGGCGGTACATCCAACATTGGTGCAAGCTGACCCACCGCTATCGCGAGCAGGCTCGCTCCCACAGTAGATCGCGCCGATCGTTGCAGTTGGGTTCGCAGGGGCAGGATGTGGGACAATACCCGCCACTTTTTTGAACCCTCCCCGAATCGACCCGCACATGACCGCCCCTCGCACGCCCAAGCCAGCACGCTCCAAGCCCAAACCCGCCATCGAGGCCAAAGTGCCGCGGGAGAAAGCCAGCCTGCACCCACGCAATCGCCACCAGGGTCACTACGACTTCCCGGCATTGATCAAGTCCACGCCCGAATTGGCGAAGTTCGTGATCATCAACCCCTATGGCAAGGAAAGCATCGACTTCGCCAGCCCGGAAGCCGTAAGGGTGTTCAACCGGGCGCTGCTCAAGTCCTTCTACGGCATCGCCCATTGGGGCATTCCGGCCGACTACTTGTGCCCTCCGGTGCCAGGACGCGCGGACTACGTGCATTTCCTCGCTGATTTACTGGCCAGCCACAACGAAGGAACGATTCCACGCGGGGCGGCGGTGAAGGTGCTGGACATCGGCACGGGGGCCAACTGCGTGTACCCGCTGATCGGCTACAGCGATTACCGCTGGCATTTCCTCGGTTCGGAAATCGATCCGACGGCCATTGCCTCCGCCAAAGCCATTGTCCAGTCCAACGGGCTGAACAAAGCCATCCAACTGCGCCAGCAAGCCAACCGCAAGCAGATCCTGTTGGGTTTGCTGGAAGAGGCCGAGCGGTTCGACCTGACAATGTGCAACCCACCCTTCCACGCCTCCCTGGAGGAAGCCACCAAGGGCAGCCAGCGCAAATGGCGTGCGCTGGGCAAGGCCGACCCGAAGCGCAAGCTGCCGGTGCTGAATTTTGGCGGTCAGGCGGCGGAGTTGTGGTGCGAGGGCGGAGAGGCCCGGTTTGTGACGCAACTGATCGGCGAGAGCGCACAGGTGGCCAGCCAGGTGCTGTGGTTCAGCACGCTGGTGTCAAAGGCGTCGAATCTACCGGCGATTCAAACCGCCTTGAAAAAGGCCGGGGCGCTGCACAGTCAGGTGGTGGAAATGTCCCAGGGGCAGAAGCAGAGCCGCTTTGTGGCCTGGACCTTCCAGACCGAGGCACAGCAGCAGGCGTGGCGCCAGTCGCGTTGGGTTCGCAAGGGCTGAGTGGGAGCAAGGCCTTGCTGCCACAAATGCCCTGACCACAGACCACTTTTTCCAAGGCAATAAAAAACCGTGCCCGGATCACTCCGCAGCACGGTTTTCTTTTAAACGCGATCTTACTTGTTGATGCCGTCGGTCAGCGCTTTGGCTGGAACGAACTTAACAACTTTCTTGGCAGCGATTTCGATGGCTGCGCCAGTCGAAGGGTTGCGGCCGGTGCGGGCAGGACGCTCGGTGACTTTCAGCTTGCCGATGCCTGGCAAGGTGATTTCGCCGCCATTTTCCAGCTGATCGGCAACGATCTGACCCAGTTGGTCCAAAGCGTTACGCGCGGTGGTTTTAGGCGCGTCGATAGCTTCAGCGATGTCAGCGATCAGTTGGTCTTTAGTAAGAGCCATGTAGTGTTCCTTCCCTATCAAATTCATATGGATTGCAGAGTGCAGTGTCAGCCATCGAGCCCGATCTCAGAGGATCAGACACCCTCGGTAATCACCACGACGGATCGGGGTAATAGATGCCGAAAACCGGGTTTGGTTCGACCTGACAAATGCTGAATGCACGCTTAACGCAGTGACTTCGCGTAAGACCGGGCAAAACTAGCACAACGCCTGTGAAATATCCGCCTCTAGCTACCCATTTGGTCAGCTTTCTTGCGCGAAAACGGTAAAAAAATGCATATGGCGTGTCGGACGGGTCTGAAAGGGGCTTTGCAGGGTTCCAAAACCAGTGATTGCGGTACACTGGGCCTTTTTGGGGGAGCGCGCCCTCCTCTCTTTCATCAGCCGAGAAATCCATGCCGATCCGTCATTGCATCGTCCACCTGATCGACAAAAAACCCGACGGCACGCCCGCCGTGCTCCATGCCCGTGACTCCGAGTTGAGCGAGTCCACGGCCATCGAGAACATGCTCGCCGACCTCAACGAGAGCTATAACGCCAAACAAGGCAAGGCCTGGGGCTTCTTCCATGCCGAGTCCGGGGCGCACCCGTTCAGCGGTTGGCTGAAGGAGTATCTCGACGGCGGCAAAGATTTCACCGCATTCAGCCGCGTGGCGGTGGAGCATCTGCAAAAGCTGATGGAAGAGTCCAACCTTTCGGTGGGCGGCCACGTGTTGTTTGCCCATTATCAACAGGGCATGACCGATTACCTGGCGATTGCCCTGCTGCACCACAGCGAAGGCGTGGCGGTCACCGACGAGCTGGACGTGACCCCGTCCCGTCACCTTGATCTGGGCCAACTGCACCTGGCAGCGCGGATCAATGTGTCGGAATGGCAGAACAACAAACAGTCCAAGCAGTACATCTCGTTCATCAAGGGCAAGAACGGCAAGAAGGTCTCGGAATATTTCCGCGACTTCATCGGCTGCCAGGAAGGCGTCGACGGCCCCGGCGAGACCCGCACCCTGCTCAAGGCCTTCAGTGATTTCGTCGAAAGCGAAGACCTGCCCGAAGACGACGCCCGGGAGAAAACCAAGACCCTGGTGGATTACGCCAGCAGCCAGGCCAAGCTCGGCGAGCCGATGGGCCTGGAAGAACTGTCCGAACTGATCGACGAAGATCGCCCAAAAGCCTTCTACGACCACATTCGCAACAAGGACTACGGGTTGTCGCCGGAAATCCCGGCGGATAAACGCACCCTCAACCAGTTCCGCCGCTTCACCGGCCGCGCCGAAGGCTTGTCCATCAGCTTTGAAGCCCACCTGCTGGGCTCCAAGATCGAATATGACGAAGAAGCCGGCACGCTGATCATCAAGGGCCTGCCCACGTCGCTGACCGATCAGCTCAAGCGCCGTAACTGATGCTCGCAAAGGCCCTGAAGAAGTTTCTGCTGATTTTGCTGGTGGTTGTGGCGTACCAGAACTGGGGCAAGATCGAGCGGGTATTCAATCCCTCGCAGATGCTGCCAGAACAGATCCGGGCCGATGCCCGGGTCGTGCTGTACGCCACCGACTGGTGCGGTTACTGCAAGGCGACCCGGCGGTTCCTGGATGAAAAAGGCGTGCCCTATCGCGAGTTCGATATCGAGAAAGACGCTCAGGCGCGCAAGGCCTATGAGGCGCTGGGCGGGCGCGGGATCCCGATTCTGGATGTAAATGGCACGCTGATTCGTGGTTTTGAGCCGCAGAACATCCTTGAGGCACTGTCCGCGAAATAGGTTTGTCCGCTAGCGATGATGCTGGATCGGATGGCCTCATCGCGAGCAGGCTCGCTCCCACAGGGATTCGTGGCGGACGCCAAGCCTGTTACCACTGCAAATCCAGTGTGGGAGCGAGCTTGCTCGCGATGGCGGTGGTCCAGTCAGAGCGCCAGCCCTGGGTAGACGGTAAGCGCCCATTAGTCGGGACTGTCAACTCCTACAGTATCAATGCCTGAAATAGCGTTCATTTTTTATATGCCCCCTCAGCCGAAGCCGTCGCTGAGCCGAACCTCTTGCGAGAACGCCTGAACAGACGGAGCATATAAAATGAACTCGATACAGCACTACCCAGCCCGAAACCGCGTTATAAAAAACACCCACCGCGCCCTGGTGTTGTCTTTCATTGCGATCTACGCCGGTTCCGCCTCTGCCGCGCAATACACCTGCCAACTCTTCCTGCCACCGAATCAAACCGTCATACAGACCACCACCGTTTTCAACGGGAGCAGCACGAGCGATGCAATCCGCCGCGCCACAACGATCTTCGACCTGCAAGGCCTTATTCCTCCCAATGCGCCACACCTGGTTCTATGCGAGCTGTAATATCGGGTGATCGCTTCTGGAATAAACGCCCGGAATTGCCTGCTCCGGGCGACAGATCGACTTTAATCGAGCGCCTGACTTTCTTATCAGGTTGATAATTGAAAACCCAGCCGTGGAAAGTGCACATGCACCACACCGCCAAGCGCGTCTTCGCGACGCAGGATCAGCTCTTCACGACCGGCAAACAACAACTCTCCGGCCACCGGGTCGACGCCATAATCGGTTGCGGCAATCGTCACCTGCTGCCCTTTCGTGAACCCGTTCGGTTCCTCGAATGACTCATCCGGCAGCGCTGCCGGCGCAGCGTTGCGAGCCACTTCCAAAGCCTCTTCGGAACTCATCGCGTTCGACGCGCCATGGCCAAAACCCAGCACTCGCGCCAACCATGCCGAGATCGCCGGGTAGGTGTCTACCAGCGGCGAAGTCACCGCAGTGCCTTTGAGAAACCACAGAGGGTGAGCCATGGCGAAGTCGGCAATCGATGGATCGCCCAACAGAAAGTCACCCTCCTCGCGCTGCAACTGTTGCTCAAGACGCGCCATGATCGTGGGCCATTGGTGCTTGGCCTGTTCGGCAGACAGATGCTTGGTCGTACCGCCACTGAACAGCCCGGCCCGATCGCTGATAAACGTCTTGATGACTTCAGGCGGCAACTTAGCGAAACGCACCGCCACCGACTCCGGCTGAAACACCAGGCTTACCGCATGTTGAAACACCACCGAATCGGCCCATGCGGCAAAAGACGCTGCAATCATCTCCCGGCCTTCGGGAAACAACGCCGGCGAAGCTTTTTCCTGCTCCAACCGACGGGCGATCAGCGCCGTGTCGCAATAGATATCCGCGCCGATCTGCAATACCGGGGTCTTGCGATAGCCGCCCGTCAGTGCCGTCAGGTCAGGCTTGGGCATCATTGGCGGTATGTTCACCGAACGCCAGGACAGGCCCTTGAAACCCAGTAACAAACGGGCTTTCTCGGCAAAGGGAGACGTCGGGTAATGATGAAGAATCAGCTCTGACATGAGGTTCGCCACTGCAGGGAGGAAGTCCCGCAGCTTAGCGTGCCAGGGTCCGACAGCCTACCCTTCTGATGACGCCGTATCAGCGCGGTTGATGGAACACCGATGCACTCGCCACCAGGCACTCCTTGGCGCTTTTCTTGAGCTTCTTGATCAGTCGCTCCTGGCGCAGGGCTTCGCCCTTGTCGCGACAGGCTTCGGTATACACCAGCGCCACCGCCGGGCTGGAAAGAAAAAAGCGCGCGCCCTTGCCGCTTTGATGCTTGGCGAAACGCCGTACCGGGTCATCACTGATGCCGCAGTACAGCGAACCGTTGGCGGCCCGCACCAGGTAGACGAACCAGGGCTTGCCCGGTTCGGCTGCTGCTTGCCCTGGCAGGTCGGAGGATGGGTTGGCGGTCGTCACAGGATGTTCAGCAGACGTGTAGAAAACAAGCCGCAATCTTATCAGCGACTGGCCTGAAACGCCCGTAGCCCCTTGAGGGCCTGGGCCCTGACGGCATTGCGCACCAGGGGCGTCCAACCCAGCAGCAGGCCCTTGGTGCCCAATGCCTGGCGAGACCAGCGCCACAGATCAAAATTGTCATGGTGCTCGCAAATCTTGCCGTCGCGAAACACGAACCGCGCCTGAATGTCATTGACCACCGTGTTGCCGGTCTGGCTGAACAGGTATGTCGCCACCCAGTGGGCGCCGCCGGTACGCTCATCGCTGCGCACGTTATCGAAGGTCAGGGAAAAATCCTTGGCCCGAGTGGTGAGCATGCGCCACATGTCGCCGGCATCGCGCCCGCGCAGTTCACCGAACGCCGGGTCGCTGAACACCACGTCGTCGGTGTAGCAGGCGCTCATGGCGTCGGCATCCAGACGCTGGAAGGCCTGGTAGAAGCGGGTGATCAAGGCGTTGTGGGCATCACTCATGGACAAGCTCCGAAAATCTTCAGTAGAGCTGCACGATAATCTGCTCTGGCGAGGAACACTATCGTCATTCGCCATGAAAATAACATCAGCGAAGATCACTGACTCTTTCGCTGCTGACCCCAACGTATAGCGCCCGGCCGGCCCCGATGCCCGCGATGATCGCGCCCAGGCCAATCACACCGAAGATCCAACCCAGAGCACTCCAGCCGCCGGTCCAGTCGTGGACCACCCCGACCGCGAACGGCCCCATGGACGCCAATGTGTAGCCGAACCCTTGGGCCATGCTGGAAAGATTCGCCGCCACATGGGCGTCCCGCGAGCGCAGCACGATCAGCGTCAGCGCCAGGCTGAACGTTGCTCCCTGCCCAAGCCCCAGCAGGATCGCCCAACCCCACAAGCCTTCAATGGGCGCATAGAGGCATCCAAACAGCCCGCCCAGGGTCATGACCATGACGATCACAATGGCCAGGCGTTGATCCTTGCCCCGAGTCGCCAGCCAGGGCGCCGCCAGGGAACTGATCAGTTGCACGATGACCGAGCCGGACAACACCAGCCCGGCCTGGGTCGGCGTCAGGCCACGGCCAATGAGGATCGACGGCAGCCAGCCGAACACGATGTAGGCCAGGGACGACTGCAACCCCATGTACAACGTCACCTGCCAGGCCAACGGGTCACGCAGCAAACCGCGAACCCGATATGCCACCTGATGAGCACCGTGTTTCTGGCCCACTTGCGGCAGCCAGAACACGGCGGCCAGCAGCGCCGGCACCACCCAGAAACCCAGGCCCATCGCCCAGCTGTGATTCAGATGCTCGCTCAACGGCACGGTGGCCCCGGCCGCCATCGCCGCCCCCAGGCACAGCGCCATGGTGTAGACGCCGGTCATGGCGCCGGCGTGTTTGGCGAAGTCACGCTTGACGATGCCCGGCAACAGCACACCGATCACACCAATGCTCGCACCGGCCAGGATGCTGCCAGCAAACAAGCCGATCTGGCCGAAAGAACTGCGCAAAATGATCCCACCGGCCAGGGCCAGCAAGATTCCCAACACTACCCGCTCAGCTCCAAAGCGCCGCGCCAGCACCGGCGCCAGCGGTGCGAACAGGCCCAGGCAAAGCACTGGCAGCGTCGTCAGCAAGCCGGCCTGGGCAGCCGACAAACCAAGGCTTTTTGAAACTTCACTAAGCAATGGGGCCATGCTCGACAGCGCCGGACGCAGGTTCAGCGCCACCAGGATCAACCCGAGCAGTAACAGCCAGGGTTTGCGCAGCAATGGAGGGGCCTGCTGGGTCTGCTCATCGTCGGTTTCGGCGTCGATCAGCAAATGTTCAAGCTCTGCGGCGCGTTTGGGCGTCGTCGGGGTCATGCGGTCAAGCGTATCGCGGGACATGGAAAGCTCTGGTTCAAGGTTCATTGATCAACTGTCGACGGAGGGCCTTGGCCCATTGCCGAACCTGTTGTTCGACAGCGTCGAGGATTCGATGTGCAGATCGAACACCGGTTGAGGACGAGGACGAAGCTCTGGCGCCACTGCGCGCCGATGACGCTTGGGAAGTCACGATAGCGTTCACTGAGCGCAGGGGTAGGCAGCATGGGTTGAATTTTCTGACAGATTAGTCAGCTTCTTGTAGGACGGCAACCGCCTAAGGTCAATGCGAGGGAAAAGGAGCGAAATTTTCGATTGGTCAAAATTACCCCTTAAGGGTAATTTTAAGGACAAGGCATACAGTTCTATGGAAAAGAGCACACCCCACTACGACCTGGCAGTCGTCAAGGCCGAAGTCCTCAGGCTGGGGAACAAGGCATTCACAATGAGCGCTCAGCAAGGCGCTCGAAGAATGTCGTTAAGCACTGCCCGGATGCTGCAAATCATGGCCTCGCTGGAGTACAGGATGTTGCACAAATCGATGACGACCTATGCCGATCATCGAATCTGGCAGGACGTTTATCACACCACATTTCAGGATCGGGAGATTTACATCAAGGTGACCTACCGCCCTGGCGGTGGGCATCCGGTAGTCTCCTTCAAGGAGAAAGACCAATGAAAACGCAGCAATGTGTCAACTGCGGTACTCAAGACGCCATGCAACACTTTGAGGGCCGCAGCTTTACCATCGACTACAAGCAGGTAGCACGGCAGGTGCACGACATCGCCGGATGGGAGTGCCGGGTCTGTGGTGAAATCGAATTTGATCACGACACCGACAGCGCGCAACGTTATTCCCAGGCGAGCGATCAGTTGCTCGAAGATTGTGCCCAGGCGATGGCGGCGGAGATGAAACGCATCCGCCGCAAACTGCACCTCACGCAAAAAGACGCGGTGAAACTGCTGTCTGGCGGCGGACACAACGCCTTTTCCCGTTACGAGCGTGGCGAAGTCGCCCCACCGCAACCACTGTTCATGCTGATGCGCCTGCTCGATCGTCATCCCCACCTGATGGCGGAAGTACTCGCACTGAGCGAGGGCACCGATTTGAAGCAGTTGTTGACTACCCGCCATCCGGAACAGGCAACCGTTCTGACACCCTGAATCCCAGGCAAAAATAAACCCGGACAAGTCCGGGTCTATTTCAATGCCTAAGGCCGGATCAATGCAGAATCTGGCTCAGGAACAGCTTGGTACGGTCGTTCTGCGGGTTATCGAAGAAGTCGTTCGGCGCGGCCTGTTCGACGATTTCGCCCTTGTCCATGAAGATCACACGGTTGGCCACGGTGCGGGCAAAGCCCATTTCGTGGGTCACGCAGAGCATGGTCATGCCGTCTTCGGCCAGGCCGATCATGGTGTCCAGAACCTCTTTCACCATTTCCGGGTCGAGCGCCGAAGTCGGTTCATCGAACAGCATGATTTTCGGTTTCATGCACAGGGCACGGGCGATGGCCACACGCTGCTGCTGGCCGCCGGAGAGCTGGCCCGGGTATTTGTGCGCCTGCTCTGGAATGCGTACGCGCTCCAGGTAATGCATGGCGATTTCCTCGGCCTTGCGCTTGGGCATCTTGCGCACCCACATCGGCGCCAGGGTGCAGTTCTGCAGGATGGTCAAGTGCGGGAACAGGTTGAAGTGCTGGAACACCATGCCGACTTCACGGCGGATCGCTTCGATCTGCTTGAGGTCGTTGGTCAGTTCCACGCCATCGACCACGATGCGACCCTGCTGGTGTTCTTCCAGGCGGTTGAGGCAACGGATGGTGGTGGACTTGCCGGAACCCGACGGGCCGCACAGCACGATACGCTCGCCCTGCTGGACGTTCAGGTTGATGTCTTTCAACACGTGGAACTGGCCGTACCACTTGTTCACGCCCTGCATCTGAATAATGCCTTCAGGGCTCACAGGCTGTTTGATCGCTTCACTCATAAACTACGCTCCTAACGCTTGTGGCCAGTGTCCAGCTTGCGTTCCAAATGCATGGAATAGCGGGACATACCAAAACAGAAAATCCAGAACACCAGGGCGGCGAACACATAGCCTTCGGTGGCCATGCCCAGCCATTTCGGGTCGGCGGCAGCTTGTTTCACGCTGTTGAGCAGGTCGAACAGGCCGATGATGATCACCAGGCTGGTGTCCTTGAACAACGCGATGAAGGTGTTGACGATACCCGGGATCACCATCTTCAGGGCTTGCGGCAGAATCACCAGGCCCATGCTGCGCCAGTAGCCCAGGCCCATCGCCGCGGCCGCTTCGTACTGACCTTTGGGAATGGCTTGCAAGCCGCCACGCACCACTTCAGCCACGTAGGCCGACTGGAACAGGATCACGCCGATCAGTGCCCGCAGCAGCTTGTCGAAGTTCATGCCTTCAGGCAGGAACAGCGGCAGCATCACCGAGGACATGAACAGCACCGTGATCAACGGCACGCCGCGCCAGAATTCGATGAAGGTCACGCAGACCACACGAATCGCCGGCATGTTCGAACGCCGCCCCAAAGCCAGCACGATGCCCAACGGCAAAGCCCCGGCGATACCGACGGTGGCGATCACCAGGGTCAGCATCAGGCCGCCCCATTGGCTGGTCGGCACGGTGGTCAAGCCGAATACACCACCGTGCAACAGGCACCAGGCGATGATCGGATACAGCACCAGGAAACTCAGGCCGTAGACCGCCTTGCGCGGGAAGCGCGAGATGAACAGCGGAGCCACACCAATGACAGCCAACCACACGGTCAGGTCCACGCGCCAGCGCAGGTCCGTCGGATAGTAGCCGTACATGAACTGGCCGAAGCGCTGCTGGATGAACACCCAGCAGGCGCCCTCCTTGGTGCAGTCAGCCTGTGTGGTGCCGACCCAGTTGGCGTCGAGGATCGCCCAACTGATGATCGGTGGAACGACCAGGTAAATCAGGTAGAACGCAAACAACGTCAGCAAGGTGTTGAGCCAGCTGGAGAACATGTTCGCGCGCATCCACGCCACCACGCCGATGCTACTGCTCGGTGGGGGCATGTCAGGTTTGAAAGTATGGGATGTCATGCGCGTTTTTCCTCACCGCTCGATCAGCGCAATGCGCTTGTTGTACCAGTTCATCAGCAGGGAAATGCTGATACTGATCGCCAGGTACACGCTCATGGTGATCGCAATAACTTCGATCGCCTGCCCGGTCTGGTTCAGCACCGTACCGGCAAACAGCGAAACCATTTCCGGATAACCGATACCGGCCGCCAGCGAGGAGTTCTTCGCCAGGTTCAGGTATTGGCTGGTCAGCGGCGGGATGATCACGCGCAGGGCTTGCGGGATGATCACCTTGCGCAAGGTCGGACCGTTACGCAGGCCCAGGGAATGGGCGGCTTCGGTCTGGCCGTGGCTGACCGACTTGATGCCCGAACGCACGATCTCGGCGATGAACGCCGCGGTGTACACCGTCAGTGCCAACGTCAATGCCAGCAATTCGGGAATCAGCACCCAGCCACCGACGAAGTTGAAGCCCTTGAGTTCCGGCATTTCCCAGTGCACAGGGGCTCCGAAGACCAGGGCGCACAGCGCCGGGATTACCAGGAACAGCGCCAGGCCCACCCAGAATTTATGGAACGGCTCACCCGTGGCTTCGAAACGCTTGTTGGCCCAGCGGGTCATCAGCACGATGGCGACGATGGCCAGCACGACGCTGATCACGAATGGCCAAAACCCGTCCGCCACCAGCGCGGCCGGCATGTTCAGGCCCCGGCTGCTGACAAAGAAGGTGTCGCCGAAGTTATGGGCGGCGCGGGGCCCCGGCATGGTGAGGAATACCGCGAAGTACCAGAACAGGATCTGCAGCAGTGGCGGGATATTACGGAAAACCTCCACATACACCGTTGCCACTTTGGCGATGATCCAGTTTTTCGACAGTCGGGCCACGCCGACAATGAAACCGAGAATCGTCGCCAGGATCACGCCGATGAACGTCACCAGCAGAGTGTTGAGCAACCCGATGACAAAGACGCGGGCATAGCTGTCCGCTTCGGTGTAGTCGATCAGGGTTTGAGCGATGCCGAACCCGGCACTGCGCTCCAGAAAGCTGAAGCCGGAGGTGATGCCCCGGTGCTCTAGGTTGGTTTGCGTGTTGTCGAACAGAAACCAGCCCAGTGAAACCACCGCCACAATGGTGACGATCTGAAATACCCAGGCACGCACGCGTGGATCGCTGAGGCTAAGCCTCTGCTTAGGTGCGCCGATTGAATTTTGCATGAAGTGCCCCGCAAAGAATGGAACAGAACATCACCCGGTGGTTGGCCCACCGGGTGATAGAACCATCAGCGCACTGGTGGTGCGTATTGAATGCCGCCGTTGGTCCACAGCGCGTTCAGGCCGCGATCGATTTCCAGCGGGGTGCCTTTGCCGAGGTTGCGCTCGAACACTTCACCGTAGTTACCGACTTGTTTGACGATCTGGACAACCCAGTCTTTGGGCAGCTTCAGGTCTTTACCATATTCACCGTCAGCGCCGAGCATACGGGCGACGTCCGGGTTCTTGGTGGATTTGGCTTCAGCTTCAACGTTCTTCGAAGTGATGCCGGCTTCTTCGGCGTTGAGCATGGCGTAGCCAGTCCAGCGCACAACGGCCAGCCACTCGTCATCGCCGTTACGCACGACCGGGCCCAGTGGTTCCTTGGAAATGGTTTCCGGCAGAACCACGTAGTCCTTCGGCGCGGCCAGCTTGCTGCGCTGGGCAAACAGCTGGGACTTGTCGGAGGTCAGCACGTCGCAACGACCGGATTCCAGCGACTTGGCGCTTTCATCGGAGGTGTCGAAGGTGATCGGGGTGTATTTGAGGCCATTGCCACGGAAGTAGTCGGAGACGTTCAGCTCGGTAGTGGTACCGGCCTGGATGCAGATGGTTGCACCGTCCAGTTCCTTGGCGCTCTTGACGCCCAGCTTGTTGTTTACCAGGAAGCCGATGCCGTCGTAGTAGGTGATGAAGCCTGGAAATTTCAGGCCCATGCCCGCGTCACGGGAACTGGTCATGGTGGTGTTGCGCGAAAGGATGTCGATTTCGCCGGACTGCAGCGCGGTGAAGCGCTCCTTGGCGTTCAACTGGCTGAACTTCACCTTAGTCGCATCGCCAAACACAGCAGCCGCCACGGCACGGCAGAAGTCCGCGTCAATGCCGAGAATCTTGCCACTTGCATCGGGTACCGAGAAACCCGGCAAGCCATCACTCACGCCACATTGCACAAAGCCTTTCTTCTGTACGGCATCCAGGGTTGCACCCGCCTGAGCGAACCCGCTGACGCCGAGCACTGCTGCTGCAGTCACGACGGCCAGGGTGGATTTCAGTAACTTCATTCAAACCTCCAGTTTTGCTCTTGTTGTGTCGGAGCTCGAGCCCTGTCGCACCCTTATGGGGCATTGCCGACCCTTGTTGGCTTTTTTTAGGGTCAACCGACGTCTGGACCTTCGCTATGAGTCTAATAATGAGAATGCCCCTAAACAGGGCGCCTGCCTCATCTCTCACCAATCGGCCGAACGGGCTGTAGCCCTTCACGTTCGCGAAGCCCGTAGCGGCTATTGGCGAACATCCATCACCGGATTTCTGATATCCCATGCGGCGCGTCAAGCTGATAGTGTTACCGCGCAGCGTAAGAATCATCACTCAAGCTACCTCAAAGCAAACGCCGTACCACACCGCTGCGCTTGACCCTTATGAGACACGTCAAGACAAAAACTTTTAAGATTGCGACATCTAATTAACTGAGGCACCGGGCCCGCACTGTAATAACGCACTGAATGAGCGCGCCCGCACAGATTTGGAGCAGACCATGACCGACCCCTTGATTCTCGAGCCCAGCGGCACCGCCGACGCGTGCGTCATCTGGCTCCACGGCCTGGGCGCCGATCGTTACGACTTCCTGCCGGTGGCCGAAATGCTGCAGCAAAGCCTGCTCACGACACGTTTCGTTCTGCCTCAAGCGCCGACCCAGCCGGTGAGCATCAACGGCGGCTACGCCATGCCGAGTTGGTACGATATCCGCGCCCTGAGCCCCGCGCGGGCCATCGACGAGCAACAGCTGGAAGTGTCGGCGCAGCGGGTCATCGACCTGATCGAAGCCCAGCGAGCCCTTGGAATAGACGCCTCGCGGATTTTCCTCGCAGGTTTCTCCCAAGGCGGCGCGGTGGTCTATCACACCGCGTTCGTGAAATGGCAGGGTCCATTGGGGGGCGTAGTCGCGCTGTCCACTTATGCACCGACTTTCAGCGAAGAACTGCAATTGTCGGCCAGCCAGCAGCGCATTCCGGTATTGGCGCTACACGGCCAGTACGACGAAGTGGTACTCAACCCCATGGGGCGGACCGCGAAAGAGTATTTGAAACAGCATGGTGTCACCGTGACATGGCAAGAATACCCAATGGGCCATGAAGTGTTACCCGAAGAGATTAGCGACATCGGCACCTGGCTGAGCGAGCGGTTGCGCTAAGCGGGCGTGAGGACATGTCAACCCCTTGACGATCACACTACGCCGCGCCCGTTTCTTGCATTACACTGGCCGGCGTACATTCCTTAACCAATCGATGAGATGACCGTGCTCAAAGCACTCAAGAAGATGTTCGGTAAAAGCGAGGCCGAGCAGCTCGTGCCTGGCCCCAGCGCACCTGCCCACAGCCCGAGTCGTGCCGAGGTGCAAAAAAAGCCGCGGCGGACAACGCCTGTTGCGAACACAGAAAAAGACGCGGCCACCGCGCCTGTCGCTCCCGCGCCGCAACAGCCACACAACGAAGCCCCCAAGCCACGCCGCGAGCGCGCCCCAAAACCGCCGGTCGTCGCCTGGAAGCTCGAGGATTTCGTCGTAGAACCCCAGGAAGGCAAGACCCGCTTCCATGATTTCAAACTCGCCCCTGAACTGATGCATGCCATCCAAGACCTGGGCTTCCCCTACTGCACGCCAATCCAGGCGCAGGTGCTGGGATTCACCCTCGCAGGTAAAGATGCCATCGGCCGCGCCCAGACCGGCACCGGCAAGACCGCCGCGTTCCTGATTTCCATCATTACCCAGTTGCTGCAGACCCCGCCGCCCAAAGAACGCTACATGGGCGAGCCACGGGCGCTGATCATCGCACCGACCCGCGAGCTGGTGGTGCAGATCGCCAAGGACGCCGCCGACCTGACCAAGTACACCGGACTGAACGTCATGACGTTCGTCGGCGGCATGGACTTCGACAAGCAGCTCAAGCACCTCGAAGCCCGTCACTGCGACATTCTGGTGGCAACACCGGGACGCCTGCTGGACTTCAACCAGCGCGGCGATGTGCACCTGGACATGGTCGAGGTGATGGTGCTGGACGAAGCCGACCGCATGCTCGACATGGGCTTCATCCCGCAAGTGCGCCAGATCATTCGCCAGACCCCACCGAAAAGCGAACGCCAGACCCTGCTGTTTTCCGCCACGTTCACCGAAGACGTGATGAACCTGGCCAAGCAATGGACCACCGACCCGTCCATCGTCGAGATCGAAGCGCTGAACGTCGCCAGCGAAAACGTCGAGCAGCACATCTACGCTGTGGCCGGCGCCGACAAGTACAAGCTGCTCTACAACCTGGTCAACGACAACGGTTGGGAGCGTGTGATGGTGTTCGCCAACCGCAAGGACGAAGTACGCCGTATCGAGGAGCGCCTGGTACGCGATGGCGTCAACGCCGCCCAGTTGTCGGGCGACGTGCCGCAACACAAGCGTATCAAGACGCTGGAAGGCTTTCGCGAAGGCAAGATCCGTGTGCTGGTGGCCACCGATGTGGCCGGGCGCGGGATTCATATCGACGGGATCAGCCACGTGATCAACTTCACCCTGCCGGAAGTGCCGGATGACTATGTGCACCGGATCGGGCGTACTGGGCGTGCAGGCGCCGCTGGCGTATCGATCAGCTTCGCCGGTGAGGATGACTCCTATCAGTTGCCGTCCATCGAAGCGTTGCTGGGGAAGAAGATCAATTGCGAAACCCCACCGACTCATCTGCTTCGGCCGGTTGAGCGCAAACGCCCTTAACCGTCGTCAGGAACCAGAAAGCGCAGCCGCAAACGCTGCGCTTTTTTTTCGTCCGGGATATTGCCCAACAGAACTATAAGTCCATAATGGACAAATTAGTTTACACAAAGCACCCCGGAGTCCCGATGTCCAGCACGCCCTACGTGATGACCCAAGCCCAGGCCCGAGAGCTGCTCGGCCAAGTCGACGTACCGCAGATTTTACGCAAGCTGTTCCACGACCTTGCCGCCGGACAGGCCGTCCAACCGCCCCAGCAACTTGTGGCGTTTCCCCAAGGCGCCGGGGATTTCATCAACTACCTGGGCGTGCTGGCTGAAGAGCAGGTCTACGGGGTCAAGACCTCACCGTATATCGTGCGCGAGCAAGGTCCATTGGTGACCGCCTGGACCCTGCTGATGTCGATGCAGACCGGCCAGCCACTGCTGCTGTGCGACGCCGCCGAACTGACCACCGCCCGCACCGCAGCCACCACTGCCATCGCCGTGGATGCCCTGGCCCCATTCCAGGCCCGGCGCTTGGCAGTCATCGGCAGCGGCGCAGTGGCAAGGGCCCACGTGCAATACGTCAAGGGTCTGCGGGACTGGCAAAGCATCAGCCTCTATTCGCCCAGCCTACAGAATAAATCGGCGCAAGAGCGTGCTTCGCTCACCGAGCTGGATCCGCGCCTGCAAATCGCGGCCAGCCTTGAAGCGGCGCTGCACGACGCCGATGTGGTGATGCTCTGCACCTCGTCCGCCAAGGCAGTGCTCGACCCACAGACACTGAGCAAGCCAGCCCTGATTACCTCCATCAGCACCAATGCTCCGCGCGCCCACGAAGTGCCCCCCCAGAGCCTCAACGACATGGACGTGTTCTGTGACTATCGTCAGACCACCCCCGGTTCGGCCGGTGAAATGTTGATTGCCGCTGAACAGCACGGCTGGGACGCGTCACGCCTGGTTGGGGATTTGCCTGAACTGCTCAGCGAACACGTAGCGCGTCCCGGCTATGAGCGCCATGTGTTTTTCCGCTCCATCGGCCTGGGGTTGGAAGACGTTGCGCTGGCGAATGCGCTTTATCAGTTGCACAACTGACACAGCCAATTTCCCCACAAGGTTTTACTAACTCCCGGCACCGCGCTCCACAGGAGAGCTTCATGACCTCAGCAGACTTCATCATCATCGGCGGTGGCATCGCCGGTGCTTCCACCGGTTACTGGCTGGCGCCCCATGGCCGGGTCATTGTGCTCGAGCGCGAATCCCATCCGGGCTACCACTCCACAGGGCGCTCGGCGGCGCTGTACAGCGCGGCCTATGGCACGCCTCAGGTGCGGGCGCTGACCCAGGCCAGCCGTGACTTTTTCGACGCCCCGCCGGCCGGTTTCTGCGAACACCCGCTGCTCACCCCACGGGGCGAAATGACCGTGGATTTCACCGGCGACCCGGCCGAGCTGAACAACCAGTACCTCAGCGCCAAGGCCACGGTGCCGCAGATGCAGCTACTCAGCGCCGAAGAAGCCTGTGTGCGACTGCCGATCCTGCGACGGGACAAGGTGCATGGTGCAATCTACGACCCCACCGCCTGTGACATCGACACCGATGCGCTGCACCAAGGCTACCTGCGCGGTATCCGCCGCAACGGCGGTCAGGTGCACACCGACACCGAAGTGCTGGGCCTGAGCCGCGACGATCAGGGGATGTGGCAGGTAGAAACCGCTGGCCAGACCTTCAGCGCTCCGGTGCTGATCAACGCGGCCGGCGCCTGGGCCGATCACATTGCCGAAATGGCCGGCGCGCGCAAGCTGGGCCTGCAACCCAAGCGGCGGGCGGCATTCATTTTTGCCGGCCCCGAGGGCGTGGACATTCATGACTGGCCGATGCTGGTGAGCCTCGACGAGTCGTTCTATATGAAGCCCGACGCCGGCATGTTCCTCGGCTCGCCGGCAAATGCCGATCCGGTGGAACCTCACGACGTGCAGCCTGAAGAACTGGACATTGCCATGGGCATCTACCAGATCGAAGAAGCCACCACCCTGACCATCCGCCGTCCGACCCGCACCTGGGCCGGGTTGCGCAGTTTCGTCCCCGACGGCGACCTCTTGTCCGGTTTCGATCCCCAGGTACCGGGGTTGTTCTGGGTCGCGGCCCAGGGCGGCTACGGCATCCAGACGTCCCCGGCCATGGGTCAGGCCAGCGCGGCCCTGGTGCGCGGTGAGCCATTGCCCGAGACCTTGACCCGTTTCGGCCTGAGCACCACCCAGCTGTCGCCGGCACGCCTGGCTTGAACCCACCCAGGTGACGCATCGCCACGATTGCGGCACACTCCTGCGCGCCCCTGCTTCACGGGGCGCTGACGCTGCCCGGAGCCCTGTCATGAATGCCCCGCAACCTGATCCGACACTGGATAATTTCCGCACCATCGCCGACGCCATCGCCACGCTGTTCTACCCTCACGCCGAAGTGGTGCTGCACGACCTGCGTACGCAGAAAGTCGACTACATCGCCAACAACCTGTCCAAGCGCGTGATAGGGGATGACTCGTCCCTGGAGGACATGCTCAGCGAAGAGATCAGCGAACGGAACATCGGCCCATACGAAAAACTCAATTGGGACGGGCAGAAAATCCGCAGCCTCAGCAGCGTCCTACGCGATGCAGGGGGGCGCCCGCTGGCGGTGCTGTGCATCAATCTGAATATTTCGCTGTTCGAGAATGCCAAGGCCGCGCTGGACCTGTTCCTGTCGCCGGGCAAGTTGATCCCCCAACCGGACTCACTGTTTCGCGATGACTGGCAGGAACGGATCAACACCTTCCTCCACGCCTGGATGCGCGAGCGTCAGTTGAGCCTAAACCTGCTGACCCGCGACCATAAACGCGAACTGGTGCTGGCGCTGCATGCCGAAGGCGCGTTCAAGGGCAAGAGCGCGTCCAACTATGTGGCGAATGTGCTGAACATGGGACGAGCGACGGTTTACAAGCATTTGAAGGAGTTGAAGGGCTGAGGTTTTTGTTGCCTGGCCTGGCCTCATCGCGAGCAGGCTCGCTCCCACAGGGGGTCTGTGTCGAACACGCTATTTGTGTTCAATGAGATCCAATGTGGGAGCGAGCCTGAACTGGTCAAGTAATTCTGGACACCAGTTAAGGTTTCACGCCGCCAGTTTCTCCATGGCTACCGGCGACCGGTAGTCGTTGTAGCTATGGAGCCTGACGTTGTTGTATCGCATCACATAACGTTGCACATCCACGCGGGCTTCATGCTCCGAGCTGTAGCCATCGTCTGGCACCCACTCTGATTTCAGGCTCCCAAAGAAACGCTCCATCGGGGCGTTGTCCCAGCACTCACCTTTACGACTCATGCTGTGCAGGAGTCCATGCTTGCGCATCTCATTCCTGAATTTGTGGCTGGT